>JBBQSE010000016.1:0-44449 GCA_038214195.1 Planctomycetales bacterium
AGCCTCTGCGTGTGACCAAAACACTCGATTCAAATTCGCTCAGCCTCCTCCCTCACATCGGCCTCAAGCTACTCCACGCCCACCGTCCGCGCCAGACACGCTCATCCCTCGCAGGATGTAAAGAATTCGCCTAAAGTGCAGGAGTGTTTGAAGCTGAAAGCTAATCACTAACAGCTAATCGTTCATCACGCAGCTCTTAGCTTTTGGATAAAAGCGTTGAGCATTCGTTTGATTTCGGTAAGTTCGGAGATCGTTCTTTCGAATGTTTCCCTGGGGATGTATTCAGGGTCGTGAGCCAGAATGAGTTGGTACTCAAGTTCAGATGCCGAGCCCATGCTGTTGTCGAGGAATCTCGCGAAATCCCTGTCAGTATTTCTTCCACAACCTTCCGCGATATTGGTTGGAATCGATGAAGCGGAGCGACGCATCTGGCTGACGAGCCCATATGTTTCAGTCTTCGGGAACTCCCGCGTAAGCCGATATATCTCAAGGGTGAGCCCATGCGAACGGTTCCAGATCTGAAGGTTTCGAAAGTCTTTCATGGCGGTTAGCAATTAGCTGTCAGCGATTAGCGGTAAGCTATTAGCCAGAAGGCATCCCTTCCGTATCAACTTCGTCAAAGGATGGCACTGGCGTAGCCTGTCGAACATGTGTTCATAAAAAGCTAATCGCTAACAGCTAATAGCTAAATGCTCCTCCCTCACCGTTTCTTCATTAAATCCGACAAGGCGACGGCTCGCACGATGTCCTTCAATTGATAATGCTTTTGCTTTGCTTCGACTACGATGAGCTGAATGTCTTCGTGGTCGTCGATCGTCAGCACGCGGCGTAATCCGTAAGTACAAAGTTGCTCGACGAAGGCTTCGAGAAAACGATCGCGGTCATCGAGCAGCAGTTGCTTGAACTGTTCTGCATCGGCAAACGTTCGACCGTCGGGCATTGTACCATGTGGATCGACTGGCGGGTCATCGCCGGTCCCGCTTTCAACGCGTTCGTGAGTGCGCCATTGACCGATCGCGTCGAACTGGTCGAAAGCCAGTCCGAACGGGTCGAAATTGCGATGACACGCGGCGCAGTTCGCATTCTTCGCGTGAGCCTCGATCTTCTGTCGAATGGTTGCTTTGGGACTGTCCGGCGGATTCGGTTCGATAGGATCGACGTTCGCTGGGGGTGGTGGCGGAGTCTTGCCGAAAATGGCTTCGCTCACCCAGCTCCCACGGTGAACGGGGCGATGTCGCGTGCCGTCGGAAGTCAGGCCGAGTACCGCGCCCATGGTCAGCAGGCCGCCGCGATGGTCCTCGGGACGCAGCGACACACGCTGAAAACCAGACGACTTCGGTTCGGCCAGGCGATAAAAATCGCAGAGCCGCGGATTGGCCATCGTCCAGTCGGACGTAATGAAGGCGTCAATAGGCAGATTGTTGCCAAATACCCCCCGAAAGAACTGCACGACTTCTTCGTGCATACTGGCTTCCAGCCACACGTCGTAGTCCGGGTACAGATTGCCGTCAGGCGGAAACATGCCAAGCCGATGCAGTTGCAGCCATTGGCGGGGAAAGTCGTTAATGAATCGATCGATTTTGGGGTCGATGAGCATGCGGTCAACCTGAGCCGCAAGTGTTTCCGGGTGGCGAAGGCTTCCAGTTTGCGGTGCCTGTTCGTTCGGCAGGTTGGAAACCTGTCCCACTTTGGCGGCGTCGAACAACTGCTGGTCCGGCATGGAACTCCAAAGGAAATAAGAAAGGCGCGACGCAAGCTCCCAGTCATTGAGACGTTCACGCGGCTGAAGATCTCCTTCCACAAGATAGGCAAAATTGCGAGACGTCAGCACACCGAGCAACGCGACCTGATACGCAGATGCAATCGATTCGCCGGCAGCTCGCTCTGCTTCGTACGCCTTGAGATAGTAACTGAGTTCCTCCGTGCTCACCGGACGTCGCCATGCAAGCTGAGCAAACTTCTGCAGATGATCGACGACAATCTCCGGAGTGGCATCCTCGGACAGCAACAATCCGTCGCGTCTCGAACGTTCGGCGTCGCTTTCGATGGGACCCTCCCATTCAATCCAGTCCAGCAGCACGAACGAAAAGATGCCGTTGCCATCTTCGTCAAACAGCTTGGGGCCGGTCGGATTCAGCAGTCGTGTTTCACTGGTATGCGTGAACACGTAGCTGTCACTCCCGAGAATATTTCGGTGGTGCCCACCTTTATCCCGCGAGATGATGTCGGTCACGACGACATTGAAGTCCAGTTCGGCGGGCATCTCCAGAAAGACTTCGAACTCAATGATTTGTGGTTCGTCTTCCGTGGCAAGAATATCGAGCTCAATCAGTCCTTCGTTCGCAACTTCGTCGGTGGCCTTACCGATCCGCAAATGCGGCGTCTGTCCTCCCTTCGGACGAATGCCGCTCACCTGCATTCGAGCTTTATAAAGACCGCTGTGTTCCGGCCCGGTGCGACCGAACCAGTTTGACCGGAACGCCTGCTCCAATCGTCCGGGAAAGATCAAAGCACGCAGCGGACGTTTGATCCCGAACCGGTCAAGATATTCCTGCTGCCGGGTGCCGCCGTTGTATCGAATGTCAGCCGCTGTTTTGCGAATCACGCGTGTTTCAACGGGAGTTTCCGGAAACGCGCGGGACAAGACAATCTCCGCCGCGCGGTAGTAACGCTCCACATGCGACGGCGAGAGCGAAAGCTGCGATCCAATGCGTTCAAACCCCTGCCATCGTGGATCAGCATTCAGTTCGCCCGGCTTCGTTGGATCGTAACGCACGCCTAACAGATCGTAGACAGTGTTCTGATATTCCCGCCGACTGAGCCGGTAGTGGGCCACCGGCGGTCGCGCCGCCATCCGTGCCGCACGCCCCTCGCGAATGCGTGAGTCAAGCTGCTCGATGACTGTGGCAATCTCATCTTCAGTCGGCTGAGGTTCATCTTTCGGCGGCATTTCCCCAGCGTTGATTCGTTCGACGATCTCTGCCCACAGATGAACATCCGTTCCCGAGTTGAAATCGCGCGACAACTGATCGATCCGCAAATCCCGCTCCACCTTTTTTGGCCCATGACAACGCAGGCAATGCTTCTCCAGAAACGCATCGAACGGATCTGCGGCAGAAACCAACGCCGCCCCGGAAAGGCATGCGCATACGAAGAAGCACAAACGCATCATGAAAACTCAGGTTGAGAGAATAGATCCAGAACACCACTTTCGCGGTGACCATGTTACACAAATCAGGGTGCCGGAATCCAGTGGAGGCCACGACGCATATTGATCTCTGTTATGATGGCCACCCCAGAACTCAAGTTCTCATTCGTAACCTGGTGTAAATCACCATTGTCGCGTCATTGCAATTGGTGGCTGGTGAATCCGCGACCGACCAAAACCTTGCCTTCTTGCAGGAATAATTTATGAAGTCCCACCTTGTCTGCCTCGCCTTGCTTTTTGTGTCATACTCTGCGGTGGCTGCCGGCGAGTCCTGGAGCGCCCTTGTATCGCCGTCGAATTCGCTGGAATTCAAATTCCTGAAGGGCGAGACGCCCGTGGCTCATGCGACGGTCGGAGGCTGGGGGCCGAACTGGCAATGGGTCGGAGTCGGAGCCAGTGAGAAAGCAAAGGGAGACAAGCTCGATGTCTCGACACAGTTCATCGTCAACAAGGCGCAAGGCGAAGTTATTGATATCCGATTCCAGGTACGCAAGGTCGGACCGCGACAGATCGTGTTTCAGTACGACTTGAGTGCCGCGAAGGACGTGCCGGTAACAATGCTCATCGCGGGTCTGGGAGCAGAGAAGGATTTTGTACGTGGTCTGTGGACGCTTTCGCATGTGGACGGCAAGACCAGTGTCGTGAAGCTGCCGGTGGGAATTACCGCGCGGCCGCCGGTGAACAAGGCAGTGCTTGCGATGCAGGATGTGGGCGATATCGCGTTCGCATTCGATCCACCATGTCCGATCGCGTTTGACGGCGACATGCGCGTGATGCTGGCCGACAAAGTCTTCAAGGCCGGTAAGACAAGCACCACGATCACCGCGACGTTTCCTGGCGATGCTGGGCTGCTCGCACGACAGGAAGATCTGGAACAACTCTCTCGTACCGTGGCCGGGCCGGATTGGTTCCCGCTTACGATTCCTGACGACATCGATAGCCCCAGCGTTATCGCGATGGACGACTGGCTGGAGAAACCGGCGGGCAAGCGAGGCGGCGTGCGCATGGTCGGCGATCGGTTTCAGCTCGAAGACGGCACGCCGATCAAATTCTGGGGCACGAACCTGTCGTACGGCAGCGGGTGTGCTCCGCAGAAACCCGATGCCGATGCGACTGCGGCCCGTTTCGCCCGCTATGGCGTCAACGCAGTGCGGCTGCACAAATTCAGCTACCCGACCGATCATAACGGCATCGGAAATCCCAACGACGCCACGCACATGGATCCCGAAGGACTCGACCGGCTGGACTACTTCTCATCGCAGCTCGCCGACAGCGGTGTCTATTACGCCTGGTCTCACACGTTCAAATTTCAAGTCAGTCCCGGCAATCGCGATCGACTGGTTGCCTATGACGAGATCGAGCAACATCTGAAGGGCGACACCTACGCCTTCATTAACTTCGCCGAAGACGTTCAGGATCTGATGATCGAGATGGTCGTCAACCTGCTGAAACACAAGAACCCGCACACCGGCCGGACATACGCCGAAGACCCGGCCCTGGCTTTCATCGAACTGCAGAACGAGGATGACATCTTCTTCTACACGTCGGAGAAAGCATTCAATGCCTGCCCGACGTACAAGAAACTCTTCACCGAAAAGTTCAGCGACTGGCTGAAGACGAAGTACGGCACTGACGACGCTCTTACCAAAGCGTGGGGCGGACTGCAGGACGGCGAATCGCTGGCCGCGAAAAACATCGTGCCGCAGACCAATCCGTGGTTCTTCGGCAGCGACAATCTGCCCAAACAACAAGAAGGCCCGCGCCGGCGTCTGCTCGATGTCGCGACATATTTGCATGAGTTACAGAACCGGTTCTACACGCGATTCGCGAAAGCGATTCGCGACGCCGGTTATCGCGGCCCGTTGTGCGGTTCGCCCTGGCAGGCCCCGGCAATGCTGCCGCATTATCTCAATCTGCAATCCGACGCGATGGTCGGGTTTATCGACCGCCACAACTACTTCGGCGGACAACTCAACGACACGATGCTTAGCCAGCCCGGCAGCGGCTACTTTTCCAGCGGTCTGCAGCAGGTTGCCGATCGGCCGTTTGGCGTGAGCGAATGGATTCACGTCTATCCTTCGCTGTACAGCGCCGAGGGACCGGCGATCATGGCGGCATACGGCATGGGTCTGCAGGGTTGGGACGCCAGCTTCGAGTTTCAATCGTTCCCGCGTGGACAAGCCTACAACGACCGAGCCGGCTGGGAGCCATGGGGCGTCTGGGAAGCGGACGTGCCGACGAGTCTCGGCCAATACCCGGCGCTCGCCCGCATGATCTACCGAGGCGACGTGCAGGAAAGTGAGATCATCAGCACCCGCCGCGTGAGTCCCGTTGACTTAACGACCGGCGAGTTCAACTTTAGCGACAAAGTGCAGCAGGAAGGTGACATCAAGTCGTTCGGTGGAAGCGTCCCACCCGAATCGCTCGCCGTCGGCCGCTGTGTGGTTGAGTTCACCGACAAGCCGCAGCCGAGCACATTTCCCGACATGACTCGTTTCCGCGACGGCCCCGCGATCGTCAGCGCAACGAAGCAACTCCGCTGGGAGGTTTCCGAGAAATCCGGCCAGGGCTTCTTCACAATCGACACGCCAGGGACGAAAGGCGTCGTCGGCTTCGCACCCAGCCAGCCGCAAAAACTCGGCGACATCACGATCGAACTGCAATGCCCCTACGCCAGCGTGCTTCTCACAGCGCTCGACAAGTCCTCCACGCTGGCCAACACCAAACGAGCCTTGCTCAGCGTCGTCGCCCGCAACTGCAACACAGGCTTCAAGTACTTCGCCATCGACCACCGCATCCTCGACAACGGCCAAAGCCCGATGCTGCTCGAACCCGTCCAAGCCACGATTTCAATCACCGATCGTCCCATCACCGCCGTCCACATCTTAAACCACACCGGCCAACGCACCGGCAAGACACTGGAAACTCACGCCGGCCAGTTCACCGTCGATGGTACCCGCGATCAGGCGCTGTACTATGAAGTGGAATATTGGTAGCTGTCGTGGGAGAAGCATCCTGCGTGTCAACCTGCTGCCAATGAACGCGACTCCGGCGAACAGCGACGACAGGCAGGAATTCCCTGAGCGGTGCTCTGCAAGCGCAGCCACGCTCGCCAAGTTTCTTCGAGTATTTGCAGGAAACTCTCTGAGTCAATATTCGTTCGGAAGTTGCCCTCGTTGTCGTTTTGCATACCAACAGATTTCGATCCCACTGGGGTTTACATTGCTTGGCGGTTTCAATTGACCCAGGTTCGGCAACTCGTCTGGAAAGCCAGTCAGCTGCTTGTACAGAATCGAATCTTGTTTGCCGGCAAGTTCAACAATCCGCATCCACATGACCCTCCACTTGACAAGCTTTGGCGAGTTCAGGTCGAGTTGCCTGATGAGACGCTGCGTTTCGATGCGTTCACTTGAGATTCTTCCGTCAGGACATACAGTCGTGGATTCAGCGGAAAGTGTTGTCAGTGGATCATCAACCCGCTGGTCGAGCTTGACCTGATTGCAGCGTCGGCAGGAGTAGACCATATTGAAGTAGTCGAGCGCAAGATCAGGAGCAAGAGACTGCGGTTCGAAATGATCCAGTTCAAACTCACCCGTCAGCTGCCCCCACGTTTCGCGTTTCAGGCAGTAGACGCAACGAAACGTAAATTCGTCTCGCAGCCACGGGCGAAAGGACTCATACGATGAATACCCCATCGGGCCATGAATGCGTTGCGCTCGCGATTCCGGATAATCAAAGATCACCGGCCCGAATCCGCTGATTCTGAATCCATGTCCGTGAGAAGCTGGTGCAGTTTCCTTGCTCCTGCAAACGGAAGATTCGCTTCGGAATCCACTTTGTCTCGCATGAGTTGCGTCAAACCTGCAAGTTCGATTTGTTGGGCGGGGCTCAGCGTGCCTTGAATATCGCCGTCAATAAGTTCGAACCGACGCTTGTTCAGCTCTGCATTCCATAGAAGCGGCTGTGAAGTTCCATGGGCCTCGATTGCAACACGCCCAAAAAGGTTTCGAAACCCTTCGTCGTCCATGCCTGAGTCCAGCAACGTCAGTTTGACGGCTCTGATTGCCGCAAGTTGATACTCTGTTGAATCGGAGTCTGCGCGAAGAAGTTGCCCGGTTTCCACCATGAAGAGTTCGAGGTGCTTCAGGAACTGACGAAACCAATCGCTGGCAGCCTCGGGCAGTTCACGAGCCCCGGAATCAGGCTGCTTCTTGACGGCCATCGTTTGAACCTGTGTCCTGAACTTCGACAACTAACGCTTGCGCGGCAAGAACCGCTGCCTGCCGATAGTGCGCTATTGTGATGAGCCCCGGCGAGTCGCTTTCCTGCGCCAGTTCCCTTGCCTTGACCGCAACCTGTTCGGCGAAAAACGCCTTCCATCCGGCCAAAGCCCTCGCCGCTTCTGCCTGAATCCGTATTGATCCATTTCGATCCATGACCAACCTCCCTGTGGTGTCCTGATGACGCAGTTTACCACCTCGTCCATAATGAGAGAATGCCAGTTCAGTGATGGTCTGAATCGTCTTTCGTCAGCCTACACCATCCTGACGAAACAGAATGGCTGATCGAAACGGTCTTCGATCTTCTAAGCAGGCAGATAGTGGTTTTCTGAGAGAAAAACGATTAGCTGGACGTGATGGAGACTGTCCGGCAATGTTGACGCTGGCCAAAACCAAACGAGTCCACTCCGGCCAGTTCACCGTCGATGGCACTCAAGAACAGACGCTGTACTACGAAGGGGAATATCGATGACGGTCGTGGGACAGCTATTCTTGCCTACGGATTTGCCGACAATTAGTAGGCCATTTGAAGACTGGGGCAGACGGTAGAGAATCTCGGTGCTGTGAAGTGAATGAATTTTGTCGCGATGCTGCGGGGCAGTCAACCGGAACGGTTTCATTGTCGCCTACGTGGCAAACTTCACTCAATAAACCAGTATAAACTGGTTCAGCTGCAAACTTGCCTCGAATGTGGCGGCCGTTGGCGATATATTGAGGCTCAGTCAACGGTGGCTTCCCAACAATGGAATTGGAATTCAGGCAATGTTTGAAATTGGAATGAATGACCTGCTGCATCTGAAGGGGCAGGGCCAGCCATTCGCAGAGTTTGTGGATCGATTGATACGTGCAGAAGCGTTCAATTCCGGCGTAACACAGGACAACATCTGCGGCCAACTCCGTGCGCACATTAAAGATGGCGGCGTCGATACTGAAGTGCGGTGTCAGATTTCATGCAATAGCGGTTGGTTTCCTGAACCCACATTTTGGCAATACAAGTCAGTCGATGGCGTCGATATCAAGAAAAACGAACTTGAAGCGGAAGTCCGAAAGCCCTATGCAGAGAAGTTGATTCGAGACGGCTTTGCAATGCGTTTCTGTATTCTAGGTGACCTGCCGCCGGAGAAAGTTGCGGCATGGGAGGCTCAGCTTTTGGCGGAAGCACAGAAAGTTGATCCCAATGCCAAAGTGCCGCGCGTGATCCACGGGGAACATTTAAGGGCATGGGGAGAGACATTTCCTGCTGTAGTGAAACAATTGGGCCGTACTCAGATTCTTGTGCCGTGCCGAGATTGGAAAACGTGGTCTGAGGAAAGGCGTTCCCTCACGAAGACGTACGTTCCGAATCAAAAGTGGGCTGGTATCGAAGAATCGATTCGAAGGCATGTGGATTTCTCAACACCAGCAAATAGCCCTGTGTTCCTCCTCGGAGGCGAAGCTGGAGTTGGAAAATCAAGACTCGCTTTTGAAACGCTTGATAAATGCGACGGCGTATCAAATTTGTGCGTGGTCACTATGGATGGCAATGCCGCTCAATGGCTCGCTACAGAGATCGTAAGCTCCCCTCAAAAGCGCGCGGTGTTGGTGGCCGATGAATGTACAGAAGACGACCGATATCTACTTAACGAGATAGCTGCGGCGGCAACCGGGCGTTTGCGGATAATTGCAATTAGCAACACCGCAAACAGGAAAGCGATGGAAACTGGTCAGCCATGGATGAAGCAGGACGACCTCTCGAATATCGACGAGATTCTCGCTAAAAACAGACCGGAAATACCCGCTACTGCCCGCCACAACTATGCGGCATTGTCGAAGGGATTCGTGCGACTGGCGATTGCCATGTGCGAAGACCATTCGCGAATTGAAGCAGGCGGACTCAGAGATGCGATGGGGTCCATCAATGAATATGTTTCAAGGCGAGTGGCTGGACAAGCTCAGGAGGTTGCGTCTGCAATTGCGATATTCCACCATGTTGGGTTTCGAGAAGATGCAGCAACGGACCTAGCCACATTGGCTGCCTTTACTGGTATTTCGGAGCAGACATTCAAAAAAGTGGTCGGTGAAATCCGTGAAACACCGGGCTTTGTTGTTCAAGCGGGAAGATACTGGTACGTCACTCCGGAAATCGTAACGCGCATCCTTTTCGCGATCGGATGGAAACGCTGGGTTGAGCCGGATATCAAGCTGTTTCTTGGATCACTCAGCGAAGAACTCTTTAAGTCGTTTCAGGATCAGGCGCGAAAAATGGCTGGAAAGGAGGAAGGTGAGCAACTTGCGAGTTTTTTTCGCGAGTGGCTCAACCGCCTGACTCTGGAGAGTCTGATTGATCCGATCAACATTCAGATTTTGGAAACCTTGGTTGAGTCGAGTGCCGAACAGCAGTTGCCGCTGCTTACCAATTTGATCGTCAACGCATCAGATGACGATCTTGCGGAATTGGATAAGTCCACGAACTACGGCACCACACCACGACGGAAGATCGTCTGGTTGCTGGAACGGCTTGTTGTCTTTGCAGACCTTTTCGACGATTGCGAAGCATGCCTGTTTCGACTCGCCCAACATGAAACAGAGGAGAGAATCGGGAACAACGCCACTGGAATCTGGAAGAGTTTGTTCTCGATCTACCTGTCCGGCACTGAGGCGACGTTCGAGCATCGTATCGACAAGCTTCAGTCATATATGGCATCCGGCGATGAACGGACCGTGGATCTGGCGTACTCAGCGCTCTATCACAGCACGGGGAAAAATGTTGGACGACCGCTGCCTCCCGCAGCGATTGCTGGACGGTTGCGTCCCCAGGACTGGCGGCCGCGAAGCAATGTAGAACTTCTTGGATGTTACAAGAGAGTATTCGCAGCGCTCGATGCACAGTTGGTGCTCTCATCACATCATCGGGATCTAGCAGTCCGATATGTGGCAAAGTGTTTTCAATACTACTATCGGAAAGGATTGCTTGATCTCGTTATCGACTTCACCAAAACGGCGAACCTTGTTAGAGAGGAGCAAGTGCAATTCCTGCATGCGGCCGAAACGTGCCTGGGTTATGCAGAAAGGTCCAACCAACCAGCAGGTGCGGAGTTAGAAAAACTCAGGACATGGGCTGAAGTTTTGCGTCCAAACGACTTCTCAGGACGGTTGAGAGATGTTTGTTCTCGCAATTTCTGGGACGCGAGATTTACCGACAAAGACGGAAAAGGCACAGATGAAATAGCGTCGTTGGTCACCGCGATTATGCCCAATCCGGAACTGTTGACGAACGAACTTGAGTGGCTGAATTCCCCCGAAGCACTTTCTGCGGAACGGCTTGGCCGGGAAATCGGCCGTATGGATGTTGCGTTTCGATTCTCCGAAATCCTCTTTCGTCGAGCGATGAACGCCCGTAATGAGTCGATGCTCGCCGGGTACATTCGAGGAATCGTGACCCACAAATCGAAGATTCCCGAATCAGTCCTGGAACTAATGACCGAGCTTGAGACGCAACAACCACTCATCGCGGCTCAACTATTACCAGTGGCTGGCGAAAAGTTTGATGCGTTAACGCGACTCTTTGGACTGATCAAAAAGGACGCCATTCCTCCAGCCTACTTGCGCCCATTGACTTCATTTTATGGTTCACGAATGTTGACCATTGAAGAAGTTAAAGTCGTACTTCCAAAACTTTTGGCGACAGATGTACCGGACGCATTTCGAGTCGCCATTGAATTTGCGTGGATTAAGTCTGTGCATCTAAAGAAAGGCCAGCAGCATCTCTTTGAAGACTCGGACTTCCGAAATCTGATATTTGATGCATTGGAGCGTGGATCCGAATTCATTGAAGCAAAGGACGCCTTCGCATGGTGTGAGGTTACAAAGGAACTTGCAGAGTACGATTCACCACGATCCGCCAGAATACTTTCGAACATTTTGCTGGGAAAAATACATCGTGGTCACCACGAAGCCAGCGCGGCTCTGCATGAACTCGCACCGAAATACGGAGATGCCGTGATGCAGGCATTCGGTGATGCTTTGACTGATAAAGAGCATGGCTGGAAGTTGCAGGTCGGTGAGTACAGAGAGATTGTCGATCAACTGCCGTTAGAAGTCGTGACTTCGTGGGTTGAGGAACACGGTGAAGAGGGCGCTAAGTTGATCGCACGCCACTTGTCGGCTCCCTATATCGACGACGAAGGAGAACCAGTTATACCACAGGCAACAGACTATCTGTTGAGGCGATTTCCTTCGCCGGCAGTGATCAATGCGTTCTGTTCAGGAACGTTTTCCGGCGACGTCTGGAGCGCCGATGGTGGCGAGCAGTTTAGAATCGCAGCCGATCAGGCCCGTCTTTTTCTGAAGTCCGACAACACTGGAATTCGCGAGTGGGCGAAACGCGAAATTGCATGCAAACAATCGATGGCGGTACGCGAAGACCGTGAATACGCAGAGCGAGCCATTGACTGAGCGGGGGGCAATTGGCGTACCAAGCCGAGTCGGGTGGAATCCGAGTTTCTGATTCATTGATGGGTTCATGCTCCGGAGGAGCGACGTGAATTCGCCTGCGACTGTCGAAAAACAAAGTGAATTCACGTCACCCCATCCGGGTTTCTCGGTTTTCGTGCCGAGCCTCGCCTGTGGTTTCCACCACTGACTACCTGCTGGCGCTGTTCCGAATCGAATCACAGGAGGGCGGCATGGTAGATTCTCATCGGCCGATTCGCGGCATCGACAAGACACGAAATCGAGCCACAGATGCACGCAGATCACCCAACCTATGCGCGTTCATCTGTTCAGCAAACATTCGGAATATTGTCATCGTGAGATGATTCCTTCGGCGAGCGGGATGCGTCAGCTTCCCGGTAACGTTGCGATTCTTCGCCGCGTCTTGCGTCAGGCGAATCGCAGACCAATGGGCTGACACCCACCGCTCGCTTGGGTTGTGGGCGAAGCCCGCGTCAAGTGCATCTGTTGCCTTACAAATTTGACCAGCATGATCGTGAATTCTCGCGAATTCATCTCCATGCATTCGGTGCGAGTTATTTGGCCGGAGGTGCAGGAGGTTCGACGGCGATGTCGGCTTCGGGGACGAGTTCGATCTTCACGTCGGTGCCTTTGAGGTACTTGTCGAAAAAGTTCTGCGTCAGAGCGATGACGGGCGGTTTGCCGAAGGCCGGGCCGCCGTGGCCGGAGCCGGGGAGTGTTTGGAGCCACACTTCGACGCCTTTGGCTTTCAGGGCGGCCTGCAGTTCTACACTTTGAGCGTACGGTACCAGCGCGTCGTGCGTGCCGTGCAGGATTAGCATCGGCGGATTGTCTTTGCTGACGTAGTGGATCGGACTGACGGCGTCGGTCGTCTCTTTGTGGTCAACAAGGCTCGTGCCGATCAATTGCGAGTACGGATCGCCGGGCGTGTTGAACTTGAAGATGTTTCGCACGTTTTTGTCGTCCTCAGCCTGTTGCATCACGGTTGTGAAATCTGCTGGTCCGAAGATATTGCACACGCACTGCACGCGGTCGGATTGATCTTCGTTGCCGCCGATTGGCGGAAACACTTTTTTGCCGCCGGACGTGGCCACCAGTGCCGTGAGGTGTCCTCCCGCCGAACCGCCGACCACGCCGACGTGATCAGGATCGATCTTGTACTCGTCGCGGTGAGTTCGCAGCCAGCGGATGGCCGCCTGGCAGTCCTGGATCTGCGCCGGGAAGACAGCCTTCTGGCTGAAGCGATATTCGACACTGGCCACCACGTAACCACGATTGACCATGTTGACAACCGGGCAGGGAAATTTGCTGCCGCCCATCCAGCCGCCGCCGTGAATGTGAACGATCAACGGCAATCGATGCTCGGACACCTTTTCGGGCAGATACAAATCCAGCCGCTGCGCCTCGTCTCCATCCGCGACGTAAGAGATGTCCCGCTCCATCTTCACGCCCGGCGGCAGCTTGATTTCCTCGGCAGCAGCGAGCCCTGCGGAAAATACCCACAGGGCGGCGCTACAGAAAAATGCGAGATTCAACAAACGGCGAGTGTTCATGTTTCATTCTCTGTGACTGGTGATATCTGTACGTGGATCCGATGCACTATGCTAAAAATCCCGCTGCGACAAATCAACAAGGCAGAGCTACTGCTCACGAGCGTTTGACCTTTGTCGCTAAATTGCCGCTCAATTGTTGGGTGCGCTCAGACAATTGTTCTACAAAGGAAGTGCCCGACATGTTACAAAGGGGCAAATACTCACAGTCGCACAGAATCTGGTATGGAGCAGTGACGATGAATCGACGTCAGGTCTTGCAGTCTTTGTTAGGCATTGCAGCAGGAGGTACGTGTGCGCGGGTTGCCACGGCATTTGGCACACTGCCCGCACGGAATCCGCCCAATGATCATATTTCAGTTGCGATGCTGGCCGCACTGCTGCAGGAAACAGTTGAGTTCTGCCAAACGATGCTGTCACACGTCCGCCCGAACCAATCTTCTGCACGAGCAAATCTTTGCCGTCAGTGCGTCCGATCGGGCCAAATCTGCGAGATTGCACTCAACAGGCTGCGGGGGGAATTCGACCGTTCGCCGGCATTTTGGCAGGCGTGTGCGGATTCCATCGAGCGGCTGGAATATACGATCCTGAACGCAGATTCAGCGATTGATCGTTCCCTAATCGACGTTCCCAGGACGCTGCGGCAATTGCGTGCCGGCCTCGCGAACCAGACCGCTCTGATCATAGAAAGACAAACTCTGCGGGCATGAGCCACAACGCCGCTCGATACTAAATGTGATAGTCCAGGTCTTCATCGGGCCTGGCGAGTGGAGTTCTGGGTGGTCTGGGCCGACGCAGGACAAATGCGATGATGCCGGAGACCACGGCAGCGATTCCAGCGGGGAGCGCCGACTGACCGACGCTTCCGCGGGGACTCAGGATGAACGCAAATCCAATGTACAGCAACAGAATGCCGAACACGATTCGCAGCATCGCCAGGGGAATGTGTGGAACAAGTTTGGCACCCAGAAAAGCGCCAATCATGAATCCAAGGGCGATCAGTCCTACGACCGGCAGACGGATGAAGCCGTGCTGATAATAAACCATTGCCGCAAAGAGTCCGATTGGCGGAATCATGACGGCCAGACTGGTGCCCTGCGCCTCCTGCTGAGTAAAACCAAACAGCAGGATCAATCCCGGCACGAGCACAACGCCACCACCGATCCCGAGCATCCCGCCGAGCACGCCGACGCCAATTCCAAATCCAAGCAACAAGAACCACGGCATCTTCGTATTCTCCTGAACTGGCCTGCGCTCGTTGAGATCAGCGTCCGGTTCCATAAAAACCGGGAGCTAGCGCTCGGCGGCTGATAAACTCACGACACTTATTGTCCGATCGATGCTTGCAGGAACTATTCCATTCCATCAAAAATTGGACGCCCGATGGCTCGATGCAGTCTGAACTGAGCTTCATTGTAATCAGAGATGGCCTGCAGCAGGGCGAGGCGGGCATCTTCCAGTGCCCGGATGGATTGCAGGGCTTCGATTGGCAGGCCTTGCCCGTTGCGAATGCGGTCGATGTTCCGTTCGACGGACTGTTCGGCCGATGTGATCCCCTGACGCGCGACGGAAATTCGCTCTTTGCGAAAACGGACCTGAGTGTGCGACTCACTGATTTCCCGAGCGATCTGATCCATCAGCCGCACGTGGCGAAATCGAGCCTGTTCGACTTGTGCGGTGGTGCTGCGGCGGGCGGCCTGTTCACCGTAGCCAAGGCCGCGTAATTCCCAGGTCACAGCGGCATCGAAGTCCGTGCGATTGCTGAAGTTGCCAGCGGTTGTTCCGAGGCCACCGCCAAATCCGGTCTGGCTCATCCCCAATAGGACACTCGGGACAAACGGACCATACTTCTGGCGCTCGTATCGCTCACAGGCTGCGGCAACCAGACATTGAGCTTCCTTCAGTTCCGGTCGATATTGGAGTCCCTGACTGATCAGGCTGCCGGAATCGAACGAATCGTCTACAAGAGAAATTGGCACGAGCCCCTGTTCTGCGGGCACGATCCGCTGACTGGTGCGAGCGCTGAGTGCTTCAATCAGTCGCGCGCTGGCGACTTCGGATCGCTCTTTGGCCTGAATCAGACGATTGTTCGCCAGAGATTGCTCCGTTGTCAGACGATTCGCATCTGACAGCAGTCCCTGACCGGCTTCCGCGAAATCCATCGTGAGTTTCGTGAGTTGATCCGTGCGTTGCAGCGAATCATTCAATACGGCGATCCGTTGTTCGGCTGTCAGCAGCTCCAGCCATGCCAGCGACGCGGCGAGCAACTGATCGTTCACGGCGGCGGTTACGGCGTGTCCCTGAGCCCACGCATTTTTCTCCGCGATGGAGGGAGCGTAAATCGCATCCGCCATATGGAAGCGAGCGACGATGCCGGGATTCTGGGTCGTCCCGGCACCGACGGCACCATTTCCAAGGCCCGCCTGGAGCGAGGATCGATTCACGTCCTGAATGCTGCCGTTACTGGCCTGAAGATTCCCATCGTGCTGGTGAAAGCTGACGCCGGCCTGGATGGATGGCAGCCAGAGAGTTTCGGCCTGCTGTTGTTCAGCGTAAGCCTGTTGAACTCGCCATTTTGCAAACCCGACGGACGGATGCTGGCCGCCGACCATCGACAGAATTGTTCCCAAATCCATAGGCGTCTGTGGCAGTGCGCTCGCCGGAGTAGTTTCTGAAGAGACTGTATCGACAGGAAGATGTTCCGTGGCGGCTTGATCGACGCTCGAGAGACTGACAACCTGCTGAATGGAATTTGCTACGTCGTCCACGCCGTCGTTCGTGCGTTCCGATGCGTCGTTGCTGACAATTGCGTCATTGCGCAGAATTTCGGAGACCGCCATGGCGGCTCGGGGCGATTCGACCGGACTGCTGCGTTCCGCAAATTGCTTCGAAGCCGCGCATCCGTTAAGACCGAACCCACTCAGCAGTGTCAGCAGGCATAGGGCTCGAAAAAGCCCGGTGTTTTGATGCGGGGATCGCATTGCGTGCTGACTCCGTTCAGTATCGTGAAATCGTGGTCCATCCGTGACCTCGCCATAGTCATCTTCGGCGAACACAGGTAGACGGCTGTTCCGGAAGCGACCTGGCAGAATGTCGTTCACGTACATTTCGCCAGTCGCATCCCGAGATGCCGCTTGTTCCTGTTATGACTGCAGCAACTGATGCGTGCCAGTCAGGTAAACCTTGACGGTGAAGTCGGCAATTGGTGCTTTTGTTGGTGTCCGTGTTCCTTTAGACTGTCGAGGTTTGTGGCGCGAGTACACGAATTCTGATGGATGCGGAAACAATGAATCGATACATGCCGGCGTTGATTTTCATCTATCCTGTATTGACGCTGGCCACTGCTGTGATTGCAGATCAACCCACAACTCAGAACGCGGATCCAGCCGTGCGAGTTCGCGCTGTCGCGGTGACTCAACAGTCGGTCAGTCGCGTGACCACGCAGCCAGCGAACATTGAACCGTTCTATCGAGCGGAGATTCGGGCAAGGGTTTCCGGATACGTCCGGGAGGTCAAGGCTGATATCGGGGATGTTGTGAAACAGGGCGACTTGCTGGCGGCTATCGACGCGCCGGAAATGCAGAAGCAGGCCGAAGTCATCAAAGCTCGTATTCAGCGACTGAAGGCCGAAGAAGTCCGAGCCGCCGCTGGTATCGAGGTCGCTGTTGCCAACATCAAGGCGGCTGAAGCAGGCCACAAACAAGCAGAGGCGGATGTGGCAAAAGAAGACGCGGCGTTCAAAGGTGCCTCGGCGGAATTTGAACGCATGCGAGATCTTGTCGGACGCGGAGCCAGTGAACCTCGATTGCTGGATGAAGCGATGCAGCGCCGCGAATCTGCCGCCGCCAGTCGCGCGGCCGCAGTATCAGCCATCACCGAAGCGGAAGCCGCAGTTATTGTGGCCGGCGCGCGGCATACGGCGGCGAAAGCGGATCTGACGGTGGCTCAGGCCGAGACGCAGATTGCAGAAGCACAATTGCAGGAGCTGGAACTCATGACAAGATATCTGACTTTGGGCGCGCCATTCGACGGAATCGTCACGCAGCGGTCCGTCAATCCGGGCGACCTCGTGGCAACGGGCAGCGGATCCAGCGGCGCTGAGCCGTTGTTTGTTGTCAGTCAGCTGGACAAAGTTCGCTGTCGAGTCGATATCCCGGAACGTGATGCCGCCTTTGTGCGCCGCGGCGATGCGCTGACGCTCAAGTTTCCGTCTTTTTCCGGAGAAGAAATCCAGACGACCGTTTCGCGGACCAGTCAAAGTCTGAACCGTGAAACTCGCACGATGCTGATCGAAGCCGACATTCCAAATCCGGACGGCAAATTCCTGCCTGGCATGTTTGGACAGGCAACGCTGACGATGAATACACCGGCCACCGCGAGTCTGTTGCCTGCGCGAGCCGTCCGATTTGACGCAAAGGGTGCCGCGTTTGTATATGTCATTCGACCCGATGACACGGTGATTGTGACGAACGTCAGCGTGGTTTCGGATGACGGTCAGGTACTTCAACTCAACGGTCTTGAAAATGGCCAGCGCGTGATTGATGCTCATCTGCAGCGATTCGTGGATGGTCAACACGTGCAGGTGCTGAAGGATGAGACTTCACGCAGTGTGGATTGACGTCCTTGTTCCGAGGCTCCAGCCTCGGAACACACTGCTCCCGAGGCTCTAGCCTCGCGAGATTGTTGCTGGAGGCAGGAGCCTCCAGTGCAGTGCGTTCCAGGGCTGGAGCCCTGGAACGAGAGCTGACGGCCTCATTCCGGACCACATGACGTTTAGCCGCCTTCTGTGTTTCCCGTGGTCTAACAATTCAACATCTGCATCGCCTTCATGATTAACTTCTCACTTCGAAATCCATTTGCTGTTCTCGCGGCCACCATCGCGCTCTGTCTGCTGGGAGCGGCGGTGATTCCGGGAATCACAATCGACATCCTGCCGGACTTTGAAAAGCCGGTGATTGTCTCTTTCTTTTCGTATCCGGGACTGCCGACGCCGGATATGGAAAAATCGGTGACTGCCCGCGTCGAACGAGCCCTCACACTGGCCGGTCGAATCGAACATCAGGAGTCCCGCACGGTTCCTGGGGCCGCTGTGATCAAGGTGTTCTTTCAGCCCGGCACAAATCCCAGTTCAGCGATGAACGATATCGTCAACCTTGAAGCCAGCGACATGTTCCACCTGCCGCCCGGCATTGAGTGGCCATTCACGCTGCGCAGCGAGCCAGCCAACATGCCAATCGTGTTGGCAGCCATCTCCGGCGACGGGCTGAGTGAAACCGAACTTTACAAGATCGGTTACTACGCCGTGCGCAACAAAATGGGTGGGCTGCGAGGCGTGCAGATTCCCCATCCGTTCGGTGGCAAGTTTCGGCAGATGATGGTTTATGTCGATCCTGAAAAACTGATGGCACATCAGTTGAGCGCAACGGATGTTGTGGAGGCCGTCAATAAGTCGAACCTGGTCATGGCCGCCGGGAGCGCTCAGATTGGCGATACCGACTATCAAATTCATCCCCTGAATACACTGCCCACAACTGCTGACATCGAAAACATCGTGGTGAAGATGCGTGACGGCCGACCGATTTTTATTCGCGACGTGGGCCGCGCTGTTGATGACGCGGCGTTGCAGTACAACATCGTTCGAGTCAACGGGCGGCGCAGCGTTTACTGCCCGCTGCTGCGCGAACCCGGAGAAAACACGATTACGACGGTCGATCGAATCTACGAAGGGATTGCGACCGAGATCCCAAAAATGAAGGCCAATGGTGACATCCCGGAAGCCACCGAAATTGCACTTGTGTCCGACCAATCCAGCTACATCCGCAACGCTATGAAAAACCTGTTCAATGAAATTGGATTGGGGGCCATTCTTGTCGCCATCGTGGTGCTGGTGTTTCTGAGGCGCATCGTGCCGACGCTGGTGATCGTGTCGATGATTGGACTCTCCGTACTCATTGGCGCTCTGGGATTTGCCTTTACCGGCAACACCATCAACGTGATGACGCTGGGTGGATTGGCGCTGGCGATCGGGACCGTCGTGGATGCCGGCATCGTCGTGGTGGAGAACATCATTCGCCATCAGCGAATGGGCAAACCGCCGCTGCAGGCCGCTGCGGATGGATCTCACGAAGTTTCCGGCGCGATTCTCGCCGGGACCGTGACAACGCTCGCCGTATTTCTGCCTGCTGTGTTTCTGACGGGCATCATCAAGTATCTGTTTGAACCTCTGTCGTTCGCCGCCACCTTCACCATCGGAGCGTCGTACATTCTGGCGCTGACCGTCGTGCCGGCGTTCTGCGCTACATTTGTGCGGGAACGCATGAAGCCCGCAAAATCAGACGGGATCGAAGCGGCATTCACAGAAGAAACCGAAGCCGCTGCATCCGTGAAGCCTCGGGGTTTGTACGGTCACCTGTTGTCCGGAATGTTGAAGGTGCCGGCACTGGTGACGTTGGTGCTGCTGGTGGCGACTGGTGCTACGGGCCTGCTGTGGCCGAAGCTGGGATCAGAACTGTTTCCCGAAGTGGACGCCGGTTCGTTCGAGATCAGAATTAAAACGCTGCCGGGGACGCGGCTGGAGAAGACGGAAGAACTGGTGATTCAACTGGAAGACGCTGTAAAGGATGTCATCCCGGAAAACGAAATCGAAGCGTTGATTGCCAACATCGGACTGCCGGTTGGTAAAGGGGCGGGGTTTTCCACGGTGCTGAGTTCCAATTCCGGGCCGGACACAGCTTATCTAATCGTCAATTTGAAGCAGGCTGGCCGACAAACCAGCACCACAACCTACGTCGAAAGGCTGCGAGAAAAACTAAACGCCGATTTTCCGCTGGATCAGTTTCTGTTCGTCTCCGGCGGGATTGTCAATATGGCGCTGAGTGAAGGGATTCCCACACCGATCAGCGTGCAAGTGTCGGGTGGATCCTCCGCTGTGATGCGGGAAACCGCTGAAAAAGCAGTGGCGGCGATTCAGCAGGTCGCGGGTACGGTTGATGTGCAGATCGCTCAGTCACTCGAATATCCGCAGTTCGATATTCAGGTAGATCGGACTCGAGCGCAATACCTCGGCGTCGATCAGGAACAGGTGGCGCGGACAGTGCTGACGTCGCTGGGATCCAGTCTGGGATATTCTTCGACGATTTGGATCGATCCGACGGGCACCGACTTCTTTATGGGTGTGCAGTACGAATCCAACAAGCTCGAAAGCCTGGACGACATTCGCAACATCCCGATTTCTCTCCACACCAGCAACGGGCCGCTCACGATTCCGCTGTCCAACATCGCGGAAGTGAAGCGAGTCACGATTCCCGGAGAAATTGCCCGCTACAACATCAGTCCGGTGCATGATATTCACGTGAATGTCAGCGGGCGCGATGTGGGTTCCGTCGCGGTCGATGTGGAAGCGGCACTGGCCTCGCTGGAATTGGGCAAGGGCGTTTCCGTTCGGATGCGAGGCCCGGTGGACACGATGAAAAGCGGCACCGCGATGCTCAGCACGGGGCTCATCGTGGCGATTGTTTTGGTTTACCTGGTGCTGATGGCTCAGTTTCGTTCGTTTGTCGATCCGCTGATCATCATGCTGGCTGTCCCGCTGGGAATTGGCGGTGTACTGCTGGTGCTGTATCTCACGCACACGACGGTCAATACTCAGTCGCTGATTGGCACGCTGATGATGATTGGCGTGGTGGTCAATAATTCGATTCTGCTCGTCGAGTTTGCCAATCGCCAGATGCAGCAAGGGTTTAATTCCCGAGATGCCGCCTTGTCGGCCGCTCAAATCCGTCTGCGACCGATCCTGATGACATCACTGACGCTGGTCGCCTCTATGCTGCCGCTGACTTATCAATGGGCACCCGGAAACGAAGCCATGATCCCACTCGCCCGCGCGCTGGTCGGCGGCATGGTCGTGTCAACATTTCTGACGCTGATCCTTGTGCCGTGTGTCTACACGATGGTACATCGACGGCGGAAGACAGTTACTTAATCATTGGAAGACAGTTACTTAATTGGACAGCGCCAGTTTTGGCGGAAACCGAGCGTTTTGGCAGCCCGAAGCGTGAGCGAGGGATTGTACGGAACTCTTTCCCTCGCTTACGCTTCGGGCTACTACTTCGGGAAAAGTGGCGCTGTCCAATTAATCATTTCACGGCTCCGCCGACCCGGCGTCCAATGGCGTTGACTTGAGGTGAAAGCAAGAACTCAAACCCCATCCAGCTTGCCTGGATCGGTGGAGAAGATGGTGAGCTAGAAATGCCGCAGGGCGGCGTAGCATGACCCCATCCGCTTTACGCGGATGGTGAAGCAGATCGGTTGGTTTGGCCATGATTTCAGTTGAAATTCGTTTCTTGATCTTGTCCACCGATCCGCGCGAGGCGGATGGGGTTAAAGGTTTTTTTGAGTCGGTCGCCAGCTCTCCATCTGGGCTCACCAATCCGGGCGAGCCGAATGGAGTCGCACGGAAAGCTTTGAGTCCGCACCAACGATTGAAGGCACGTGAGGTCGAACCTGGGACCGTTTGATTGGTATAGTGTGGACGAATCCCGCGCAAGGAGCATGTTTTGACAACCGGCAATTCTGATCAATCTTCTCCTCGACCGCGAGGCAGCGTGATCAACTCCGCCGCGTATCATAACGGGGTGCGCGTGGCGAACGTGCCAATCCCGGACGTGGGCGATGCATGGCGTTATTCAGATCGGTTTCTGTGGGTGGGACTTTTCGAGCCCGGCGAGCAGTTGCTGGCCCATATTCAGGAAGCGTTTGGCCTGCACGAGCTGGCGATTGAAGATGCGCACAATGCTCACCAGCGTCCGAAACTGGAGATCTACGATGACTCCATGTTCGTGGTCCTCCGCACGGCGCGACTTTGCGAAGAAGGCGAACATCGCATCGAGTTTGGCGAAACGCACGTCTTCCTCGGGCCGCGATACGTCGTGACGGTGCGACATGGTTCTGTGCAGTCGCATGTGGGCCTGCGAGCCCGCTGTGAAGCTTCGCCGCAGCTGTTGGCGAAAGGTGAGAGTTTTGTTCTGCACGCGCTCATGGACTTTATTGTCGATCAGTATTTTCCGGTCACTGATGATCTCGAAGCGGAGCTTGATGAACTCGAAGAACAGATTTTCAGCGGCAAGTTTGTACGGAGCGTCACGGCGAGAATCTATCACCTGAGGCGTGATTTACTTTCGCTTAAACAGGCCGTCACTCCGCTGATCGAAGTTTCGGCGCGTCTCTCGCGAATCACGTCCAATTTGATTCCGCCGGATACGCGACCCTATTTTCAGGACGTCCATGACCATGTGATTCGTATCGCCGACCTGATCGAGAGCCTGCAGCAACTTTCTCAGATCGCGCTCGAGGCCAATCTGGCGCTCATATCCGTCTCCCAAAACGACGACACCAAACGCCTCGCCGCCTGGGCCGCCATCCTGGCTGTGCCAACGCTGATCGCGGGCCTCTATGGCATGAATTTCAAGTTCATGCCCGAAACTGAATGGCCCTACGGCTACCCAGTTTCCATCATCACAATGTTCGTTATTTGCGGATTCCTTTATCGCTGGTTCCGCAAGGTCGGGTGGTTGTAAGGAAAAGTGGAGACGTCAGTGAAGCCAGTCAAATCAAAAAAAGTATTGTCACCAAAGCAATGTGCAGAACTTCTCGAAGTGCTGAAGGTTCGTTTTGAGGAGCACATGCACCGTCATCAGGGGCTGAAGTGGTCTAAAGTGCTCGCTAAGCTGGAAGCCAATGCGCAGAAACTTTGGTCTCTCTATGAAATGGAAAGGACCGGCGGTGAACCGGATGTTGTTGGCTATGATCAATCGTCCGGTGAATACATTTTCTTCGACTGTTCAGCGGAGAGCCCCAAAGGCCGCACCAGTGTTTGTTACGACCGTGAAGGACTCGATTCACGGAAGGAACACAAACCCAAAGACACAGCGATGGATATGGCAGCGGCGATGGGCATTGAGATCCTGACCGAAGAACAATATCGAGAACTGCAGAAGCTTGGCGAATTCGATACGAAGACTTCGAGTTGGGTGAAGACACCTGCTGATATCAGAAAACTCGGAGGTGCCCTATTCTGTGATCGCCGCTACGGCCATGTCTTTTTGTATCACAACGGTCCTCAGTCTTACTATGGTGCCCGAGGATTCCGTGGTTCGCTGCGGGTGTAGATTGAATCCGACCAGGAAGAATCGTGAGCGCGAAAAATGCAGTCCCCTGACGTGGTTGCATCGGTGCTCTATGGCTTCGTTCTATTTCCGATTCTGGTATTCCTGGATTCTGTTTCGTTCTGTGGCGGTAAGGTCTGGTCTGGCGGCGAGACCTTTGAGAAACGAACTGAACGGGCTTTGAGAACGGATTTTGTCCCACGCGGTCAGCAGATTCGCAACAGATCCGTACGGAGCCAGAAACTCAAGGGTATCGTCATCCGGAAGCCCCTTGTGAGCCTCATTTGCCGCCAGATCAAGGATCCGTTTCTTTTCGTCGGGGTCAGCGAGCATCTTCGCACATCGTCGCAATTCAGCAGCGTCGCCACAAAGTGCAAATCCAATTGTCAGGTGCTCGATGTCGGCTTTGCCATCCAGCTTCTTTAAGATGCCGGATGCATCGTGACGATCAGAAAGCCGACGGCACGCATTGGCAATCTCATTCGCGTCAAGCTGAGTAAGGCCCGAGCTTTCCGCCATCGAATCCAGAGCGCGTTGTACGTCAAAACTTTGGTCAAGGCTCATTGCCACTTCGATCAGTTTCATCGCGGGCACGTGCCCCAGCAGGACGTCAAGTTCTTCACTTGCGGTGTCCGGCGAAATGAGGCTGCCGCTCTGAACTTCTGTCAACTGCCGTTCTCGAAAGAGCCGTCGCAGTTGTACCGAACGATTCGTGCCGTCCAGTGATACGAGCAATCGCAGAATGGCTTCGGTGGAGGCATTTTTCCAGACTGTGTTCAATGTTTCATTTTCCGACTCTGACAGGGCTTCCCAACTTTTGCTCCTGCGGTCGTCGCCGGTTTCAATGGGATGGCCGAAAACCTGAGCCTCTAATTTTCGTTTCATCAACGGATCCACTTGCAGTCTGATTCGAATGACATCAACCACGAGATCTGATGACTCAGGAGTCGATGTCGCCGTGGCGAACGTCTTCAGTGCATCTCGCTCATGTTGCTTGCTCATAAACGACCCGGGGCCCACCTGCATGTCAAACATCAGCCCCTGAATCACGGGTGTTGCCAGCAGCGAGAGGCACATTCGGCGCTGTGTCTCCTGCAGGTTGACGGCTGAACCAACAGTCTCAAACAAAGCAGCACGCGCGATCGGATATCGCATGCTGCGCAGAGAATCCAGAATCGCCTCCGGGCCTGCTGTTCCCCCAACGATTGCTGCCGCAGTCTGATCGACTTTCGCCGCATCGGGGTGCGGAATCGTCGCCCCGGTTTCCGTCACAAGCGAATCAGAATAGTCCAGATGGCGAAAGACCCATGCAGCATTCGTGCATTCCTGATTCAATTCCGGCGCGATTGCGAGGATTCTAAATGCGGCACGTCGCCGACTCTTGTCTTCGGAGGCTTTGCTGAGAATTGCCGCAGCACGATAGCGCATCCCACGGCGTTCTTCCATCTGCAGGAAATACTGCGTCCGTTTAAGGAAATCGAAATCGGACTTTGGATTTCCGGAAGAAGTGAATCCGTCTATCTCGCCCAGTTCTTCCCTGGGAACATCCGGCACTTTGATTCGCTGTCCATTGTCCGGCTGACTGTCATTCTCGAAGTCTTCCCCGAGCCGATATTCCGCCTCAAGTTTCTGGATTTGCTCCAGTTCGATCGCGATCGAACTTTCAGCAATCAAAGTCGTTGATAGTGGTTTCTGTGGAGCGTCGGCCGCACTGGATCTGGAGGAGACATCTGGAGAAGCCGCCGTTATCGAAGCAGAACCCTTTGCCGCCCCAAACATTGGAACCAAACGTCCGACACCAAAGAAAACGGCGGCAACAATTATCACGGTACAGCCTGCCAGCGACCAGTGCAGCAAAGGCGAGCTGAACGGTGAGGCCACAATATTCGAATCAACCGGTCTCCGTGGCGCAGGCTGTGTGGTGGCGTGACGACGTGATTCTTCCGACGGAATCTGTCGCTTTGGTGGCGGGATCGCTTTCTTCGGGGCCGACTCCGAATCAGAAACTGGCACATCGACGACGGCAGCACATCGCGGGCAGCGAACCTTCTTCCCGGCGGCGGTATCCGGAATGCGAAGCAGAGCCTGACACTGATCACACCGAATCTCTGTCGCCACTATTTGACTCCGTGAGCACTTGGCGTCCCATTTGAAAAATAACGCCTGACTGGTGCCATAGATGAAATCATAGTGATGGTTCCGCATAAAAAGCGAACCGACCGCAGATTGACAGAGAATGCCTGGCACTGGAGACTGTGCCGAGCGTTCTCCGAGTCGGCGTTTCAAAGACTACAATCACGGCATGGAAATGAAGTTGCTCATTCAGTGTCAGGACTGCGGCAAGCAGTATCGCGTCACTTCGCAAGCTGCCCGACGTGAACTTACGTGCCTTGCGTGTGGCAACGTGATGAAAATCGGATCGGCTTCGACATTGCAAACGCTGCCGTGGAAGCAACCCATTTTTTACGGTGCGACGGCTGCCGTTGCGATGGTTGCATTTCTTGCGGGAGCCCTGACACGAAGCAGCCCAACACCGGAACCTCCCTTGCTGACATCGGGGCAGCAGGGAAACCAGGCGATTTTGGACACCGCGAGCGACGTTTCAGCAGCGCCACTCAGCGCAACGAGCCCCGTCACATCTGCTGCTGCCGTACTTTCAAAGAATTCCAGCGACAGCCAGCGGGTTGATTCAAAACCGACACCGGCGTACGTTGCAAAGCTTCAAATCCCGGACGAGTCAATCGATCGAAAAGTCGATTGGGGAAGCAATGACCCGGACTGGTCTATTCCAGTCAAGGACGAATCCGGTGTCTGGTTTTCTGCAGACCCGTCGCGATTTGTGCTCGTGGATGATGAGCTTTTCGATCTAACCACGGGTCTCAGAAAATGTTCTTTGCCAGCGAATGCACAACAGAAGTCGCGAATCATAAGTCCGGCGGGCACATTCATTGCAACGCATTTTGGAGCTGATTCCCGCAGCGTGCCCGAGATTCTGGTGTATGCCACAGCGAATCCAAACGCGGCTCCGGTCTCGTTACCCAACTACAGCAGTCGGGAAGAGTTGAGTCTGATGCTTTTTCTCAATGAGACTCGGTTGCTTGGATGCTGCGGAAGCCACGGGGAATGCAAATATGTCATCTGGGATGTCACGAACGGCAGAGAGATCAGTTCTTTTAAGGCGCAGGCTGTGGATGGTCCCGCGTGCCTGAGTCCGGACGGAAGACACTTCGCCGTTGCCGACAATGACAAAGTTATGGTCTACGATCTTGAACAAGGTCGCGAAGTCACTCGAATGTCGAATCAGTGGCGCGGACGAGAGTTTCGGCTCTACGGATGCACGGGTCTGCGATTTTCCCCGGATGGCAGTGAGCTGGCCGCAACGTATTCCAGCGGCAGTCGTCTGGCCGTCTGGTCGCTGCATGGGGAATTGAGGCTGTTTGCTCTATTACCAACAAAGCCGATTTTTTCTGAATACGAAAATCGATCTGGCAGCCCCAACGAAGGAGTTCAGTGGCTTCCCGATGGCCGTGGATGGCTTGTATATGGAACTCACCTGGTGCTCCGCAAAAATTCGCTGCTCGTATGGCAACTGGGTGGAAATGAACGGATATTTTCCAAACGTCGATGTGTTCGCCTCATTGATCAAAACCACGTCGTGACGACTCGTTCCACCGGCAACGGAAACGACGTCGCGGTGATTCCAATCCCCTGGGCGAAAATCGAAGCAGCGATCGTTGCCACGGAACCTGCTTCCAGCGCGTTGGTGACTCAGGGTCGCCGAGTGAAGCTGGCTGTCGCGGCGCAAACCACAAGTCCTGAGAATCAGCAAGCTGTCGTCGATCAGCTGAAAACCGCTGTTCGTTACCGTCTGGCTTCGAATGGTATTTCTGAGAGTGCCAATGAGCCGACCATGCTGAAGATCAACTATACCGAAACGATTGGCGAGGATTTGAAACTCAAGTCCAATACGGGTGTGGTGACGAGTATCCCGAAAACTGACGTCAAGGTCATCATTGATTGGATACACGATGGCGAAACGCTGTGGACCTACGTTGTCCGCCCGTCCGGTCCAGGAAGTTTCTATGCAGAAGACGTCAATCAGAAAAAGCTGCGAGATGAAGCCTTTGGGCAGGTTCTGGAAATCCTGGACGTGCTGAACTTTCCAACCCGCATCTGTCGTGACGAGAAACTGCGATTGCCGTTACAGACTGGACTAAGAGATCGACGCGGGACTGCAGAACCGTGGCAGATTCGACCGGAGGATCCCGACGCTCTCCGTTTTCCGATCTTCCCCGGATTCAGCAGCGTCAGCAGCAATGGACTGCCGCCGGAAGAGTTCATTGTCGATTCTGGTACATCCATCTCAATGGCGGCGGCCACACCGATCGGTTCTACACCAACGACCACTTCCGATTCAGATAGTCGATTCGTGCTCGATGCGATTCCGGTGCCGGATTTCCCGGACCTCGGGCCGGAAGTCCATCGATTCGAAACAGGCGAGATGGTCTATCATGTCTCGTTGAATCACGAATCGAACGGCCCGGGAACGTTTATGAAAATGCATGTTTATCTGCCAGCCGGACCGCCGTTGCCTCAATCGTTGGGTTGCGTCCTGATCGCGGCTGGAGGCACAGATTTCATCGTCGGCTATGACCTTAATGAAGAAGACCACGCGGAAGCACTTCTCTACGCGCGCGCCGGGATGGTTGTTGTCAGGTATTCCGTTGACGGAAATTACGGGAAGGAATCTCGCAGCGACAAGAATCGCATTGAATCGTATACGAAATTTAAGGCCGCGTGCGCGGGAATGGTCAATGCTCGAAATGCTTTTGAACTTGTACTGCGGAAATTACCGCAGGTGGATCCAAAGAAGATTGTTTGTGCCGGATACGGTACCGCAGCAACCCTTGCGATGCTGTTCGCCGAGCACGAGCCACGACTGGCAGGTTGCGTCGCATTCGCGCCCGGCACAAATCTGGAACAACTGCTGCGGCCACTATTGATCGAACAGCCATTGCGTCAAACATTTCCGGACCTTCAGGAGTTCGTCAAACGAAGCTCCCCGCATTATCACGTGAAACATATTCGATGTCCGCTGGTCATCTTCGGTGCTTACGACAACCGGATCGAACCGTCATTTGCAGCTGCGGCACTCGTGAAGGAACTTCAACTCACCAACACACAGGTAACACTTGAAATCCAGCAATTTGGCGGCTTCTATCCTTCGATGATTGAATACGGGATCCCCGCAGCAATTGCATGGCTGGGCGAAATTCAAGGCATCGATATCAAAACAGAAGTCCCCTCCGAATCGCCACCGATGGAAATGCCAACCGAACGGACGGATTCCTCAGCGAAAGAGTCGGCAGTGTTACCGATTCCGGACGGTGCCAGCATCCTGAGGCTTGAAGTGACAAAATACGTCGGCAAAAACGACATGGAGACCGAAGCCCGAAGAGCGTTGAAAGATGTCAACTGGCTCATTGCGGAAACGGCTTGCGTCGAAAAGGTTACCGGAAATATCGTGATTGGCATGCAGGGAAACACAGTGAACACCGGCCAACTGAAAAGAGTGCTCGGAGAAGTCGGATTGGAGATCGGTCACATAAGTGTCACCATGGGCCGTTCCAAATAGCGTCGTCATGAGATTCTGCAATGAAGGCCGAGTTACGTTGGCCGGACCGAGCGATGCGAAGTCCCGCTGCGGAATATTGCACTGCCGCGCCATCGCAGGAACGGTCTTTTGACGACGGTTCTCTTCTTCTTCTGCGGAAACTATGATCGCGTCGAAGTCCCGTCGGCCACTTTGTCGTGACGGCTTCCATTCAGGATCGGTAAACCAACATGTTGCTCGAACCCCAAAATGTCGAACTGTTTTTCCGGTTGCACCGGACGCTGATGTTCTTTGTGAACGATCGCCTCAGGGTGATTCCCGACAAATTTAGCTCACCAGAACACTTCTCCGAACTGTCCCCGGAAATCCGGGTGAAAGTGCGTGATGCCCTGGTTGAAAACGTCGGTCTGATCGAAGCTTTCGTGTCTGAAAACCCTGCTCAGCTGTCGGAAGGCGAACTCGAAATCGTTCGCTCCTGGCAGCATTTCGTGGCAGGGCGTTTCTACGTCTTCCGCGAAATGGCGAAGTACACGGTTTTTCTATCGGGTTCAGAGCCCGTCATTGCTTATGGCGTTCTGGCTCTTGCGCAGCCCTTCGCGGAGGTGATTGGTCCCCAGCGTCCGGTCATGACGGAAACCGTCTTGCTCCCATTCAAAGGTCACATCGTTTATGACGGATTGATCAGCAGATACAACATCTCATTTGGTCCGGGGATTCGGAGTTCGCTGAACGAGAGCTTCAAGGAAGCGAAGGCGCGGCACGGAATCGTCACGAGTCTGCCAAAATCGGACGAGGTTCGGCCACCGAAGGCGAAAGCGAAGGCGAAAACGCCCAAGGCGGCACCGAAGCCACCGTCAACGGAAGAAAAGGACCGGGCTCTTGATTTCATCGTGAGCCTGATCAATCACTTTTGCAAAGAGCATCTGAACGAAGAATACGCCGTGCTTTGTCGCAAATTGGCTGAGAAGCTGGCCCGCAAGCGCCCATCGCCTTTACTTCAGGGCAGTCCCAACGCCTGGGCCAGCGGCATTGTTCGAGCTGTGGGTGGCGTCAACTTTTTGCACGACAAAACCCAGTCACCGTACATGCGGTCAACCGACATCGACAAATATCTCGGAACGAGTTCCAGCAGCGGCGCGGCGAAGCTGGCGGCCATCCGCAAGATGCTGAAGATTTACCAGATGGACCCTGCGTGGAGTCTTCCCAGTCGTCTGGCAAACAATCCGATGGTGTGGATGATTCAGGTCAATGGTTTCACCCTTGACGCGCGGCATGCTCCACGAGAAGTGCAGGAGATTGCCTTCAACAAGGGGCTGATCCCCTACATCCTGGCAGATCGAATGCAGGAGCTGTGAACTGTGCCGCAGAAATTTTAGACAGCCGATTGTAGCGCGTCTGAAAATGTAAAGGAGTTGAGCCATGTCGAAGAAAGTCCCGAAAACGTCCGCCAAACAGCCAGCCCGGATTCGATGGGAGTTCGACGCCGACGTCCCTACCGGCGATTTCTTCGAGGAGGGCCCGCTGGACGACATGTCGAATCTGCAGGATGCGGTCGATAGTTTCGTCTACTGGCTGGAGAAAGACTGTTTTCTGATATGGGAGGCGGTGGTCAGTGAAGAGCAGGGCATTCCACTCACGCCCAAACAGAAGAAGGCACTCGGCGGCCTGCTGGACTTCAGTGACGGGGACGACGACGAGATTCTCTACATCGACGAAATGCCTCGCCCGAGCGAACCGTGGCACGTCATCCTCAACAAGATCGCCCCTCACCTGTGGATCAACCCGTACCGAACTTCCGATGGTCACACGGAAGTTCAGTACGAAGGATGGAGCCAAATCATAACCACTCTGCAAGAGCATGGCGAGGATTTGATTTTGCCACCCGGAGCGGCACGTACTGAGGAAGTGGTCCCCGCAGACTTGCGGCACAATCTCTGGCTGCAATCCTGCTTCAACAATCTTCACGGCCTGGGCCAGGAAGACAGCATGACGCTCGCCGATCCCGAACAGCACGACCGGATCGAATGGTTCATCGAAGGCCTTCGCGAATGCAGAGAGAGCGTTGCCTTCTTCAGTCTGACGCTGGACTCGCTTCTCACCAGAGTCATCCTCCCGGAAAAAGACCGACCAATTTTCATCAGACTGATGCAGGAGAAGCTGAATGTTGATTCCGGCAGCGAGCCTATGGGCCAGCACCTGTAGAAGGGATCGATTGGTTGTTGCTGGACGGACCAGCAATGACAGGCCAATGTCAATCACCGATTTGGCTGATCGGCGGGCCACGTCAAGTCGATTACCAATGAGCGAATGTGGATCGATGGAAACTTTTGATTGTACGTCTTCGCTTGTTCCGCAAGACGCTCCGCCAATGCGGTCGCGGAATTCTCTTTGGGACGTGGATTCGCTCTCGTCCGCCATTTTCCGAGGCGACCGTTCCATCCAACGACAAAAATACCATGAGTCTCACCGGTTCCTCGCAAATAGCATTCACCAAGTTGTTCCATCAAACCTGTCGATACATTCTTCTTATCATCTTTATTGTCAGACCACTTTACTTCGATAATCACAGTGCAGGGCGTGTCGAAAACGGTCGTCGTTGAGACGTCGATGTCTTTGCGTTGGCGAAAGCGAACCTGTGCCTCTCGATGCAGCACATACTTATTGAGGATGTCGCCCAATCGACAGACCAAGTAACTCTGAAGCGCCCCTTCGTGTCGGTGTTTAGAACCAGCATGAATTTCATCTGGAAGATACAGCATCTCGAGATGTTCTGGAGCTTGTGCGCCGATTAGTTGAAGCGTCTCAAACACAACATCCAACAAGTCGTCCCTATCACGTATTACGCGATAGCCGGGATTGCTGAGAACGCGAATGACGTCAACAAGCGGCAAGTACGCGTATTGTTTGCAGGTAACAGCGTCGGCGATCCTTGCTTGGGTGGATTCGTATTCGAAGAGTGGATGGAGATCAGGGTATTCGATCCGGAATTTCGTGATCAAAGACTGCTCATCCGTGTCAACCCGATGAGCAAGAACGCGCGGAATTGAGTCATAGAACTCCCGAATCTCCTCTGCACCAGTCACCGTGGAACCCTCGTCTTCTTCTTCCTCTACTACTGGAGGATATGCTGTGCGCAGCAATCGGTACATTTCGATCAGCAGGTCGGACGGCCATTCATGGCAAAACGGTCTGCTTTCATGAAACGAATTCAGCCGACTGAAGAGTGTCAGGACTTCTGGGGCAGATTGGGATTCCTGACGAATCTGTGTCAGAAACAAGTGAGGGTCAATGAATGCATGCCAAAAGATGGACTCATACCGAATGGCTGACTCAGGTGAGTCGAGTTGCTTTTTGAGAATCGGCTCCATTCTTTCCATTCGATGTTCGCAAAGCGTTCTCAGCAAGTCAGCTCTGGCTCTGCCGGTGTATTTTTCTTCGTCAAGAACCGGCAATAACCAATCAACAAGATTGTCTGTCCAGTATTCTCGACACAGGCTACGTGTCTCGATTGCACAATCAGAATTGATCTCTAAATCACGTCTGATTACATGCAATAGCGCTCGCTCAACACCCGAGGGATCCACGGACGCGGCATTGCGGAGCACCAATGATCGTTCATCGAATGGAAACACAAACACAGTGGGTATCCACCGTTCAATCAGTTCTGGGTGGTTATCGAGCACGTCGATGTGATCCAAAGCAAAATGCATGAAGCACCATGCCTCGGCGACGACTCTCGTGGGAAGACTCCGGTCGTGAGGTAGCGCAGACGGTTCGTTCTCGACAAGTCCTTTTTTACAAATGATTTCAACCTGCGCTTTTGTCACATCATCCAGTTCATTCCAGGTTCCGACGATGTTTTCACCTCTCCAGTGGTTTCGATAGAAGCAGACGTTGCTGAGAGACAACCATCGTGAGCGTTCCGTTCTTCCTTCTTTGGTGAGAATCGTCTCTACCAAGTCCGGCAGGGAATGGACTTCGCGCCGAGCCTTCGCCTCGGCCTCCAGTGCGGCCATTTGCTTATTGTGGCGACGTTCTTGCTGAACGTATTTTTTGACACCTTTATCAAAACTCGCGAGCCGATCTGGCACGTTATCGCGAATGAACGCTCGCAAAGTCTGCTTTCTCCCCGCAGGCTGTCGGCGCGCGAGTTGCGCTAGATCCTCCCAAACCGAGAGGTCGATCTTGGCAAATTTTTCGACATTCTCCTGTAGCCACTGCCAGTCGTCCGCAAGCAGGAGCCATCCATACTGGCGACGTTGCTCGCCGTTGGCCTTGGTGATTCGCGTTAAATCTTCCACGTACAATCGACGGCGTGCAAATTCGTTGCGCTGGAACAGATGCTGCAGCGTGACGCCGCTGTCTCGTTGAAAATCCCAGCGTCGTGGATGGAACATGACGTTAAGGATGATCTCAAACTCCGCGATTGGCGGACTGCATTCCGAGAGCACAAGTTCGACCGCGCGTCCAACGGTTTCCTTCCACGCTCGACTGCAGACTAGATCGTCATGCACGGATTGGCGGACCAGCACTTTTTGTTCCGAGCTAGAACTCATCCATGGCTGAAGCGTCTTTCGTAGAACAATGCCCGTTCCAGCGAGCGTCAGCGATTTCGCGATTTTTTCCATCAAAAAGTACGTATGGTCGATGGCGTGACCGCTGCATTGATACGCATACTCAGCGCACTCGTCGCCAGTCAATAAGTGATTATCCAGCAACAAAAGTAGCATTCGCGACTGTAGTGCCTTTTCACGGTCCGTCGTGGCGCTTGCCTCTTTGACGACGCGTAAAAGTCTTTGCAGTTGCTGTGGATTGAATTCCCCCTTGAATGCAAGCGACTTGTGTCGCAGCTCGACGTATTCATCCTGAGACACAAGAATCTCGAACGCTGAGTCTGCTGGACCGGCTTCGTCATTCAGTTGACAGATGTCAATCAAAAGTGAACGAACATTGTCGGATCGGGTCCGGTCTGCCATTCGTTGTGACGCATGGGCGACGAGTCCTGGGACATTCAACCGTTCGAGTCCTTTGTCACGCCAGTACGAGATCGGAAGTTCAGTCGCAGACGCAATCTCTTCAAGTTTGTCGAGAATCAGCAGAGCCTGCGCCAATGAAAATGGACCATCGGCGGCAGGCGGAATTCCGCCACTGACTTCGATGATCCAGTCGCGAACTCGCTCGTGTTTCGAAGTCTGGTAGAGAAGTGCCATAACGCCGGTGAGTGGCCCAAACCGGCCCGGTTCGGAGGGAATTATAAGTGCTCGCAATTGATTCAACGTCAGTTGCGACAATGCAAACGCCGCCATCCACTCCTGGACGTTTCGCTTTACAAACCTGCCGTTCAGAAACAACGGCGTCCGCGTTGCATGCACGAGGTAGTCGGGCGCAAACAGACGATGACCACTAGCGACAAATGACGCAATTTTCGGTAAAGAAGAAAAATCGCTGTCATTGCCAATCTGATCGATCCCAGACAGCGCCATTGCCGCAGCGAGATATGATGTGGCCAGGAATAGCTGCTCCGTGTCGAGCATCCCAATCTTCGCTCTCGATGCGCGACGTTCAACCATGAGTTCAATCAAGACTCGTTTCCACACGGCATCCGTCGTCATCGCATCCGTATTCAGTCCATCGATTTTCAATGTCTGAAGCACAACAGGATAGCCTGCGATCGATCGTAGATCTTTTTCGCTAATGAGATTCAAAACCCGGGAGCAGTATTTTGGAGTCAACATAGTTTCAGCAGCCGCTCGGTCGAGCGGTAATAGTTCAACGTCGAGATATTCGTCTCCGAAGAGTGTTTCAAATTGTTTTGGACATTCAGGTGGAACGACGTTCGCGCGGCGAAATACAAAAATGGTTAGCCGTGCCAGCTCACTGACCGTCAGCGACTTCACTTTCCGTACAATGTCCAATGACAAGTTCTCTTCTCTCCGATCTCCATCGTCGAGTGCGTCTACAATCCAATATGCGTCTTGAGATTCGATTCGCCATTCATCCCACTCTCGCGGAAGGACTTCCGTGCCCGCCGTTCGCTGCTCAAAATCGGAGCTCCATATGTATTTGGCGGATTCGCTGTCAGATCCGTGGTTCGATCGAAGGAATAGCTCGATCTGTTTTGCCACGTGCGATTTTCCAATCCATTGAGGCCCCCGGATGAAAACGCAACCGAAGGCGAGAATGACATCGATTGTCAATACTTCAGCCGAAAGCGGCGTAAAGCCGTGTTCATCTGGTTCAGGGTGCTTCGTCCCATGCCGAACGAACAGTCTGCTTATGGCCGAAAGGCTTTTCATTGTCATCGTTGGTGGCAGGTGAGTGGCGTTTGGATTGGCAAAAATGAGCTGAAGCTTTGGTGGGGTGCGATCGTGAACCCGGATTGTATCTGGGGCGGTGCTGTCTGTACTAAGGATTCCGCCTGCGCGGGAAGATGGATCGATAATTCTTGCGATGGCGCGGCCATGGATCAATCCAGTTTCGGCAGCAGGCCCTTTCGTCTCGTGGCGTACCCAGTGGAATTGATTGCGCTTGGGACCCTATGCGAAGCCGGACGGAGTGGCTTTACCGATCACCAATGAGCCAAATATCTCCCTGACGTAATTTCATTCGCCAATGTCTGTACCCGCAGACAGACAACTTCAGAAAACGCTAAGCCGAAGGTCTTACTTACCATTCTGTTCTCGCCGACTGTCTCACTGTCCACGCCATTGCCGGAGCGGCGTCGCTGCGCTCCTGGATCCGGCCCACTGGCGGCACGCCGTGTCAAGTGACCCGAAGATTTGACATTGCGAGACCAGTCTCGCTGGCCTCGCAGTCTTTCAAATCGGCAAAGGAACCGACGAAGACAACCCCGCCGCCAAGAGCGGCGCTGCCTGGGCCGATGTCGAGGAGCCAGTCGCTGGAGCGGATGACGTCGGGGTTGTGTTCGATCACGATGACGCTGTGGCCGCTTGTCACCAGTTGGCGAAGATGGCGCATGAGGCAGCCGACGTCGGCGGGGTGGAGTCCGCTGGTAGGTTCGTCCAGCAGATAGAGTGTGTGCTGAGCTGTGGGGGCGGCCAGTTCGGAGGCGAGTTTGGCGCGCTGGGCTTCGCCGCCGGAGAAGGTGGTGGCGGGCTGGCCGAGCGTGAGGTAGCCGAGGCCGATGTTCCGAAATGTATCGAGAACAGCGTGCAGTTTCTGGAACTCCGCGAAGAACTCGGCGGCTTCATCCACCCGCATGCTCAGAATGTCGGCGACGGAACGGTTTCGGAAACGAATCGACTGCACGGCGGCGCTGAACCGGCGACCGTGGCAGGTGGGGCAGGGGATGATCGCGTCTGGGAGGAAACTCATACGAATGTTGCGAGTTCCTGTGCCACGGCAGTCACTGCAGCGGCCTTCGCCGGAATTGAAGCTGAAGTGCTGGGATGTAAATCCCCGTGCGCGGGCTTCGCGAGTTTTTGTAAACAGCCGACGGACGTCATTCCAGAGTCCACACAGCGTTGCGATACAGGATCGCGATGATCGTCCGAGCGGACTTTGGTCCAGAGACACGATCCGCTGGATGTGTTCCACGCCGTCCACACCATCACAGCGGGCGTCGGCTGCGGTGGTGGCGATATCGCGCTGCTGATTGACTGATGCGGTGACGATGGGCAGCAGCGTGTCGGTGATGAGGGAACTCTTGCCGGAGCCGCTGACGCCGGTCACGCAGACAAGGCAGTCGAGGGGCACATCGGCGGTGACGTTTTTCAAGTTGTTCAGCCGCGCGTTGCGAATGGTGAGATGTCGCGCAGGCACAAAGGATTTTGGCAGCGTCGATTCCACGATCGGCAATTCGCCGCGCAGATAGCTGCCGGTGGGAGATTGAGCGAGCTGCTTCGCATCGGCGGGTGTGCCGGTGAACAAGACGTGACCTCCATCGGCCCCAGCACCTGGGCCGAGGTCAATGAGCCAGTCGGCGGCGCGGATGATGTCTCCGTCGTGTTCGACGACAACGACCGTGCTGCCGGCGTCGCGGAGTTCGATGAGGGTTTTCAGCAGGCGCTGAGTGTCTCGCGGATGCAGGCCAGCTGTGGGTTCGTCGAGGACCAGACAGACTCCATAGAGTTGAGAACTCAGCGCGGCCGCCAATCGGGCGCGCTGGAATTCACCGCCGGACAGTGTTCGTGTTGAGCGATCAAGCGTCAGATATCCGATGCCGACGTCGTCGAGACATTTCAGTCGAGCGCGAATTTCGGGCAGCGTGCGTTCCGCCACGAGCCGTGCTTCCTGTGACGGCGCGGCTTCCAACTGCTTGAGCCAGGCGTCGATCGTCTGCAATGCATCTGTGACGCTCTGCTCTGCAAACTGACCAATCGTCATGGAGAAGAATGCGACTGCGGAGGGAAACGGCAGCAGCCGGGAGCCGTGGCACGTGGCGCAGGGCTGATGATGGAAGATCGTGATTTCCTCCTGCTGATCGACGGCTCCCTGAATTCCGAGTCCGTTGCAGTCCGGGCAAGCGCCCCACGGTGAATTGAAACTGAAACTGCGAGGTTCGGGTGTGGCGAAATTTAGATCACAATCAGGACAGCTGAAGCGGGTGCTGTAGAGTTTTTCGGTCCAGGCACCGTCGGCTTCGTGACTGATGATGCAGGTTCCGTCGCTTTCGCGGCAGGCGAGTTCGATGGAATCACGGAGCCGCGAGGCAATGCCGTCTTTGAGCACAATGCGATCGACGATGGCTTCGATCGAGTGTGACTTCTTGGCGTCAAGGGCCGCCGCGTCGGCGATATCAACGACCTCGCCGTCGATTCGGGCGCGAACAAATCCGATGCGAGCGATTCGTTCAAGGGCCTCACGATGACCGCCGCGCCGGCCTCGAACGATGGGCGACATTATCATGAGCCGAGTACGATCCGGAAGCTGGAGCGTGCGTTGCAGAATCTGATCGACGGATTGCCTCTGGACGGGCTGCCGACAGCGGGTGCAATGCGCGGTGCCGCCGCGTGCGTAAAGCAGTCTGAGAAAATCGTGAATCTCCGCAGTGGTCGCCAGTGTGCTGCGAACCGGGACATTGGAGACGCGCTGATCAACGCTGATGGTCGGGGCCAGTCCCGTGATGTCATCGACCTCGGGTCGCGGCATCTGGCGAAGCAGTGATCGCGTCTGAACGGAAACGCTTTCTAGGTAGCGTCGCTGACCTTCGGCGAACAGCGTGTCGAAGGCGAGGGAACTCTTGCCGGAACCACTGACGCCGGTCATGACGATCAGTCGGCCTGTAGGCAGATCGACGTCGATATTGCGGAGATTGTGAGTTCGCGCGCCGCGGATTTGGATTAGCGGTGTGTCGGGTGTGTGGGACATTGAAGCGGTATGTTACCGGGATTGTCCGGCTTTGCATCTCGTTCCAAGGCTCTGCCGTGGATGCACTGCAACGCGGGCTTTGCCTGCATTATGGTGTGTGAAATGCGAAATCGCAGGCTGAGGAGGCAGGAGCCTCCGGGGCAGCGTGTTCCAGGGCTGGAGCCCTGGAACAAGTGAGGCGACGCGGCAAACCCATCATTCGGCCTGTCGGCCACCTGCTCCCCTTGCCAGGGGAGAAGGGACATGCGTTGTTGTCTTGGTTGTGCAACACCTGTTGTTTAGAGACGCAGCTCTTTTTGTCGCTCTGTTGATTCGTACTGTGTGATTTGACCAGATGCCGAAAATGTGATGACTTGAGAATTCCAGCGAATTGTTGTTGTTTGATTCCGCTGTAACAACCATGTGGCGAGATTGTCTGCGGCGAGGGCTCGGTAGCCGACATAGCTGGTGCAGAGCCGCGGATTGATTTCCACGACGAGAACAGACGCTGGTGAATTTTCGGGCACAGCGAGATTCACCAGCAAGTCGGCTCCGACGTATCCGCTGAACGGACCGATCGCGGCGACGAGCTGCTGGGCGACGGATGCGATATGGTCCGCGATGGCTGATTCACAGGGAATCTGGCCGCCGTGGTAGGACAGTCGATCGTTTGTTATCACGATCTGTTGTCGCGCCGGCGGCAGAATAATTGTCGGCTTCTCGGAACCCCCGCCCAGGAAACCTACGGAACACGCGAGGCCTGGCATGTAAGGCTGCAGCAGCCAGCGGTCATCGTCGGAATATAGTTTCGGGAGTGTTTTAAACTCGCGGTTGAGCGGCACGATCTGGATACTTTCGGCACCCGCTCCGTCGCGTGGTTTCAGCACAACGCGATATTTCGATTCACCAGGAGTTGCGGATCGGAGAGTCGCTGCGGTTGTGTCGTCGATCGCGCGCGTCGGAATGGTGGGAATGCCGCGCTGTTGCAGCCAGGCCGCAGTCCCTAACTTGTCCGCAAAGGTCTCAGCGAGTTGCCAGTCCAGATTCAGGCTGCGAATCGGTGATCGATCGTGTGTCTGGACAGCTTTGAGCAGTGAGACCAGAATCCCGTCGCATTCTGGAGCGATGAGAAAGACCGCATCGAATACGGAGTCGGCTGATTGGGCGTGCAGGATTTCGGAAAGCGTCTGCGGATTGAGATCGGAACAAAGAACACGGACGTTGTCGGGCAGCTGGAAGATGCGTGTGCCTGATCCCGCGAGTCGTTGGGCAGAGTCTGTACTCAACATGACGGTTGCCTGAATGTTAGGCAACGCGGCGATGTCCGTCAGTACCGCCATCAACATGGCTTCTGCTTCGATCAGCATGGAAGGCGCAACGCTTTTTGCGGCGCTGTTATTCGCCAGCAGGTATTCGGCAATCAGAACGCGATAAGGAGTGATGGTGTTGTCAATTGCGGCCAATGTCGGCTAATCCTCTGCGCCAGCTTTGGCTCGTGCGATCACAAACTCGATGAATTTCTGGCAGCGGAAGAAGCCTTCCCAGAAGTTGTGCCCCTGACCTTTTGCGACGACGAGTTCGATCGATTCCGCAGCATTGGACTGCCTGTATGTCTCGACAAACGCGGCGGAGTTCTCCGCAAGCGGAACGACAGTGTCCTCATCACCGTGAATGATGAATACCGGAAGTTTGGCTTTGGCCAGTACAGGCATCCGAGAGATCGGATTGAATTCCTTCACACGCAGTTCCAGATCGGCGGGCGTCATTCCATAGGCGGGCGCGGCTTTCTCCAGTCCTGGGTACGTCCGAAAATCAAAGACCGGGTAGATGCCAGCGAGTCCGGCAAATCGGTTCGGATGATCGCAGGCCCAGGATGTGACCCATAAGCCGCCTCGACTTCGTCCCAGGAGGCAGGGTTTCTTTGCAAGTCCGCGTTTGCTGATCATCTCTTCGTAAAATGCGTCAAACAGTTTCCGCGACGCCGGACTGCCGTAACCTTCGCCCACGTCGATTCCAGCGACAGCGATACCAGCGGCCAGGAATTTTTCGTGCATCCATTTTTCGTGTTCGTCCGGATATCCGGCCAGCGTCGGCGCGTAGAACACCCAGGGTTGTGGTTTCGTGCGATGTTCTTCTTTCGGCCAGAGAACAAAGGACGGACGGTCTTCGACCAGGAAGGCGTCTCCGGGCAGGATCAGCTTCTTGATGTCATCGGTGTCCTGAGGATCTGCTGCTGAGGCTGGCAGGGCCATTGCGAGAATGAGGAGCATTGTGATCAGAAGGCGTGGCATGAGGCGGTCCATGAGGAAAGCGAAGTGTTTCGTAGGACGGGTCTCCAGGCCCGTCGAATAGTCGTTTCATTTCAGCACGGGCCTGGAGACCAGTCCTACCAGATCGCCGATGCTGAAATCGAGCAGAATCGTATGTTGAAGTCGCGCCCGATGCCATTCTTCACGGAAGTCGGCCACGGACATGACAGCCGCTGCTTTTACTGATTCGATTTGTGGAATATGCTGCGTGCCGTCAACCATTCTTCACGCTTATCCTGTGAGGCCCAACTGTGCAGCACGATTTTTTGAATGTGGACGAGGGAATTCACGATACCGAGACGCAGTTGTCCGGCCGGATCAATGCCTGGTCCGCCTCGATGCGACGGTTGGCGGGAGGGCTGTCAGACGGCGTGGATGTGGTGACGCTCAATAACGGAAGGCTGTCACTCGAAATTCTGCCGACTCGCGGAATGGGGATCTGGAAGGGGGTTGTGGACGGAATTCCTTTGAAGTGGGATTCGCCGGTCGAACGCCCCGTTCATCCGAGTTTTGTCGATCAAATGCGACGCGGGGGTATCGGCTGGCTCGACGGATTCAACGAGTTGCTCTGTCGTTGTGGACTCGGCTGGCACGGAGCGCCGGGGAATGACGTTATTAAGGACGCGGAAGGAAAGGTCGTATCGGAGCAATTTCTGCCTCTTCATGGGCGAATTGCGAACCTGGCGGCCCATCGAGTCACTTTGGAAGAGCAGGGCGACGCGATCTCATTAAAGGGTATCGTTGACGAAGCCAGTCTGTTTGGCGGTCGCCTGCGGCTGGAATCCACGTTGACGACCACTGTGAATTCCTGCGGATTTGAGATTACGGATGTTGTCCACAACCTCGGCAGTCAGCCAGCGGAAGTGGAAATGCTCTATCACTGTAATATTGGTCGTCCGTTTCTTGGCGAGGGCTCAATGCTTCACATGGCGGCGTCTGAGGTCGCTCCGCGTAATGAGCGAGCGGCGGAAGGCATCAGCATGTGGAACCTGTTCGAAGGGCCGACGTCCGGGTACGCGGAGCAGGTGTATTTCACGAAGGCCGTCGGCGATTCGGAGGGATGGGGCGTCGCGGTGCTGGCCGATGCCGAATCTGAACGTGCCGTGTGTGTTAGATTTGAGACTTCCACGATGCCCTGGTTTGTTCTGTGGAAGAATACGCAGGCTGAGGAGGATGGCTACGTCGCCGGACTCGAACCTGGCAGCAGTTTTCCGAATCTCCGGTCAGTGGAACGGCGGGAGGGACGGGTGATTCAGCTGGCTGGAGGCGAGTCGGTGACATTTCGGCTGAGCATGGAAGTCGCTGAGACTCGACAAGGGGTGAAGAGATTCCTGGACGAGGTTACGGCCCTGCAGGTCGCTCATTCACGGACTGTTCATGCGACGCCAAAGGCGGAGTGGGTGTAGCGGGCTCAAAATTTGCGGTTTTCTTGCGCATACGTCGCAGGGCTCCGCAGCCAGCCAACCGCGGCTTCGCTTGGGACGCCTCAGAAAGAGGCTAAGAACAGAAAGATTCTCAATGGCCTGTATCGAAGATGTTTGCCAGGTTTTGAACGAGCTTGCTCCAATTTCAACTGCGGAATCCTGGGACAATGTCGGGCTGCTGGTGGGCCGTCGAGAACGGACGGTCAGTCGGCTGATGACGTGTTTGACGCTCACTCCCGCTGTCGCGCAAGAGTCGATTGCCAGGAAGGTGGAGTTGATCGTGACCCATCATCCAGTTCTGTTTAGAGGAACAAAATCGGTCGTCGCTGACACGATCGAAGGCAAATTGTTGCTCGACCTGATCGAAGGGGGCGTTGCCGTCTACAGCCCTCATACTGCATTTGATAATGCCAAACTCGGAATCAACGAATGGCTTGCGCAATCGCTGGGGCTCACGGCTGTCGAGCCACTGCGCCTGTTTGCTGCTGATACAACCGAGGGGTCTGGGAGAAAAGGGGCGTTTGCGAGGCCTGTGCCACGGCGGGAGTTCTTGCAGAGGCTTACAGCCGTGTTTGAGGCAGGATATTTGGAAGTCGCGTGGCACGGGCCGGAGTTCGTGAGAAACGTAGGGCTCGCCTGTGGATCGGCGGCGGAGTATCTTGATGACGCAATCAAGTCTGGCTGTGAGACGTTTGTCACGGGAGAAGCCCGATTTCATTCGGCAGTAGAATGTCAGTCGCGTCAGATTAATTTGGTGCTCACTGGACATTTCGCAAGTGAAAGACCGGCGGTGATCATGCTGGCGAAGCAGCTTGGCGAGCGTTTGCCGGGCGTCGATTGTTTTGCCAGTGAGGAGGATCGTGATCCGCTGGAGTTGTTTCGGCTGCCGTAATTGGTTGTTTTCCTCAGACAAATGCAGAACGGCAAGGTCGAGGATGAGAGATGAGAAGGGAGAGCAGTATGGATCAGGCCCCGCCAAATTCAGTTGGACAGGCTTTTAGTCGAGGGATTCGGCTGCGGTGCCCCCTTTGCGGTCAGGGGCGGCTATTTCGCGGGCTCATTCAGATGCGGAAAAACTGCGAGGAATGCGGCTTTCATTTCGTGCGAGCTCCGGGATATTTTCTGGGGTCAACCTACATCAACTACGGTGTGACCACTCTTCTCACGACCTGGACTTACATTGTGTTGCGGTTTGGTCTGCAGGTGTCAAAGTCGGTCCTGATTCCGGTCTTGGCGACATTTTGTGTGATTTTTCCTGTGGTTTTCTTCCGTTACGCCCGATCACTGTGGCTGTCCTTCGACTGCTATTTCGACAAGACCGGGGCCATGGAGCCGAGATCCGAGGCACCAGAGTCGGAACATAAAAATCTTTGAAGAGAAAACTGAGAGCGAAGGGTTGACAGTTCGCTGGCAGCCGATACACTGCCCCGCTCGCCAAACGGCAGCCAAATGAATCTCACTGATTCAGATGGGTGTCTGGGCTGTCGGTTACGGGCCAATTCGGTCTGGTGACGGCGGAAATTTGGCATTGATCTTTGACAACATGATTGAGTTTGTGAGCCTGTGAGTTTTGGCTAGTGAATTGTTGTAGGCCACCCTTTGACCGGGGTGGCAAACAGAGATTGAACTTCTTTTGCTAAAATCCGAAGGGAAACCTTTGGCAAAGCATATTTTTGAAGGGTTTGATCCTGGCTCAGAATGAACGTTGGCGGCGTGGATTAGGCATGCAAGTCGAGCGCTCATCAGCAATGGTGGGAGCGGCGAACGGCGTAGTAATATGTAGGAACGTACCCTCAGGACGGGGATAGCTACGGGAAACTGTAGGTAATACCCGATAATCTCTGCGGAGCAAAGGTGTGATTCCACCTGAGGAGCGGCCTACACGATATTAGCTAGTTGGCGGGGTAATGGCCCACCAAGGCAAAGATGTCTAGGGGGTGTGAGAGCATGGCCCCCACGACCGGATCTGAGAGACTGTCCGGAATCCTACGGGTGTCTTCAGTCGAGAATCTTCCGCAATGGACGAAAGTCTGACGGAGCGACGCCGCGTGCGGGATGAAGGCCCTTGGGTTGTAAACCGCTGTCAGAGGGGATGAAATCTTCGGAGGTACTCCTCCGAAGTTGACAAAGCCTCAAAGGA
>JBBQSE010000017.1:0-43523 GCA_038214195.1 Planctomycetales bacterium
AGCGTCCCGCCTTGTTGCAGATAGACGCGGTACTGCTGCTGAATGTGAGGGTTTTGCATCATGCTTTGCATCGTCTGAGTGTACTGATTCTGCATCTGGCTGTTCAGACTGTTGTTGAACGCCGTGTTCATGGCATTCAGATCCATGTTGCAGCCCCCGGAGAAACAGTCGGCCATAGCAGTCAGTGTGGAAATTAGCTCGTGGAACATGGCGGATTCCTTTGCGATAAAATGAGGAGAGTTTTTGAAGCTCAGGATTGAGGCTTGTTGACACCCATACTTCTCTGCGCCTGCCGTGTGACAGCCTTTTTGAAGAATGCCGGTCCATGCCTTGCAAGCATCCGGAAACGCAAAGAAGCAGCGTCCGAAAATCGCGACGCTGCCTCGTGGGAATTGAATCCTGCCAGTGATCAGTTTTTCAAAGCATCGCTATTCTTCGCGTGCCATTGCTACAACTGTATCTCCGCCCAAAATACAAAACTTCAACTCGTCGCCACTGAACTCGAAAGGATATTTGTAGACTTGTCCGTCGCCAGTTGTGAATGTCAACTGGTCTGCTTGTTTGCCCCACGTGCCGGCGACAGATTCATCAGTAAAATTCCCGTCTTCGTAGTTCGCTGCAGCATCGTAAGAACGACTGATGACTTCAAACTGTGAGTCTCCGTCCATTTTCAGCAAAACGATCTTTTTGAGGCCGTTCATGATGACAGCACCTCCCCAGGTGCCAATCAGTGAGCGAACATCTGTTTGTGCCCCGTTTGGGTTCAACTGAACCTCAGTCACAGGCTCCTGAGTTTCCTGTTCCTGCACTGGCTGAGCCTGCACTTCCTCGTTGTTGGTTGCCTGGCGAACATTTTCGAGCATTTGAGCCGTAAACTTGTACCCAAGGTTTGTCAGAAACGTTTCATCGACGTTTGGAAGATCCAGTCCGAGTACTCCGTATTTTCGCAGTTCCGTGATATCGACCAGATAATGATCTCCCTGCCGAGCCGATTCGAGTTCTTTGCATCCTCGATCAAGCGCTTCCTTGAAGGTGGCGTTTACCATGGTCGATTCAATTGCGATCCACTTCCCGGAGGCTGGCAGTTTCACTGCCGGAAATGCGTGTCCAGGAATCACCACGATACCAGGCTCAAGACCAACGGCTTCACAAACACTTGCCCACAGGATTGCGAAATCGACGCATGTGGCAGCTCGATTTCGAAGAACGTCGCGTGAAAATTTGATGTGCTGACCCGCGTTATTTTGCGTCAGAAGTCCCGGCGGTGACTGATAAGCGATTCGATTTGTCTGGATGCAGTGGAAGAGTGCACTCAGGTAGGCAGCACACTGCTCGTCGGATTGCACGGCGGCGATTGATTGTCCAAAAGTTTCAGCCGCCATGCCGTTAACCTGCCCTGCCAGTTGCTGAACGACTGGATCCGCAGGAGTTGTCATCGCAGTCATCAGAGCCGGAATGTAGTCGAACTGGTCAGCGAATCCTGTAATCTCGGTTGATTTGAAGGTTGAAAAGACGACTTCATTTCGGCTCAGCATCTGCACTGGGAAGGAGTCTGTTTCCTGAACTTTCGTGCCGTCCGCTGTTTCGTATTCGTACTCAACTTCGATCACCGCCGGGCGAGAACCATTCATGCTCATGATCTTGTCGAGATCAAAGATCGGGTAAAACGGGTCAACGACAGACTGCCCCGGATAGATCCTGGCGACCCGATTCCATGCACTCCAGCCGCTCATCTCGGCAATTCGGAAACGCACGCGATAGTTACTCAGAATCTGGTCACCGCTGTTCCGGGCTTCCGACCGTGCGGCCCACATATAAGAGAATTTGGGATTGCTGTAGTTCTTGGCAAGAGCACTCATCAGCATAGGCTTGTGTTCGACGTTGAAGTCCAGTTCCGCATTAGAACCGCTTTCGACGCTCGGCTTGTAGTCGTATGAAATCTCACCCTTTGCGCTGTTGTAGGCAGCGTTCTTAGATCCGGCAGGCAGTTCTACATCGATGATCATGGTTCCCAGTCCGATCGCCGTGTTCTCCACAACCAACAACGTCAGATGCGAGTCGGTTGCGGATACCAGCTGGTAGCTGCTTTCGTCCTTTATTGGCATGATCCAGTGGTCTCCTTTCACGTTGCGAGCAGCTCCAGGTGTGAAGTAGGTCATTTCCACTTCATTCTTCGCGTCAATGAAGTTGCCTTTCAGGTTCTGCTGTTTTTTCCAGTCGCGACCATCCATTCCGACTTGCCGGGCAAGATTGTTGAAGTTGCCGCCGAGCTGCTTTAATGCCGTGTAGTAATTCGTCTGAGTCTTCAGAGTCATCTGCACGTCAGCAACTCCGATCTCCGACACCTTGACCATCGTTCGGCCAGACAGAACAGGATCTGAAGCTCTTGCATCTGAACACAAGAAGCTTGCGGCCAGAAGAAACACGACGTTAAGAAGGTGGTTTGTCATTTGAATCTGCTTGCGAATTGAAATCATTTTAATGTCCCCCCGAATTGAATATTTGTGTTGGATTGGTTCCGAATTGTCTCCCATACCGGCAACTTCTGCGGTTGTGACAAACTCTGAGTGATTTTTCCGGAACGGGTGGAAACACTGGTTTTTTCGAGGACTCTTCGCATTCACGGAGTCAAAATTGAGGATCCGTTGTGGCAACTTTCGGGTGCGGCTGCTACGTTCTCGGAAATTCTGATTCGCGTCGATTTCGAGTTCCCAGCACTATGCCGCTTCCAACAGTACCCGGATATGACGTTGAGGAAGTCGTCGGCCGAGGCGGGATGGGGCGTGTCTATCGGGCTACGGACAAGAAACTCGGGCGAAGCGTTGCCATTAAGATGCTCATCGATGCGGACGATGAGGAACTCGTATTGCGGTTTGAGTCCGAAGTCAAAGCCGTTGCCAGTCTTTCGCACCCCAACATTACACGCCTGTTTGAATACTCACGAACAGAATCAGGGCAACCGTTCTGCGTGATGGAGTACGTTGCTGGCGGAACACTGGCCGATGTGATCGCAGGACGTCCCGTGCCTGCGAATTTTGCTGCGGACATGATTATCTCGCTTGCCGATGCGATTCAATCGGCTCACGAGGCAGGCATTCTGCATCGGGATCTAAAGCCTGCCAATATTCTGATTGCTTCAAACGCAACCGATCATCATTCAACGGCCAGCACGGCGAATGATACAAATTCGTCGATTGGTACCACTCCACGAAGTGCAACTTTGAATGACGATGCGCACTCTCGGCTGCAACCGCTGGCTCACGTACGCGCAGAGATGCTTCGCATCACGGATTTTGGTCTGGCTCGTCGATTTGCCGCAGACAACCACGTCACCAAAACGGGCCAGATTGTCGGGACGCCTGCGTACATGGCTCCTGAACAGGCCACCGGCATGGTCATGCGCCCTGGGCCGGGCGTCGATATCTACTCTCTGGGTGCGATGTTGTTTGAACTGCTCACCGGACGTCCTCCATTTCTTGGAGCCGATAGTATCGAAACAATCACTCTCCTGCTGACAGAAGATCCTCCGGCTCCTCGATCCCTTCAGCCCACAATTCCGATTGATCTCGCCACGATTTGTCTCAAGTGTCTCGAAAAGAAAGCGTCGCGACGCTATCGCTCTGCTGTAGACCTGGCCGATGATCTGCGGCGATTTCGCAGCGGAATGCCCGTCCTTGCGAAGCCCGTGTCCACATTGGAACGACTATGGAAATGGACCAGACGCAATCCATGGAAGGCCACAGCCGTTAGCCTGTTTACGATTTCCGGCTTCGCTTCCATCATCGGCACCGTCGCGCTGCAGAACGCCTATGCAGACGTGTCTCAAAAGAACCTGGATCTTTCGCGGGCAAATCAACACCTTGAAAAGGCAAACACGGATATTCGAAATGCACTGGACCTGGCCAGGGATTCTCTGGACGGGGTGGTCACACAGCTGCGAGACAGTCTGCACGATATTCCGCACGCGACAGGTATCATGCTGGAGACCAGCCACAATTCCATGCAGTTGCAGAAGCGACTCTACGAATTCCAGTCGGATGATCTGGAGACTGCCAACGGCTACATCGATGCACTCTACAACCACCTGTTGGTCCAGTGGCTGCACGGTTCGCGCGAAGAAAGTGGCCGCACGTTTCGTGAGCTTTCTGAAGTTCTCACAAAGGTCGAAGAGCGTCATCCCGAAAGCCTGAAACTGAAGATCGTGCGACTAAAGCTGTTGCTCGATAAGAATGATTACGCTGAAAATGCAGATGAAGAGTCCATTCGAAAGGACGACCTTGAACTGGAGCATGGAATCACGCGATTGCTGGAACAGTTCCCCCACGCACCGGAGGTCCTGAAGTTAGCCATACTTCGGCTCAAGAAGCAGATGTCACTCTGTACGACTCCGGACCTGTATTCTCGATCCGACATCCTTGCAAAGGAGAGAGTGGCCCTGGCGCGCAGATATGCCAACAGTGAACAGGATGCATCGCGAAGAAAAGACGCAACGGCGTGGCTGGTTCAGGCATTGCGCGACATGGCACTTGGACACCTCAGCGGGCAGGAATATTCGCAGGGACTGGAATCCATTCTGGAGGCCGAGCGTCTGATGGCGAATGTTGACGTGAACTCGCCTGCACGCGCGATGCGATTTGAAAAGGCTCAGGTTCTGGACGTCAAAGCGCAACTGGAGCAGTCGATGGGAGACTACGATGTTGCGAACCGGGACTATGCGACAGCCCTCAGTTACTATGTTCATCTGGTCCAGGATTTTCCTGACGACGTGAGTTACCGCTCAACATTTGCTTCTACGTTGATTCGGTCGGCGGCGATGACGTTTGCCGCTGAAAACGCCGACGCTGCGCTGCAGCAGCTTTCGACGGCCGAATCCCAGGTCGAAATCGTTCTGAAGCAGAACCCGCAGCATCAGTTGGCTCAGACGATCAAGGCCGCCATCCCACGATTTCGACAACAGATTCAGGATGCTCTCAAGACCTCGCAGCCATCGCCAGTCAATGACACAACTCCGGCAGATCAATCTCCGTCAGATCCGAACACATCTGCCGAAACCCATCCGGAACCAAAGCATGAATGATGAACACATCGAGGCCATCCAGACTCGCTGGAGTCTGATTCGAAATGCCCACTTGTCCGGCCAGCCTGATACTGCAGACGAGGCCCGGCGTTTGCTGGTAATGCGGTACGCGCCTGCGATTCGTCGCTACCTTGGCGGAATTTTGCGCAACGATGATGACGCCGATGAGATTTCTCAGGACGTTATGGTGCGACTGATGCGAGGCGATTTCGCCGGTGCTGATCCGGGCCGAGGTCGCTTCCGCGATTTGCTCAAGATGGCTCTGCGCAACATGGTGAAGTCGGCATGGCAGAAAGCGGGACGGCGCAAAACCGTAGATACTGAACTGGATCTCGTCAGCAGCGAAGGTGATCCTTCGCGTGACTCCGAATGGACGCAACAATGGAGAAAAACCGTCCTCGATCACACATGGAACCGAATGCTTGCAGACGAAGGTGGTAAACCCGGTCCACAGTTTAACGCCCTTAAGCTGCGAACAGAGTTTCCCGATGACAGCTCAGAAGCTCTTGCTGAACGACTTAGTCAAAAGACCGGCACGACAGTGCGAGCTGACAATTGTCGTCAACTGCTCAAACGGGCACGTGTTCGCTTTGCCTCGCACCTGCTTGATGAAGTCCGTGCCGGGCTGGATACCGAATCTGACGACCGCTTGCAGGAAGAACTCTCTGCACTCGGCTTGCTGGAACTCGTCCGAGACTATCTTCCGGCGGAGTAAGACGAGAGATGCGTTCCAGAGCGACGCGGATTCATGCTTGTTCATCATCCCTTTGACGGAGCTGTACTTCCCGGCAGATCAGTCACAGCAGTCTGGCAACTGCAGGCGACGACATTCGTCGTTTGAAAGCCTCCGGTTTCCGACCTCAAGAAAATCGCCGTGATAACTCCAGTCGGAGTGCAACAAAAGTACCCAATGATCGCATTGACGCTCACAGAGAACCATCTGATAAGCATCGTATGACACCCTTCCCTGGCGAGTAGTTTGAGGCAACGGCCTGGTATTTCCATAAAGCATCCGGATGAAGACCCATCCGGATGCTCGATTGCCGTTCTCAGCGGAGGCCGCCGTCTGTGCATTTCCGTTAATCAACTCTACGGCCTGTAATAGATCGGACGCCAGTTTGTTCCATCGAACACCATGAACTGGTTGTTGGAAGCGCGGTAGAACGTGTTCCCGCTGGGGGCGTCGTAGTAAGTCTGCCCCGGCCAGATGTTCGCAGGAAGCCGCCATGACGATCCGTCTACTGGATTCACAAACGTTCCTCGATCGATCAGCACGTCTCCTCGCTGGTGAGCCCATTCGTCCTGCTTCGCGTTGCGATAGTCGTAAGTTTCCTGTTTCACTCGTCGGGACTCATCGACGTAGCGACCGTAGTTTGCCATATCCTGCTGATGAACTGCATTCGAAGCATTGACTGCTCGCTTTGTTCCTTCCGGAGTAAACCCTCCCGTTTCTGAGTAACGAAAACAGTACGCCGGAAATGTCAGTTGTCCGCCCTGGGATTGATACACCTGATACTGCTGCCAGATATACGGGTTGTTCATGTTTGTCTGTACCATCTGATTTGTCATTGAATTCATCTGAGCGTTACTTTGGGCGTTCCATGCCGCATTCATCGCGTTGAAATCCTGCCCGCGTGCCAAATCCGACGCAGACATCAGTAGCACGGCCACAATCCACATCTTGTTCAAGTTTTTCATCGCATTCGCCTTTTTTGAAGGAACTTCGCGATCCCAATGAGCCATTCCCATCAGTAACCGCGGTCAACGTCCCCCATACAGCGATCAAACATGGCTGTGACAGAGAATTGCAAGTTCTTTGAAAAACGGCCGTCTGTGCAAGGACGCTCCCATCAATTTTCAATTCAGTTACCGATCAAAGGAGCAATTCCACGTCGCTCAAAAGTGCGACGAGTGGAATCAGGACACTAACAAGTCTCACTGACTGCAGTTCGCGTGTGGGTTCAACACACGCTGTGTTGCCCGCCGATTTGGTCACGTCAGTCCAAAGCGGACATCTGATTTGATGGGTTCCGTAAATTGCGTTCGAATCAGACTCCATCGGCGATCCTGGGTTGCGATGTCCATCTGAGGCCACTATGGTCCCTTGGTTGTCCTCATAGAACTGGGGGGAGATTCCTCACGTGATGTGTGCCCACTCAAGTCCTGTCTCGATACCGCACATCGCCTGAACTTGGCCAATCGAAAACCAGAAAGGTGACCAGATGCTAAAGTTCCGCTCAAATCCGTTTCAATCACGGAACCGCCGTCAGCGAAGAGCCCTCTCAGCCGAAGTGCTGGAGTCCCGAACCCTGCTTTCCACGTTTTATGTGAACGGAGACAACGCTCAGGGAGGGCAGAATGGATCCGAGAGCGCGCCATTTCGCTCGATTCGTCAGGGAATCGAAGCCGCGCTGCTGAATCCGGGTGATGACGAAGTGGTTATTCAGCCGCGATTGACATCGCGGTACACAGAACCCATTGCCATTGTGCCGGGTTACAGTGAACTGCAGATTCAGGGCTTTAATGTCTTCAATGGTGATCTCACGATTCGCGGAGGCGGAGCATCGCCGTCCGATGTTGTGATCGACACGAGTTTTGGCGATGGCATCTATGTCAATGCACCAATTGCCGTGACAATTGAAAACCTGACGATCAATCAAAGTGGCCGACACGGAATTCTGTATCGATCGCAGCAACCGCTCACGATTGACAACGTGAATGTGGCAAATCACACAAACGGGACGGGCATTATTGATCAGGGCGCGGACCTCACAGTCCGCAACAGTCTGCTCGAAAATAATCTCCAGGGAATTTGGGGTGGCATCGGAACGATCGCCGGCACGAACACTGCGACGCCCGCTCCCGGAAAGCTGACTGTCGAGAATACGATTTCCCGCGGCAACGCCAATCAGGGTGCCTACATTCGCGATGCGACCGGCGTTGTTCAGTTCACGGATTTTACCAGCGAACAGAACGGCTTTGCGGGAATCGCGATCAGCAACTCGGAATCGCTGTCCGTGAATGGCGGCGTTTATGCCAATAACGACCGCAATGGAATTGTTTCCGGCCTCGTACGAAATGTCTCGATTGATGGTGCGATCATCGAAGGGAACGGCACTGTCGATACGTTTTACAATCCAGGTGGCGGCGGGATTCATATTCAGCCTGGTTCCGCGAACCTGATTACTATCGCCAATTCAACCATTCGAAACAACTCGAACTGGGGCAACGGAGGTGGAATTGAAATCTGGGGACCACAATCAAACTTCCTGGCGAACGCCGCGATCATCAATACCGTCCTGGAAAACAACACCACGCGACTCGATCCATCAACAGGACGTGGTCATGGCGGCGCCGTGGCGTTGAATGGCAATACGAATCTGACAGTCATCGGCTCCACGATTCGCGGGAACAACGCAGTTCGAGGCGGTGGAATTGATTTCCAGGGTTTTGGCTACATCAACGGAGTCGGCGCGTCGCTGACGGTCTCGAACACATCGATTTTGGATAACACGTCTCTTACCCTGGGCGGCGGAATTCATCAGGCGAATGGCCAAACGCATTTGATCGGAAGTACGATTGCCGGAAACTCCGGATACGCTGGTGGCGTCTGGATGAACTCATTCGGAGGCGAGATTTCCAACTCGACAATCTCGGGCAACAAAGACGGTGCGTACGGCGGGTTGTATCTGGCCAGCCAGGCTCCTTTGCTCGTGGTGAACTCGACGGTGACAAACAATTCCGGATTCACCGTCGGCGGCATCTACTCGACCAGTCCAAACGTCCAGTTGCTGAACACGATTGTTGCCGGAAACCTGCTGAGTTCGAGTGAAGGTTTCCCGGTACCGGATCTGGAAAGTGATTTGCGTGGCGGGGTGACTTCGCGAGGCCACAATATTTTCGGTGAAGCGGACAATGTCTTCATCGTCAGTGACCGAGTTACCAGTCCTGGCCCGCATTCCACGGACATTGTCGGCACAGTTGCAAATCCAATCAATGCGCTGCTCGGGCCGCTGCAGGACAATGGAGGCTCGACTCTGACGCACGCGTTTCTGGCCGGAAGTGCGGCTCTGAACGGGGGTGATCCGACGGCTTTTGATGTACCACCGACCGATCAGCGAGGATACGCTCGCGCAGGATTCGTCGATATTGGAGCGTTTGAGAATCAGGCTCCGATCGCAGTCGCAGATGAGACGTCCACGAACGAAGAGGAGTCCGTGGTGATCGATGTCCTGACCAACGACATCGAACTGGACGGAGAAGCGATTCATGTCGTTGGCATTGACGGCGTTGAACACGGGACGGCCACTCTCAACGACGACGGGACTGTGTTGTTCTCGCCAGATCCGAATTTCCATGGACTGGCTTCGTTTTCATACACAGTTGAGGACTCTGTCGGTTATCAGTCGCAGGCTCAGGTGACGATCGATGTGCTGTCGGTGAATGATGGCCCGGTCGCCGAAGATGATTTTGTGATCATCGATGAGGACACGCTGGCTCAGATCGGTGTATTGCAAAACGATACGGATGTCGATGGTGATTCGCTAACCGTCAGTGGAATCGTCAGCGGTCCTGCGCACGGCGCGGTTGTGATTAATGAAGATGGCACGATCACTTACACGCCAAGTCCAAACTTCTTCGGCGAGGATTCGTTCATCTACACGGTATCCGATGGTAACGGCGGCACCGACCAGGCGACTGTGACAATCAGCATCAATTCCGTCAACGACGCACCGGTAGCACAGCCTGACTCCGCAACAACGACGGAGGACAAGGCGGTGATTCTAGCTGTTATCGCAAACGACGCTGATCTCGACGGCGACTCAGTCACGGTGTCGGGATTCGTTGCCGGCCCGGCAAACGGAACGGTGGCGATCACAACTGATGGGCAAATCTCTTACACGCCCGATGTCGATTTCTCCGGAACAGATTCGTTTGTCTACCAGATTACAGATGGACACGGCGGGACATCAACCGCGACTGTCACCGTCAGTGTGATTTCGGCTCAATCTCAAATGGACTCTCTGCGAGCTCAGATTCAGCAACTTAAAAATGATGGCGTCCTAAGCCGCGGAGAAACTCGCACACTGCTGGGTTACCTGAAGTTCGGGAAGCGTCCTGAGCAAACAGTATCTTCACTTGACCAGTTTCAGGGTGCGATCCAGCAACTTGTCAACAATCAGACGATCTCTGCTTCCGTCGGCCTGGGGCTCATCAATGAGGCTGAAGATCTGAAACTGAGCGTTCTTGTTGCCAATAACACTGGAGGTGGCAAAGGGAAAGGGAAAAAGTAGCTGGTTTGCCCTGTTCGAGTTGGACGAAAGAGTCCCGCACGGCGGCCTTTTGAGGCCGCCGTGCGGGAAGAATTGCAGTTCCGATGCGAAATGGCCACAATCTGTGATCCCGCCATTTCCTTCCTGGAGCCACGCATGAAACTCTTTCGACGCATCTTCGTATTTTCCTCTCTGATGCTGATGTCCACAGCAGTGAATCCATCCGTCCACGCCGACGTTGGAGTCGGAGCAATGCCTGTCGAGGGAGCGGAAATGCTCATTGATGGCTCCCGCGAGATGCTGGATGAGAAATGGATTTACTGGGAAGGGCCGGGCTTCAAGTCGGCGATGCCGATCAAGTGGAAGATCGTCGATGACCCGGTTGACGGCGGTCATGTGGTGATGACCGATGATCCGGTGGCTGCGGGCGGACGCTTTGGGGCCGCTGACATTGTGACGAAGAAAGAGTACCGGGATTTTCGTCTGCACATTGAATTTCTGATCGCCAAAAAGGGTGGAAACAGTGGCGTCTATCTGCAGAACCGGCATGAGATTCAGGTCCTGGACGGCGACAAGACCACGCACGGCCTGGCGGCGATCATTAACGAAAGCGAATCTCCGTACCATGCCTACAATGGTCTTGGCAGTTGGAACTCGTACGACGTCACCTTTCGCGCCGCCCGATTCAATGACGGCAAGCGGACTGAGAAGGCTCGCGTGACGATGTACTTCAACGGCCAGAAAGTTCACACCGACTTTGAAATCAATCAGGTCTGGGGCGGACCAAACTCCGGGATCGATGGCGGCAACGATGGAGGTAAAGGCATCACTGACACTCCCGGAGGACTGAAGCTGCAGTGCGAAGGCCATGATGTGCGCTATCGCAACACATGGATCAAAGACCTGGAACTTGAACAGCCCGTGACGGACTTCAACGAGCCCACGGTGGCGGAATCACTCATCCCAAAAACCGAAACCGTGCAACATCTGTTCAATGGCAAGGACTTGTCCGGCTGGCAGGGTGATACGACTCGCTGGTCAGTGGATCACGGCATGATTCGCGGTGCCAACGATGATAAAGTTGCCAGCAGTACGTATCTGTTCAGTGAAAAGAAGTTTCGGAACTTCCGCCTGCTGCTGGAAGTCAGGCAGACGATGGGGGACCGCTATTCCACGATGCACTCCGCTGTTGCCGCACTCGGCGAACAGTTTACCGACGCCGGTGACAACAAGTTTGGCTTCAAAGGTCCGCTGCTGATGTTCTGTCACGACTGGGGCATCTGGGACGCGCATCGGCGGAATCGTGTGGCTCCCGGCGGTCCCGGTGGCCAGCTTGAAAAACAGGGCGAATGGAATCGAATCGAAATTCTCGTCAACGGTGACCGCATCCGGATGGCAGCCAACGGCAAGGAAGTGTTCGACTTCACGGACAAGCCGGAGATGCTGCAAGCGTGTCCGATCGGTTTACAGCTGCACGCGAATGACAAGCCTCAGGAATATCACTTCCGCAATTTGTTGCTGACAGAAGACCCGGGAACGGAACTGGTGACGACAAAGGAATGACCAGTATAGAACATTTGTTCCAACGGTTCCTGTTGTGATTATCCCCTCTCCCCCCCGAAACTATGGAGCAACCAATCCGTCGTCCGGCTGATTCCACAATCGCCAGGGATCATGCAGCCGTTGCATCTCCGAGAGCAGCAGGTCTTCCATCGATCCCAGGATCTCAGCGTATTTTGGATCATCCGCCAGATTAACCTGAAACGGTTTCGGCTTCGCGTGTGACAATGCGGTGACCGCGTCCGCATGATGTTCGACGAGGAATTCTTCTGGATTTTCCTTCAGGTTAAACAGCTGAGTTTCACGAACCGTGCCGTCCAGAACGTCATACTTGATCAGTTTCCAGTCGCCCTGTTTCACGCATCGCATGCCGGGCTTGGTGCCGCCGTTGTACACGCCGTACAGGACATCGCGAATCGTGTTCTTCGTTCCCTGAAGGACCGATTTAAAGCTGACACCTTCGTTGGTTTCCGGAGCGGGAATGTCGGCCAGATCGCAAAGCGTGGCGAGCATGTCGAGCAGATAGACGTTGCCTTCGACGCGGCTCCCAGGCTGAATTCCTGGGCCTTTTACGATGAGTGGAATTCTCCAAGTGTGCTGATACAGATTCTGTTTGCCCTGCAGTCCATGCCGTCCAATCGCCATCCCATGATCGGCCATGTAGAAGATGTACGTGTTGTCGAGTTCTCCCATCGCCTTCAGTTTTTTCAGCACGCGATCAATTTGGGTGTCGATGTTTTCGCTGCAGGCGAATTCACGGCCCACCTCGTTGCGAATCGTTTGTTCGTCGCGGTTCTCCCAAACGCCACTGACGCTGACTTCGTCGCGCAAGCCAGGATGTCCGTGATCGAAGGGATGTTTGGGCAGCCAGTTGGTCGGCAGCGCCGGTGACTTGGGATTGGCCGGAGGCAGACTCTTCTGATCGGTATGATTCACCGCGCCGTATTTGGCAAGCAATTCCGGCTTGCCGTCCCTTGTATCATGCGGATGCGAGAAACCGAAGTAGATCAGAAACGGATCGGTGTCTTTGCTGGATTCACGATCCTTCAGATAGCCAAGCACCTGCTCGGCGTGCCAGGCACTGCCCGATTCATCAGTCCCACCGCGTTTAGTGGCGTCATGGCGAACAGTAAACTGCTTATTGGCGGCTTCGTAACTGTTCCCCTGTTTGCAGGTTCGCATTGTATCGTAGCCAGCTCGATTGAAGACAGCGGGCATGGTCTGCAATTCCAGGTGTTCCGGGCAGCGATTGTTCTTCTTCGCACCGGGAGCGATCGGCAGGTGCCAGACCGTTCGACCGCACATCACCATGTGCCGCGACGGAGTGCAGACTGCTCCGCTGAATGATCCCATCTGATAGGCACCGTCAAACACCATGCCGTCCGCCGCCAGTCGATCCACGGTCGGTGTCTTGAGCGCAGAATCCGGGTTGTAGATTTTCAGGTCAAACGGAGACTGGTCATCCACGATAATGAACAGAATGTTTGGTCGTTTGGCTTCGCCAGCCAGCGCCGGCAGCGAATTCAGGCAGCAGAGTCCGAGAACGAGAATTGTACGGAAGATCATGGCAGGTACTTTCGGGTCTGGTGAATCGACGACTTCCGGGAACAATGAATCAGGTTCACATTCGGGTTGCGTACCGTAGCCCCGTCGGCGGAAAACTTCAGTCCCGTCGATGGAGCGACGGGTGTACGATACCTGATCGCCTGGAAACTTAAACCACGTGCCATTTGACGCGTGATCCCGTTTTTTTGAACAAAAAAACGACAGACAAATCGCATCGCCCGGCTGCTCTGTCGTTTTCGGAGCGAATTGATAGAATTTCCATCGGGACGATACAGGCCATACGGAGCGTCTGCAATGCCGAGGCGATTTCAACACAACCGAAACGATGCTGGCAGCCTGCTGGCAGCCGTTTTTATTATTGCGCTGGGGGCTGGCTGCTGTCTGTTTCTTGTGGCTGCGATGTCGCCCGCAAATCTTGCGAAGACCGCCTGGGGACTGGGGGCTTTCTGCACGGTATTTCTGATTCTGGTCGTCATGCAGCGATTTGGCAAATCGCCGGGCAGTCTGGGTTTTCTGTTCTCCGCTACGCGGAACAGGCGTGATGACGGGCTGAAGGACTATGAGCCTCGGAAGGCCGGTGAGAGCCGATCATCCATGGTTGGAACAAACCGCCCCATTTCGGCGAAGGAAGCGCACGAGATTCAGATCACGAGTGCAAATACCTGGGTGCCTGCGAATTCGGGGCGAAGCCGCAAGAAGGAAGAATAATCGGGCTTCTCGGCATACAACCCAGGAAGCAGTATTCAACCACGGAAGACACGGAATTACACAGAAGAATCGCAATGTTTTTTTGTGACGATGATTGTTCTTCGGCCCCTCAGTTTCCCTGGCTGCTTTCTATTTCCGTGCCTTCGGTGTATTTCGTGGTTGAAAAAAGTGCTTTGTCCGACGCACTACGCAAACAACTCCTGCACGGCTTTCCCCTGCCCATCCTTTGTCACGTAAAACGGGCGGCCTTCAATATCGAAGCCGGTTTGCGGGCTGATCCCCATGGCTGTCATGATCGTGGCATGCAGGTCTGCAATCGAGACCGGATTTTCAACGGCGATCAGCGGACGTTCATCCGCCGTCTTCCCATAAACGAAACCGCGTTTCATTCCGCCACCGAACATGACAACACTCGTGCCGCCGGTGAAATGTCGATGCAGGCCATAGTGTTTGATCTCGGTCACTGCATCGACTCGATCCGTGGCCTGGTCCGCTGCAGTCGAACCCGGCACGCCTTCGATCAAGGCGTCGCGGCTGAACTCTGAGGCAATGACAACAAGCGTGCGATCCAGCATTCCCCGCAACTCCAGATCGCGAATCAACTGCGCAATCGGCAAGTCGATTTCTGAATGCATTCGTGCCATTGTTTCGTGGCCGTTGGAATGCGTATCAAAGTGCAGGAACGGAACGTACTCCGTCGTGACTTCGACAAATCGCGCGCCGGATTCCACCAGTCGCCGAGCGAGGAGGCATCCCTGACCGAAGCGAGTGTCACCGTATGGCAGGCGGCTCTGTTCCGGCTCCAGGCTGATATCAAACGCATCGCGATGGTTGGAACTCAGCAGTCGATAAGCATTGTCAAAGGACCGCAGCATCGATTCCTGTTGATAGTCACTGATGAATTCGCGCTGAGGACTGTTCTCTACCAGTCGACGAAAAAGATTGTTGCGGTTTACAAATCGGCCACTTGTCATTGATCCGGGAGGTCGCACTGACTGAGCCGCGTCCGCCGGGAACGGCAGGTTCATTGGGCCGAATTCCGTTCCGAAGAATCCGGCTGTCGTAAATGCCTTCAATTCTTCACTTTCGCCAACACCTTCAAGTCGCTGACCGATGTTGATGAACGGCGGAATCACGGGATTCAGTGGTCCTCGGACTTTTGCAATCCACGCGCCCAGATGCGGACACGCGACGGTTTGCGGCGGCACATATCCGGTGTGCCAGTGATACTGGTGACGCGAATGCAGGATGCTGCCGAGATCAGCCTGCACGGCTGATCGAATCAACGTCGCTCGATCCATCACATTCGCGATATGCGGCAGCCCCTGGCAAATCTGCAGACCACTCACGGCCGTATCAATCGCCGGAAATGTACTAAGCATGTCCTTCACCGGCAGCCCCCTCCGAAACGGCTCAAATCGTTTCGGATCGAACGTATCGGGCGCAGCCATTCCGCCGCCCATCCAGATCAGAATGCAGCAGTCGGCAGTGGGCGCTGGATGGTCAGCAACCAGATTCTGATCGGCCTGAAGTGTTCGTGGCGCGGCGGAGGCCAGTGCCGCGGCGGAAGCGGCGGACAGTTTCCGCAGAAAATCGCGTCGCACGATGTGTTTGGGCGCGTTTGGGTCAACTTCAATTGGCATCGTATCCCCTTCCAGACAACTCATTTCCTTTGCTCAACAGTTCCGGACCTGGAACATGCGGGCACCGAATTATAACCAGGGAAATGGGCCGAGGACTACTATGCCTGTCCGAAGTCCGAATAAAACGGGTGTGTGTTGTACCTGGCATGGGCACGAATGTGAGATTTGCCAGTTTGACCCGAACGCCATCGGCGTGGGCGCGCACGCCGATGGCGTGGCGGCTAAACATCTCCATCGGGACCATGGGGAGCATCCAAATGGCAAAGACGGGCAGAAGTGCCCGTCCTACTTGCCGGCCAATAGTCGCAGCATTGCGTCGTCGATGACGGTGCCTTTGGGTTGCTGCTTGATGAGGTTGACGATAGCAGCGACTTCTTCCTCGGTGGCCGGCAGGTTAAGTTCGGACAGGCGATGCGCGACGGCGCGGCGCCCGCTGTGACGACCGAGGACAAGTTGAATATCGCCGCCGCCGACGACTTCCGGACGATACGGCAAATAGGTGTCGGGGTTCTTCAGGAGTCCGTCCTGATGAATGCCGGCTTCGGTGGCGAAGATGTTCGCTCCCCCGATCGGCTTCATCCGTGAGATCGCGACGCCTGTGAGTTCGGCAACCAGATGACACAGCGGCGCGAGTTTTGTCGTGTCGATCGAAAATTTCCGGCAATACTGATCCTGATGCAGAGCGAGAGCCATCACGACTTCTTCCAGCGACGCATTTCCTGCGCGCTCGCCGATGCCGTTGACGGTGCATTGCACGACATTGACGCCTTCCTGAATACAGGCCAGGGTGTTGGCGACGGCAAGTCCGAGATCGTTGTGAAAATGAACCGCCAGGAGGGCTCGATCCAGATTGGGAACACCGTCCTGAATGGCTTTGATAAAGTCTCGCGCTTTTTCCGGCGTCAACAGTCCGACGGTGTCGGGAAATCCAATCGTGGTGGCTCCGGCGTCGATTGCTTCGCGGTAGCATTGGCAGAGGTAATCAACTTCCGTGCGACTGGCGTCTTCGGGGCTGAAGGCGACGATGCGAAAACGCTGCGCGGCATACGAGACGGCGTCGGTGATAATCTGCAGGACTTCACTACGACTGCGGTTCAGCTTATGCATGCGGTGCAGTGGGCTGGTTCCGCAGAACAGACTGACGCCTCGTTTGTGATCCGGATTCCCGTGCAAGGCGCGGTCAGCAGCGTCGATGTCGGATCGGATGGTGCGACAGAGCGCGGTTAGCACGGGACGCGTCACAACGCCGATCATGAGGCGAATGGCTTCGACATCGGCTTCTGAACTCGCAGGGAATCCGGCGTCCAGAGAGTGAACACCAGCGTCCTGAAGCGCGAGAGCGATACGGAGTTTCTCATGCGGCTCCAGCGTCGCGCCCGGCATCTGTTCGCCGTCACGCAGCGTGGTGTCGCTAATCAGGATCTTGCCGCTGCGTTTGTGGTGGCTGATAATCGCGTGCCGAACTTTATCGACGACGTGTCGCGACAGTCTTTGGAGAAGCGGGGACTGTTTCATGCTGCTGCGCTACCGCCGATCGACATCGGCAGTTTCGCGGGTAGATTCCTCGACTTCGGCATCCGGGTTCGCGTAGCGGTGAGCCGAGATTTTTGGGCCTTTGAGGACTTCGGACGTAACGGCTTCGATGCGGATGAGTTGTTCGCCAAGCGTATTGATCCGGCGAGAGACGTCTTCGTTGTTCTGTTCGATACCGCCGGAGACCAGATTGATGACGCCGAGGAAGAGGAGCATTTGAGCGACGGTCGTGACCAGCCAGCCGGTCGGGGTATATTCCGAATAACCGCCGAAGTGGCCGTAGATCACCATGGCCGTGCCGACGGTAAGACCCAGCACTCCGAGGTAGGCGAGAAATTGCCCCGTAGCGCTGGTGAGGTTGGAACGACGCGGGGCCGAGACTTCGAAATGCGGCCCGCGCGGGGCTGAGTCGTGGGCGTCGTCGATGTAGCGGTGCTTTGGAAGTGTCTGCGTTCGTGCTCGGCGCCCATCGGTTCCGGTGACTGTGTCAACCGATTCCGGTCCGTCGATACGGAAACGTTTTCCGGGCGCGGGGGAGTTGGAAACGATTTTCGTTTCCGGAGCCACCGAAGATGTGATCGCCGCGTTCTGTTGTGCAGCTTCAGGTGCGTCTTTGCTGCCACCGGGTTGGTCAACTCGAAGGTTTCTGTTCACGATATCAGATCCTGTTGGACTGGTAGTGGCGGGACGCTCCATTTGAAACCGGCGATGCAAAAGCGGCCGGCGCATTGGGCTCCGTTGAATCTTTTTCGGCACGGGGGCAATCAGAAGTTCGCTGACATTGGCGGTTTCTGCCGGTTTGGACGGTTCCGGCTCCGATTCGTCTTCGTTCACCACGATCGCAACGCGTGCCGGTAGTAGCGGCTGGGTAACTTCCGCTAGCGACGGTTTTGGGGGAATGTGTTCGCGGATCTTCCGAACATTCGCCACGGTCGTCATGCCAATGACGCCGATGTGGGAGAATTGCGAAAAATCAAACACCGGAGCGATCGCATTGCCGGTCATCTCGGGAACATCATCTGAGGTCTCCCGCTCCGTTGTACCGCTCGATTCATCGGCAGTGGTTTCAAGTGTCGGTGCGAGAGTTTGTTCCTGGTCACCGTCGGCTGGATCCGGGCGAGTTTCGATGATGCCGACATCGCCCGCTTCATAGAGAATTAGTTCCGTTCCAGGAGCGCCGTCAGGCACCACAGCGTCCGCGTCGTCGGCCGGGCCTTCAGTGTCAGGGGACTCTGCGTGCGGGACTTCGACCACGTCTGGCTGGTATTCTTCGGATTCTTCGACACTCGTTTCGCTGTTCTGCGATTCGGGAAATTCGGAAGCGGCAGACTCTTCGAGGGATTGCTCCGCATCGGCATGTACTTGTGCTTCCGGAAGAGACGTGCCTGCGGCGAGAGGCTGTGAATTTATCGTGGGGCAGGTTTGCAACCTCCCATTTTCTCTAAAATCAGGCAGGTTGCAAACCTGCCACACGGCAATTCTTTCACAGTCGCCGAGCGAAATTCGACTTTCATTGGCACCGATATCGGAGCTGATTTCCAAATCGACTGCCGTCGGTTCGACAGAATGCTCGCATCCGGCTCGCCCGGATGGCGAACATGATGGAGAGCTAGAACCGTTATTCCCCAAATCTCCTTCCATTTTTCCAGTGCTGTCTCCTTCGGCGACAGCACTGGAAAAATGGGTGTCTGGACAAGGTTCGTGGTCTAGCTCACCATCATCTTCACCAACGGCACAAGGCCGTTGGGGTCGAACACGGGATAGCCCAACTGCAGCTTCGTCAATCAGAAGCTGCGGATGCGCTGGCACAATTGATGATACCGTCAGTTCGGACTCAGCCAACGTCTTCGTTGCGAGTTCACCTGCGACGTTCGGATCGTCGGAGACATCTTGCGGAGAAGCCGCTTCATGCGGGTCGGAACTGAGTGCCTGCTGGAGTGATCCTGGCTTGAGAATGCCGCCAAAGCGTCGGGGCAGCGTGTCGAGGGATTCTGTCCTTGTGATGCGTTCGAACAGATCGCTGGAGTTCCAGCGTTCCAGGATTTCCCGTGCCTGGCGAATGGCATCCGTCGGTTTGGCGGCCGCGAGCAAGTCATGTCCGCACCGGGAGCACAGCAGACCACCGGCGTGGCCGGTGGTCCTCACTGAGACATCCGCGCGACAAGTACTGCACCACATTCCGGCGGAATTCCTTTCCAGCGGGCCTGAGGAAATTAGAGTTCGGCAGGTTTTACCGTTGATTCCAATTGCTCAACAAGGTCAAAACCGCGATGCGGCAGCGATCCTTTGTTCCCAGCTTCGTTCGCTTTCGTCTACGGGATTGCAGCCGCAGACGAATCGGCGGAACTTGCCGAATCGGGGCAGAATTCGGCAGGATTGGAAATCGGAGGGGAATTGTCAGACAATTTGAGAGTGTTGATGAATGGTTCGGCTGGGCTGAGGAACGTTGATTTTTCGTCGACAGTTAACGCGGGTAGAACTAGAGGTGCCAAGAGTCCTGCGATTGTCCCCTCTCCCCCGCAATTGTTTTTCCAACTTCTCATGAATTCCACGGGGGGAGAGGGATAGGCTGAGGGGGAAAGAAATACAGTTCAATTTTCGGCGCAATATGCTCAAGCACGGTCAGCCCCCTCATCCGGCCTGACGGCCACCTTCTCCCTCGATCTCGGGGGAGAAGGGACATGTAAAATGGCTTCTGAAAGCTTCATTCCAAGCGGCATGGGGTGTAACAGCTTGCCCTCAAATGAAATTCAAAAACACAGCACAATTTCTCACTCGGAACCTGCAATCCATGACTGCTCTCGTTGAGCTCAAAAACGTGACAAAGGATTACGGTCACTTTCGAGCCCTCTCGAATATTGATCTGATGATTCGCCCTGGCATCACAGGATTGCTGGGCCCCAACGGCGCGGGCAAGAGTACGCTCATCAAGGTCCTGCTGGGATTGGTGCGAATTACCGCCGGGGAAGGGCATGTGCTGGGGTTTTCGATCAAGACCGAAGCCGATCAGATCCGGGCACAGATTGGCTACATGCCGGAAGATGACTGCTACATTCATGGTTTGTCGGGAATCGAAACCATGCAGATGACGGCGCAGTTGTCGCGATTTCCTTCGACCGAGGCATTGCGACGCGGGCATGAGATCCTGGATTTCTGCGGCATGGGGCAGGAACGCTATCGCCCGGTTGAAACGTACTCGACCGGGATGCGGCAAAAGCTGCGATTTGCGATGTCGATCGTGCATGATCCCAAAATGCTGATTCTGGATGAACCGACTTCTGGGCTTGATCCGGAAGAACGTGAAGCGATGCTGAATCGGATTCGTATTCTGGCGCGACAATTTGGCAAGTCTGTCATCCTGTGTACGCACATTTTGCCCGACGTGCAGGTCGTGTGCGACAACGTCGTGATTCTGGCAGGCGGGATGGTGCGGGTGAGCGATTCGCTGGACGAGTTGTGTCGCGTACCGCATCCATCAATGACGGTGACACTTTCCGGCGAGCGGGATGCGTATCGCGATCGACTCACGGCCCGCGGTGTGAAATCGGAAGTCATATCGTTGCGGCAGGTGCGTGTCTTCGGCGATGCTGAGCTGCTGAATGAGCCGTTGTGGTCGGCCGCCGCGGAAAGTGGCTGCATCGTGCGGGGAATCTCGCCGTCAAAGAATTCATTGGAACAGATTTTTCTGGCCGCTGTCAAAGAGGTTCATCGTGCCGATTCATAATCTGGGATATCGCGAATGGCGGGGCGAGCTGAATTCGTCGTCCACTCGCTGGATGGTGGTCGCGGAGATCGGAATTCGCCGCGCGTGGCAAAGCGCGTGGCTGCGGAGGATGATGTTTTTCGCTTGGGTGCCGGCCGTAGCGATGGGATTCCTGATCTTTATCTATGAACAGTCCGCCAAGCAGGGCGGAGAACTGCAGGACTTTGTGTCGGCCGGAGCCATGGCCATGGCGACGGCGGAAGATCCCGAACGAATCTTTAGGCGGATCCAGGCGGAACGGTTAATGACCGGAAAGCGGCCAAGCGCGGGCGAGGAGCGGCATATTCTGTGGTCGTCTCTGTTGCTGGTGCTGTTTCGTCGATCGCAGCCATTTCTGTTGATTCCTATTGTGGCAGTGTTGGCACCTCCCATGATTTCGCAGGATTTTCGGTCGCGGGCATTCCTGCTGTATTTTTCGAGGCCACTGACGAGGGCGCAGTATATCTTTGGGAAAGCGGTCACAGTGGGAGTGTACCTGCTGTTTGTCACGATGTTTCCGGCGCTGCTTCTGTACGTTGTCGGTGTTCTGTTGTCGCCAGACATTTCAGTGCTGTACGAAACCTGGGATCTTCCGCTGCGAGTGATCATGGCGTCGTTGATGATCGTGATTCCCAGTACGTTGCTGGCTTTAACGCTTTCATCGCTGACGACGGAGTCCCGCTACGCAGCATTCGCGTGGTTTGCTATCTGGATCTTCGGGCATTTGACGTACATGGTGATTCGCGAAGTGGCAAGTCCCGGAGACAGTTCGATGGTGCAGTCGCTGTCGCTGTACGAAACCTTCAACGATCTGTCGTCGTGGATTCTTGATCCAAAGCTTGGTGTCACTCAGGTGGACACTCGATTTATTATGCTTGGCGTAATGACCGCGATTTGCACGGCGGTGCTGTATCGACGCGTTTCGGCTCCGATGCAAGTGTGATCCGAAAAGGGGTCTGACCCTCTCCGGCAAAGCGAAATTATCAATGTCAGTTGATTGCCTCCAAAGGGTCAGACCCCTTTTCGGGCAACCCAAAGGTCGAACTATGTCGGCGGATGCGGCAATCGAATTTCAAGGCGTCACCAAGCTGTACGGAAGAGTTCTGGGCGTGAACGACATCACGCTGGAACTTCCGAAGGGCGCGTATGGTCTGCTGGGCCCCAATGGTGCCGGCAAAAGCACATTGCTGAACCTGCTGACTGGCCAGTTGTTGCCGACGCGCGGCACCGTGCGGGTGCTCGGCATGAATCCTCGCAATAATCCTGATCTGCTGCGGCGAATTGGATTCTGTCCCGGCTTTGAGGGCATGTACGCTTCCATCACCGGCGTGGAATGGGTCACTTTTCTGCTTGAATTGCAGGGATTCGGTCGAGTTGCCGCGTGGCAGCGAGCGATGGACTGTATGGACCTTGTCGGTATGCAGGAGGGCTTCAATCGACCCATTGCCAGTTACTCACGAGGAATGCGGCAACGGACAAAGCTCGCGCAGGCAATCGCGCATGAGCCCGAATTGCTGATCCTTGATGAGCCACTGAGTGGCCTGGATCCGATCGGCAGGTCACAGATGACGGAGCTGTTGCGGAACTGGATTTCGATGGGTCACAGTCTGATCATCGCCAGTCATGTGCTGCACGAGATTGAAGCGCTGACGCAATCGTTCCTGCTGATCTCCGGAGGTCGCGTACTGGCATCGGGGACGGCTGAAGAAGTTCACGAATTGCTGTTCGACGTCCCGCTTGAAATCCACGTGCGGTGCAACGATCTGCGAGGCTTCGCGGCGAAGACTCTTTCGGCGGAGCTGGCTGATTCCGCGAAGATTCGCAGGACAAATTCCGGCGAAGAAGTTGTCATACTTTCGACGCGGCATGCCAGTCGGCTTTCCTCCATGATCCCGGAGTGGATGAAGCATGATGGACTTCAAATTTACGAGATCCGGACGGCCGACGATTCGCTGCAGTCGCTGTTCAATTCGCTGATGAAGATCCACCGAGGTGAACTGTGAACGCGCTGCGGGCGGTGTTTATTTATGAATGGAAACGGTCACTCACGCTGGGGCGAATCGCGTGGTGGTTTGCGATGGCTGCGTTTCCCGTGATGATCACGATTCTGATTCGCGTGCTCGAAGAAGTTCCAGGTCTTACCGATATTGAAGCGCGAAAATCGTTGTGGTCTGTAATTCTCTTCCTGCTGATTCCCTGCGTCTGTGTCGCACTGAGTGCGCTGCTGACAGCTGCTCCGGCGGTCGCTTCGGAACTGGAACAGCGCAGTTGGGCCTACCTCGCGACGCGACCCAACGGAATCTTCTGGCTGCTGGTGGGAAAGTATTTGGTTTCTGTTACATGGGCGACGACCGCAGCCTGGCTGGGGACGATCGCGTCTGTTTTGCTGTGCGGCATGGATGAGACCGAACGGATGATCCTGGGCCTGATGACGCTGAGCCTGCTGTCTGCGCAGGCTTATTCGGCCTTATACATTCTGATCGGTGCCATGTTTCCGAAACGGGCGATGGTGTTCTGCATGATCTACACCGTCGTTGCGGAAGTTGTGTTTGGATCGTTGCCAGCGGTGATTAATCGCATGACCATTCAATTTCGCCTGCGCACGCTGTTCGTCAATTGGATGCCACTTGATGAAAGTATCCGAAATGCACCCGTGTTTCAGCATGTGCTGGCTGACGGATCGTGGTTTCTGCAGTGTTTTTGGCTGTTTACTTTGAGTGTGGTGTTTCTGGTCACCGCGATCGTTGTGGCTCATCGCAAGGAATTCACGTCGGCGACCGAAGGAGACGTGTGACTCATTAGTGAAAGCCTGTCACAATAGATGAATCGCGCCCAGGAAGTTCTATGGCGAGCGGCAGATGGTGTTATACCCGTAAAGATGCCCGGCTTCTCGAAGATGCCGGGCTTCTGGTGGTAAATCGTTTTCGGCCGCTCGCCTATTAGTGTTGTTCCGACGTCGCAATTTCCTGTGCTTCAGACAAAGGGAAGAATACATGAATCATCGAATGCTGATTGGTTGCTGCAGTGCATTGTTACTAAGCGGAACCACGCAAACGCACGCGTTTGAAGATGCTGCAATTCTGAATCAGGAATTTGTCTATGACACGGCAGCGTTTCCGGAGTGCCATGCATCGACGATTGAGGAAACTCCCGCAGGACTGGTCGCCGCCTGGTTTGGTGGCACGAGTGAGAAGCATCCGGATGTCGGCATTTGGGTCTCCAGACACATCGACGGTCACTGGACGCCATCGGTCGAAGTTGCGAATGGAATTCAGTATTCGCTGCCGGATGGATCGGTCTATCGTCATCCCACGTGGAACCCAGTCCTGTTTCAGTATCCGGATGGTCCGTTGGTACTGTTCTGGAAATGTGGTCCGGCTCCTGATTCATGGTGGGGCCTGATGAGCGAGTCACGGGACAATGAACTAACGTGGTCGATCGCTCGAAGACTGCCGGAACACATCGACGGGCCAGTTCGCAACAAACCAATTCTGCTGAAGGATGGCGCGCTCTTGTGTGGCAGCAGCACGGAATTCGATGGCTGGCGAATTCATTTTGAACGCACGACCTGCCACGGACGCATATGGCAACGCACTCCGGCAATCAATGACGGCAAGACACTGGGTGCAATTCAGCCAACACTGTTGCGGCATGCGGATGGATCCATTCAGGCGCTGTGTCGCAATCAGGACGGCGATGGTCAGATTCTTTCGACGACGTCGCTTGATCAGGGGCTTTCCTGGAGCGAATTGACGCCGATCAGCCTGCCGAATCCCAACAGTGGGATCGACGCCGTAACGCTCAAAGATGGACGCCACCTCCTTGTGTACAACCACACGAATCGCCGCAAGGGCTCACCGCGTGGCCGGGAAATGATGAACGTCGCCGTCAGCGACGACGGCATCGACTGGAAACCCGCACTCACGCTGGATCGTCAGGCGAAAGCCGAATTTTCGTATCCCGCCGTGATTCAGGCAGCCGACGGCAACGTCCATATTACGTACACCTGGAAGCGGCAAAAGATCCGGCACACCGTATTGGACATTGACAAACTGACACTGTTGGACTGGCGAGACGGTCAATGGCCGGAATAACGGAACGGCGGAAGCCGTCCGGTTTCATATGGGGAAATTCATTAATTCCTGAACATGGCACATCAAAGACAGCCCCTCGTGCGGCCTTGCGCACAGCATCGAGCGGAAAATAACCGTCTGTTCTTAATCAGCCGCAGGGCGCTAGCCCCCGGTTTACTCAATGAACCGGACGCTAGCGCGTTGCGGCTGATAAGACAGCAATTGACTGCTCGATGCAAAGTCGAGTCGACGGGTTCGCGAAAGCGGGCTAGACTTTGCCTGCGAGATATTTGACGTGTGGTTGATGGAATTGAAAAACAGCTGGCAGCGTTGTGTGCATTCGGGAAATGAGAAGTTACCACGATGGGAATTGAGAACCGGGAATACCTGCGTGACGAACACGACGACGGCATCGGTGGCTTTCGGCGGCCAACGGCCAGACCAATGCATGTCATCGTGATAGCCGTGACGGTTGCGGTGTTTGTCCTGCAGCTTTTGACCAGCAATCAACTCCTCGGACTGGATGGAAAACCGATCATCGGACCGGATGGAAATCCGATCGTCACTTCACTCGTTCAGGAGTGGCTGGCCCTGAGAGTGGATGACGTCCTGAGCCGTGGTCAAATCTGGCGATTTCTGACGTATGCTTTTTGCCACGATCAGGGCAGTCTGCTGCACATCGTATTCAACATGATTGTGCTGTATTCCATCGGTGGTGTCTTGCGACCGCTCCTGGGTGATCGGGAGTTCCTTTGGTTCTATCTTGTCTCCGCTGTGTTTGCCGGGATTTGTTCTCTCGCGTTTTACCGGCTGGTGAATATCAATGCCCAGATCATTGGAGCATCGGGTGCGACGATGGCGGTTTTCTGTCTGGTCGCGATGCATTATCCACGGCAAAAAGTTCTGCTGATGGGGATCATCCCCATCGAATTCCGCTGGTTGCTGGCGGCGTTCGTTGCGATGGATACCTTCCCAATGATCGGGCAGGTGACGGCCGCTCTGCAAAACAAGCAAGCGGTCTCGCAGATCGCGAACTCCGCGCACATCGGTGGCCTGATATTTGGGTTTCTGTACTTTCGCTGGCACATGAACATCACTCGTTGGTGGGACCAGTTCGCCGGGCGCATGAGGACTCGCAGAACCCGAGGCAACCTGCGCGTGTTCACGGAGTCGAACGAGCCGGAATCGAATTTGGGTGATCAGGTAGACGCCATCCTCGAAAAAATCAGCCGGGAAGGCGAAGCCAGCCTCACTTCCCGCGAACGAAAGATTCTGGCTCAGGCGAGTCGCCAGTACCGCAAGGGGCGAGAGTAAGGCCAGCGACACAAATTTGATCTGCTATTGCCCCTTCTCCCCCGAGCTCAAGGAAGAAGGTGGCCGCAAGCCGGAATTGCGATGTAGCCGGACTCGTGAGAGTTCGCGGGGTTGGCTGCCGGTGCTTGATCGGGAACTTATTTCTTCAGCTTTGCTCTGCCCACTGAGTCAGACGTTTGTGCCAGACGTTTGAGTCGCCGATTCGGGATGAGTACAAACTGCTTCGGCGTTTGCACGAGTTGACTCAGGCCGTGCTTCTGCAGTGCTGGCCAATTTGTGTGCGTCCGGCAGTGGCGGATGGAAGCTGGGAAACAAATGCAGACTGTGACCTGCTTTATGGCTCAGCTGCAGTCTGAACGCCAATGTCGTCGATCCAATCTCTGAAAGTGCATGATTCCGTGGACGTGTTGCGCATCGGCAGGATTTGCCGAAGTTGTCAGCCGTCGCACTTGCCGTTGAGATCAATCGATGACTGCAGTTCAATTTTCAGGGTCTTCAGCCAGCGCGGATCGTCGTCGCAGACTTATGGTGGCGGAGATTGATGCGACGTCGGAACTCGCGGAAGAATCCGTTCCTTCCGTCACGCATCAATCTGGACAAACATCAGATGCGTTCCCGATGCTGACCCGCGATCGACTCATTCGCCGCGTGATCTCGCCACGACTTTGGAAACACGTAACGGTTGCTGTCGTTCTGACGCTCACTCCCATAATTTACGCCATTGTCACGTGGCGATCATCAGGCGAAATCCAATCCGCCGACAGTGGCTTGTTTGTGAGTCGCATGAATGGACTGCGAGGGCTTTCCGCACTGAAACTCTTTGCCGCCGGACAGTTCTGCCTGCTCATCGCCTGGGTTCGTTCGGCCAGTCCCGTGGATTTTCGAGGTCGCTTTCGCTGGTGGCGGTGGCTGGCGTTGATTCTGTTCGCAGTCTCTGCGACGACGCTGACGGGCAGCTCCGAATGGTTCATCAATTTGCTGGCTCAATGTCTCGAACCAGTCTTTGGACGCATTGACGCTGCGAGACCGGCTCTCGTCTTTGTGCCAGCCTGTGCATGCATCGCGATAATCCTGCGACATGTGATTCCTGACATGGGACGTTGCCGCGCTTCACAGTCGCTGATTGTGATTTCCGCGATCCTGCTGGCGGTGCGAAGTTTTGGCGGAGCGAGAGAGCATTCAACCGAGGCTGTCTTTCATCTTGCCACACTGGAGTTGCTGATCTCGGGACTGGTGCTGTCCGCATTTCAGCTGCACGCTCGGTTCGTGATCCACGTGAACCCCCATCCGCCGATTGCGGTGGAACGGAAATTCACAGTCCGCCCTGCGTTACCGGAAATCAGCTCCGCCGTCGAATCGAGCAGCGCCCCGGCCAACGACTTGCAGCAGGAATCTTCGGCTGCAGCTGAACGGGAAGCAGTGACTGACACACTTGAGGCCGCAGCGGAACCTCAACCCGCAGTGACAGCAGAATTCATTCCTGTCGAAGAGCCTTCAAAACCAGCGGTCGCAGCTGCCGGAGTGGAACTCGGTCAATCACAGGCGTCCAAAGGCAAGTCCGGCAAGAAACAAAAGTATCGCAAAGCCGGATAGCGCATCCGTTCAATGGCTAATGCTCGGGGTAAGAATTCCTGGCAGAGTTTCAAGTTGAGCAGACGAAAGTATCCCAGGCAACACCGCTTCCGTCAGTGCGATGGAATTGGAGACTGGTTTTAATGGCGTTATCGTCGCTGAGCTGATGACTGCCGAAGCACCAATCTTCTTCAAGGGTTGTTGCCCCGCAGTATTCCCGCCTGCTGATGCCTCCAATCCAGTGACTTGGGTCGTTAGCCGTGTGGCGGCGGTTGGTGTTCCTGTGCTCAGACTTTTGGCATTTGAACCAGATGCCGGTACGACTGCAGAAATTGCAGGGACGGTTGACGACGCGCCAGACGCGGCAATAGTACGTGACGCAGCGACAGCGCGTGCCAGCACGGGACGTCCCAGCTGGTAGACGTGAATCACCGGAGTTGCGTTGGTGCCTGCAAATTTTTGTGAGATATAGAGCCTGCCTGTTGAAGGATCAAATGCGGTGCCTCCCAGATACTTTGAGGCATCCGGTGTCGGAAAATCGAAATTCATGACGCTGGTTGGACGAATTGTCCAGGACGCGCGTGTCCCACTTCGCACAGCCGCAAAATCGTCGATGTCGTACGCCCAGATCTGGTACTTGTAAACTCCATTCTGAGAATGATAACCCTGATACTGTCGGGCCTGGTCGTTGAAACGCGGGCCGACTCCGTATCCAATCCTTGACAATCCGTTTGATCCAAAAAAGAGGACAGATCGGGTTCCTGGCACGAAGGCGACCCCATCGACCTTCGTCGTCCCGTTAAAGAGCAGTTGAGGTGTTGTGACGCTGTCGTCGCCCCATTGCAGAGCGTGTCCGAATGGATAATAAACGAGTGGCCCACCGGAACTGGCTTTGGGATTTACGGCATCAAACCCAAACAACGCCGGACCACTTGATGAGTACTGAATCCGATTTTGCCCGGCGGCGCCAGTGACATACTTTGCCCCAATCCATGCGCGCCATTGTTCCGGAACTTCTGCCATGTAACCGCCGTGAACCCGTCCGGTCGGCTGGCTTGGCGTCATTCGGATGTCCATGAGCCCTGAAAACGTCGCTGAATTTAGAGCCTTCAGGTTCAGGCCGTTCGTTCGAAAATGCGAATGCGACGAATCTTCCGGTTCGACGCCGTTGTAACCCATGTACATTCCTCCCGTTAAACCGTTTCCCGTGACAAGTAATCCGCCTGTACTCAGGTCTTCGTATCCAAGGATGGGCGCAGTGGCATGTCCTCCTGCATCCACACGTAACAATTGACCGAGATCAACGAACGCCTGAAGAACGGACGCCACGGGCAATTTCCCCGGAACGCCTGCGGGACTCAGGACGGCCGGAATTTTCACTTCAGCGACATTCAGCCCCTCGTCAAAATTCGACGCCATAAACAGCGAATTGTTCGCGGGGTTGAATGCGATGGCGTTGCCTCCGTATTCGAACGAGGCTGATCCCTTTTTGCCCGTAGGCAGCGCGAACGATCCAAGGTAGGCAAGGTCGTTCAGCTGAAACAACGGCAACTGCGTGCCGTCATCATCTTCGATTGTCAGCAGGGCGGACGATTTGCCAAAGTTGGCATTCACGGGGTTCGAAAGGATGACTCGAAATGTTTCGTTGGGCTCATCGATCGAATCACCAATGATTGAGATAGGTATCGTCTGTCTCGTCTGACCTGCCGGAATAATAATCGTGCCGGACGTTCCGCGGAAATCTATTCCTGACGTGGCTGTCACTGCCTGTGTTCGAAAACCGACCGTGACGGGTTGACCCGACGAAGCGGACAAGGCGACAATTACGCTTGCCGTCGAGTTTCCGGACCGACCCTCCAGGATACGGCCGTCGCTGATGGAAACCAGCGGTGGAGCGTCATTGTCAAGAATTGTGATCGTCGCGGTGTTTCCGACCAATACGGCATTGGTCGGGGTCGAAAAGACGACTGCAAACGTCTCGTCAATTTCATCAAGTGTGTCACCATAACAGGCAAATGACAAACGCGTGGCACTTGCTCCGGCGGGTATCGTCAACGTTCCTGAAAAAGCACGGTAATCAGCGCCCGCGACGGCCGTTCGGTTCTCTGTCGTGAATCGTACAGTTACAGGTAGAGGCGATACCTTATTCAGTGAAACCGTAACAACCGCGTTTTGAGTCCCCGAGTCTGTCTCGACAATCGAGGCATTAGTGATACGGATTGAAGGCGATGTCGTTGAAAGCAGGCAGCGGGGTTCCAGTGCTTCCAGGCTAATTACTGGAGAACATCCGATTCCAGAACGCCTGCGACCGCGATGAGCAGGGCTTTGCACAAGCAGTCTGGAAAGAAGCTGCGAAATGTTTCTCAGAACCTGGCACGCGATATTTGACCGGATGTTCATAGAATTGCAGTTTGCCCGAACGATTGACCGTGTGAAACAGCATCGCCACCGCCGCAGCTTTTGAATTGATGACGTCAGCAGCGGCGATCAAATGGCGTGGGGCTCGACAATAAAGTGGCCATCAAATTCGAGTCAACAAACCGATTGCAGCATTGTCATCGTCAGCAAACAAAACTGCGCGCATTCCGAGTTTTCCGAATTTGCCATGTCGTACCCTTTCACGCACCTGAGCCCGGATGGGATTGCGATGACCGGTTAGATGGTCGGGCGGGCCTTCATGGACATGTTCTCGCAGGCGGGATACGATATCGTCGTGTGCCATCAGACCGGCACAAGTCATGCGAATACAAAAACTTCTAATCTGCAGGGAATGCTATGTTGGGAATCCGGCGAAGTTGGCTGACGGGTTGTTTTGTTCTGGCCGTTGCCTCGATGGTGGCATGGGCGAGTCTCAATCAAGCGCCCGACGTCGATCCCGCAACCATCCATCCGGAAAGATCCATCATCTACTTCCAGTGGGATGGAGCGGATCAGCATGAGGCTGCAATCAAACAGACGGCTCAGTACCAGTCGCTGGTGGAAAGCGGACTGCTCGACTACGCTACGAAGGTCTTCCAGCAGATGATGTCTGGCGGGCTGCAAAGAATGGGTGGCCAGTTCCGCAGAGGCCCCAGCGCTGAAGAAGCAACTCAAATTTTGGAAATGGTTGGCAAGTTGCAGACAGTGTACCAGCGGGGGCTGTCACTGTCTGTGACAGACGGATCGGTCGATGGTCCTCCCATGCCACTGGCGACAATCGTGCTTCATCAACTGGCAGGCGAGGAAGACCGCATCGCGGAAATGCTGGCAACATTGGGAGTGCGCGACGAGCCCGAAGCACGCAGGGTTTCCGGCCGCAAGACATTGACAGTGCCGATTCCTGAGGCACCGGGATTTGACATGACCTGGTGGACTGAAGGCGAACATTTGGTCATAGCAATCGGCCCGCAGGCAGCGGAACGAGTGATCGAAACAATCTCGGGAAAGTCGCCCAACATCACCAGCAGCGCGCAATGGAAGAAGTATCACGAACAACATCCTGATTTCGAATTGGCCTCAGTAGGCTGGCTGGATTTTGGTTCGCTGAGAAATCGCTTTGGCGGAATGCCGCTGCCGATTCCAAACGTGTCTCCGATGCCAACCGTGAACGACTTTGCCAGTGCTCTGGGGCTGGAGAATCTCGGCACGATCGCGGCTCAATTCGGCTATCTGGGCAAAGCCTGCGTTGCTAAGTCATTCGTCGAGGCTCCAGGCGAACGGACGGGGCTTCTGGCTCTGCTTGATCAGCCTCTGTTTGAACTGAAAGACCTTCCCGCGCTGCCGCCTGGTGCATCCGCGTTTGCGGCGTTCTCGCTGGATGCGGCAGGAACCTGGGATGCGATCCGCGACAGCATTAAGAAGACACTCAAGCTGCTGCCTCCGGAGGCTGAAGAACAGTTTGCTCAGGCTGAAGACATGTTGCCCGGAATTCTGGGACTGGATTTGCGAAACGATGTCCTTGCGTGCCTGGGAAGTGTGCATTGCATCTATAGTGATCCTGCCGGCGGTCCATTCGGCATGGGCTTCGGTTCGGCATTCAGCGTTAAGGATCCGGAGCGACTTCAGAAGTCAGCGGATATCCTCCTGGATCGGATTTTTGAACAACTCGAACAGGTGAATCTGCAAGTGCCGATCAAGGTTCAACGCGCAACCATCGAAGGTCGACAGTTGACCACGGTTCCGGCGACGATCTTTACGCCGACGTATGCAGTCGATGACAAATGGCTCGTAGTGTCATTGTATCCTCAGCCTGTGCAGGCATTCCTGATGAGACAGGATGGCAAGTTGCCTCGCTGGCAACCAACCGCAGAGCATAAGGAAGCCTTTGCCGCGCTGCCTCAGAAGTTTTCCGCGATTTCGGTGGACGATGCTCGCAGGAGCATGGAAGCCATGTATGGCTTTGTGCCAATGTTCAACAGTTCTCTGCAGACTTTTAGCGGGGCCCTTGTCGGACCGGACCTCGTGAACGCAGCAGAACTGCCGCCTCAGGAAATTGTGTGTGCGCCGCTGTTTCCAAACGTTTCGGTCAGCGTGCCGTCAAAGGATGGCATCACGTATCACTCGCGACAGTCTCTGCCCGTCACACCGATGCCGTCCGCTCAAAGCGGCGTTGCCGTGCCGATCCTGATCGCACTGCTTCTGCCAGCCGTGCAGCAGGCTCGGGAAGCTGCCCGTCGAACTCAATCAAAGAACAACCTCAAACAGTTGGGGCTTGCCATGCACAACTATCACGACACCTTCGGCCATTTTCCGGTCGGAACAGTACAGGGCACAGATCTGGATCCCGACGAACGGCTGAGTTTCATGTATGCCGTTCTTCCGTATGTTGAACAGGCCGCCCTCTATAACGCGATGCAGGATAACGCCACAGAAGCGTGGGACGGTCCCGATCTGCGGCTGTTGACTTCGTCCGGGCTTCCTGGTTACCAAAATCCAGGCATGCCGCAGGATCTTCCAAACGTGACGCATTACGTTGGCATGTCCGGTGTCGGCGAAGACGCCGCCGAACTTCCATTGGGGCATAAACGAGCCGGAATATTTGGCTACGATCGCAAGACTCGCATGCGGGACATTCTGGACGGAACTTCCAATACCATCATGATGACGGAAACCACCGACACCAATATTCCGTGGGCTCAGGGAGGCAAGACATTGAAGTCACTCACGCAGGAACCGTATATTAACGGCCCGGATGGGATCGGCAGCAGGTACGCCGGAGGCTGTAACGTCTTGTTCGCCGACGGATCGGTGCGATTTGTTTCCGAAAACATCGATGCTGAAACGATGCGTCGGCTGTCCGCGATGGCCGACGGAAACGTGATCGGTGAGTTCTAAACCGGTGGTGAGTCGCGCCCTGGATCTTGTCTGGAACGCGTTTCCAGGAGAGCGGGCAGAATTAAAATGAGCACTGCCGCAAGGTACGCCAAACCGATTTTCGGCACGGGCACTTTCGCATCATCCGGAGACCATTCAAGGACATTGATCAGCACCAATAGGAATATGCTGAATACGGGTCCGGAAATGCCCAAAACCATGGCCCAGATGTTTCGCTTACGCCAGGCCAGAACGACAAGGACAATGCCAGCGACAGCCAGCGCGGGGCCGGAAAAAAGGATCGATTCGATCTTCACGAATGAAGCCCCGATCCCGGTCATCAGTACAAGTGCCTGCAGACCGATACCGAATCTGAGCCAGAAGTATTTCGTCTGAAACAGAGAGTCCCGCTCCGATGCCAGCCCAGTCTCAGGGGCCATATACGGATTGTGCCAGTCGTTTGGATCGTGCGTATTCATATTTAAGCTGATTCCGAACTCCTTCGAACTTGGCGACAGTGGATAGCCAAATTTGGTCGTCAAGCATTTCCACATTGGACTTTGGCTTCCTGCCTGTCGTATTGAACACTTCGATGGAACACGGGGATTGGGCCAAAGGCAATTGACAACCGATCTCCTTCGTCTTCAACGGTGAGATGATGGAAGGAGGTGGCAAGTAGCAGAACGAATGAGCCAGTAACTGGGAAGATCCACTGGATGACTGGATCTTGGCGGACAACCAACTCAAGACGATCAACCGCACGTCAAGTGCATAAAGCAACAAGCACAACGGCGCTCGTTGTGTATGTCGATATCGCTGGATAGTGAGCAAAATCACGATGACGAGGGCGATGCGAAAAGGTGTTTCAGAAGTCATGCTTGTTTAGGTCTGTGAAATTCCGCCAGCCATAGCGTCATTTCTTTCAGATCAGCGTCATCCATTCCGGCCACAAGTTCTGGCCGATGGATGTTATGGACCGCCAGTATGTGATCTTCGTGGAAGATGATCTCTGTGCCTTGATTCAGGCCGTGCAGCCGAGCTTCCGCCAATGGATTGTCCACAACGCCTCTGAAATAGTCGCCACAGCGTTCTGAGACTTTGACCCAGAAGTCTTCACCCCAGCCTCTTGATGGAATGTTCTGCTTTGGCAGCGGCAGCAGTGCTGCCGGGTGATCATGCCGCAGGATGGGCTTTGTCAGTTCACCGTTGCACGAAGGACATGTGCATTTCTGAGCAACATCTTCATGGACAGAGAATCGTGGTGAGTCGATCCGCAGTTCAACGAACTGGCCGGGGCTGACGTGTCGCTTGATGACTTGTGGTGGAATCTGAAAATTGTCAGGGTTCTCGGCGTGCATGACAACGCCGTTCACCAACTGATACTCGTTGGAGAATTGCTGGTCGGCGAATTGACGCTGAAGCGGAATCATTGCAGGACCATCAGTTTCGCCGCTGCCATTGCAACCAGACTTCCCTGCAAACTGACTGCCTGCGATACAAGTTGCTTTCGTTCAGGATCACCCGCTGGCAAGCGTCCGGCCAATGCACACAGCAGGCGACTTTGAAGGTCAGGTTCATCAACCAACTCAAGGCCCTTGCGATAAGCAGCAACAGCCTCTCCCTCAGACTTACTGAAATCGCCGAGGAACAAGTACAGCGGAGCGAAGTCGGGAAATCGTTCGACCCCTTGTCTGACCAGCGATTCTTTCTTAGCAGGTGGCAGTCCGCCATCATCGAGCATCCTTAACAGCAGGAATTCTTCGCTTGAAATAGTGCCTTTATCCAGACCATCAGCCAACCAACGGTCGCTACGACAACGAAACCATCCCGGTGCAATTCGCTCGACTTCCTCATACGTTTCTCGTGCCTTTCCATAGGCTCCGAGTTCAATCAGGCACATGCCGCTTTGATAGACTGGATCAGGGTCGTGCGGATCAGTTTCACTTGCTTCATGGTACTGCTCCAGTGCATCCGCATACTTTCCTGCCGAAGCAAGCTGGTTGCCCCTCCCTGTGAGTGTTGTGGCTTTGCGGAGAGAAAGGCGGTTACGCGTAAACTGAAACTGGTAACGCCCTTCGCCGATGTTCGTGATCTCATCTAGTTCGAGTTCCTTTCCATCTCTGACGCAAATAACCCGGCACAGCGGCTCTCCCTGCTTCAAAAACCTGATTCGCTTCTCTACGTCATCAGCAGGCAATCCGTTTCGCTGTTTCACATTCAATAATTCTTCGGCTGTACCGACAGCGCGCCCGTCGGCAAGGTAACAGTTTGCTTCAAGGAGAAAGTTGAGGTAGGCGATCTGCCCTTCCACATCGTTGGCCTCAACACAAAACCTGAGAGCGGACTGGAATGGTTCGATTGATTCGCTAACCTGACCGGAATGAAACAACAACTCACCAAGTCGCCCAAACAAAAACGTCTCCTGCTGACGAGCGGCACTGCCTCGTAGTGACTTTGCTTTTTCAATGAAAGTCATGGCTTCGGATATCAACGCATCGTACTCAATTCGCTGCATTCTTTCAGGGAGTTGACTGAACCAACGATTCCATTGAACGAAAGGATTGTCGTCAGAAACGCCGGATAACTTGTTCCACAGTTCCGGCGAATCGCATTCGTTGGCAAGGCACTGTGCGACGGCGACGAGATACTGAACATGCTGGTCGATGGAGCCATCGTCCTTTGCAATGTTGTCTGGCACTTTTGTGATGAATGGAAGGTGCTGTGCGACCTGATCTTTGTACGCCTGACATTCAGCACGTAGCTTTTTTGGCGATTCAGACACGGCAGCAGCGATGAGGCGATTCCGTAATTCAATGGGATCGAGCGGGTCTGGCTTCTTTCTGTTGAACGGCCACATTGCTACACCTCAGTCTCGATAAAATATAGCCAGCCAAATTGTCGGTTCTTTTGAAGTTGTCCATTCAACACGATGCTTGCGGTGTGCTGGAATCAGCACATGATCACCGGACTTCATTTCCACAATTTTGTCTTCGAATTGAAGTCTCGCTGCACCTGTCAGTACGAATCACCCATTCGTGTTCCTCTTGATCGTACCAGAAGCCATCTGGTGAGGCATGTCCGTGGGAAACAATCCGCTCAATTCGGATGTTGGCAGCTTTGAGCAGCGTTGTAAGAAGCTCATCAGGAATGTTTTCAGGGAGATCGGTGTACAGATTGTTGGTCATGGTTATTACCGATTCTCTCGGTCAGTATATCGATCATCGGTATGATTTGACTGCCATTGAATTGATTCTACACACCATTGGTCTGTCGCTCATTTTCTGCTCAATCGCTGTTCAGTTTCCACGGCGGCTTTCATCGCCTGCATGGACTCCCGTGCAAATTGTTTCTGCTTGTGACGAACATAGGGATAGCCCAACCGTGCAAACAACTGGTGAGGGCGAGAGAAAGCAAGAATGTCGTACCAAACCGAATCATCGTTTGAATGCCATTCGACCTGAAACCGTTCTTCTCCGCATTCTGGATGTTCCGGCAGTGTTCCGTAAGCGAAAGCAAATCGTCGAATTGGTTGTTCCTCTTCAAGGACGTAAACGATGCGACATGTATTCAGCACCCACAACCCCAATGCCCGAGCCAATACGCCAACATTTTGATTCTTTGCTGGGGCTTCATCTGGTCGGTGAAGTTCAATCCAGTCAAACTTGTAGTGCTGCCAATTTCGGAGTGCTAGTTTTCCGGCAGTGAAAGTGGCAAGACCCGAGCCTAAACGAATCCGATTGTGATCAACGACGAATTCTTCTGGATGCTGACCATCTTTCGTTGCTCCAACCGCTGAATACGTGAATTCGAGGCGGGATTGCGATTCGATGACTCGTTTAATCAGTTCGCTGTTGGGTTTTCTGAGTAGAAACATCTGATTCCAATCGCTGTTACTGGTGAGCTTCGGTCAATCGAGTCTTTCAGCGTTTACAGTATCCCTTCGATTCTTCGACGGAAACTTTGTTCTCCAGATCGACATCGTTCGAACTGCTTTTGTTGCCCCATCCGAAGATCTTCTCGAACAGCGGCAGCAGTCGATTGGTCTCAAGGCTCTTCTGGAAATAGACCTCGTGCTCCTTCTCCTTCATCCCCATTTCGTACAAGTCTTCGTCGTGTGCAGTGATTCCGATCTCATTGAAGTATCGCATCATGATGAAATACTCGCAGACATTGCCGCTTTCGAGTCGTCCAGCAAAGTAATACGGCATGAACCAGCCGATGACGTGGCAGCTACACGAGATGATCCTGCCGAGGATGTGATACTTGATTTCGTAGTAACGTGACGGCGGAATGTCGTATCGCCGCATGATGGACAGAACTGTTTCTCGGTGCTGCCGCTCATCCATTTCAATTTGTGTGATCGCAACTTTCTCGTCCGGATTCTTGACCGAACCAGCATGGCCGATGTATGCAAAAGCGGCGGTTTTCTCCGCTGAGTACGCCAACTTGAGGAGCTTGACAAGTTTTGGATGTTCAATGTGCAATTTGCAAGCTCCATTACTTTACGAACTCAACCCAAACTGTTCGGTGTTTCTACAGCACAACCACCATGCGGTTCGCCCGCCAGCACCGTACAAACGTCCTGTCTTCCTGGACCGCCCGCACAAATCGAAGTTAACGTCTCTTATGAAGAGACTTTCTGCTTAATCCTTGATTCAAATGCCCGCAATTCCGGCCAATTTGCTCGAAAGTGTTTCGATTGTTTCCCAACGACTGTTTCTTTGCCACCACACAATTCCAGTTTTCCAGCTTTTCATTTCTTCGCACGTTTGTAGACCACGATCGTTACCGCCATCTGGGTATTCAGTTTACTGAGTTCATCCAGCATCAGTGCTTTGGCTCGCTCCTGATTGAATCCACCCGATCCGGCTCCGATCAATGGAAAGGCAATAGACTTGAATCCGTTGTCGCTGGCAACCAGAATTGCATTACACACCGAATCACGAATGGAACGCTCCGACGCCCTCCAGAGCATGTTGATTCCGGCGACATGAATGATGCCTTTGAACGGCAGTTTGCCAGCCGAGGTCAACACAGCACCGCCAAGTGGAATTGCACCGTGTTTTGCAACTTCTCGGAAGGGAGCCTTGCCGCCACGTTTCTTGATGGCACCTGAAACGCCTTGAGGAAACAGAAGCCACCACGGAATGATGTTCCGATTCCATGAGTTGACGATCACATCAACGTCCTGATCAAGCAGATCGCCTTCGATGATTTCGACGGACGGTTCACTCATGGCGAACCCACCGCCTTGTCATAATCGCTCATCTTGCTGAAAGCTCCATTCTCCACCGTCACTCTGCCGCCGCAATCGGATCGGCAAGAACAGCTCCGACAACCGTTGACTCCGTATGTGCTTCACGCTCCGCAAGGTAGGCTGCGACATTTTTTACAAACTGCCGAATCGGCCCGGCTTCTTCCGGCTTCTGTCGAATGCGGTTTGATGCTTCATCGGCCCACTCTTGTTTTCGCTCTCGGCTTGGTCCCTCTCTCATGAAATCTTCCGACAACCAAGATTCCAATTCTCCCACCGGGACAATAAAGACACCAGCTTTCCACAGTTTTTCCTTAACGGCTTCAAGTTGAGTAGAGATTGCCGGATGTTCAATCTGGTAAGCGGCAATTCCACCAGCCTTCAGCCTCCGCATACGGTCGATCTTGTTGGAAAGGCCACGTAGTTGCCTCATCACCACTTCGTCATCATTGTCTAGCCACACTTTCTGAATCTCATGAATCTGAAGTATCTCGATGTTCACCTCAATCGGCGTGATTATTGGGGGTACGTTGCGGATTGCATCGGCAACCTGACGGCATTCTTCTCGAATCGTTGATACTGCAGCCTCACCGGAGGATAGAGCAGTGAGAATTCTCGGGATCACCCCATCGTCACGAATGAGATCAAGGTCAGGAATGACGGCCACGGGTATGTGAAGCGTCTTGAAAAAGGTGGCTATATCCGCCATTGCCCCTTTACCATTGACTGGAACAAAGAGCAGGTCAAGTCGTATCTCCTGTGCCAGAGTTTCCCATACGGCCTGATAGACCGCCCGATCTCCATCTGACTCCACTAGCACGACGCCATCAGCAAACAATCCATCAAAGATCGCTTCGGTTCTCACCAAGGGTTTTTCTGTAGCTTTCCTGAGAAGATCTGAATCCACCAAATGTGAGCGAAACTGACCCGAAACTCTTGTCAGCCGAACGATTTGCACATCTCTCGTTTGCTGAATCACTCCTCGTAGCACATGGCTGCTGTGAGTAGCAACAAGCGTTGTAGAAGGATGACTCGTCGCCTGCCGCCCTATGATCCTTCCGAGTGCATACGCTTGCGGTGGATGCAGACATGTTTCAGGTTCATCAATCAGACAGATCGGACGCCTGCTAAGTGCGAGCGACATGCAGATTGCGACGAAAGAACGAAGCCCATCACCTTCTTCGTCAATCACACGATATTTTGTTACTTGATCCGGCCTCAGACGATCTTCAGCGGAAGGAAGTTCAGGTGTGTCCGTTAATCGAAAGCAGAGAATGTTTCCTCTCGTAGGATCGACCCAGATTCCTCTTCCAAAAGTATCTCGTACTGCCTTCGTCAATTCTTCTCTGGCTGCGGAATCGAAATAGAGTGCCTGCAAATCGTTTGTGGGAGGTACTTTTTCGTAGTCGTAGTTATTTGCTTGATTGGTGGCCGTAAGACGATTGGCTAAAAACATCGCTGTGCATAACATCGATCCAAAAAGCGAATAAAATGACTGTGAGTCATTGTTTGCCCGTCCGTCCGTCGTTTGGCTAAACCAGTGTTTTGCAGTTTGAAATTCGATTTCTGCCTGAATCCCCGGTGAGCTTCCCCCCAATGGGACCGTGCGAACCTTGAGCATCTCTACGCCCCTGTCATTAAGTTGGCGTCGAATGTATCCCTCCTTTTCAAGGCTCTCAACAAGTGCTTCCATTGATGCAGGCTTACAAATCTTCACGTGTTCAGCAACCACCAGTTTCCTTGGCTGCCCGAGCAATGAGGCATGAATGTCCTTGAGTAGCTGGGTCTTGCCCGATGAATTAGGGCCGACGATCAAGACGAGTCCATTTGTTTTGACCGCCTTGCCCCCAGTTAAGGTTACTCCGCCCAAGGGATTAAACTGTTCCAAATGCTTGCCACGAGATTCAGAAGAATCCATGTGAACGTATCCTCGTGTACCTGACTATCTGCGTAGGCTTGGCTCTACGCCTTCGTAAATTTGCCACCAGATACTCGCCATTGCCCTTGTAACGGTAATTTCGACTTGTCGGAAGGACTTTCCTTGTCCATTCTTACCTCAACGGCCATTGAATTTGTTCCCGGCCCGCCAAGACTTTTTTCAATTGGCGAATTGTCATGGATGGAGACGTGATGTGGAGAATTGCATGGCAATTGGGGCACACCGGACGAAGATCTTTGATTGGGTCAACAAAGTATTGCTTTCCCAAACTGGCAAGTTCCCGCAGATGGTGAACGTGGATGACACCTTCTCCAAGATCGCCGTACAAATTGGACATGCTGAGTCCACAGACACCACATACAAGTCCATGATGCTCAATGCACTTGGAGCGAGCGACTCGATTACGCTCGTAGGCATTAACAATGATGGTCTTGACTGCACCTTCAGCGTATTTCTCGGACGGCACGACCTCTTCAGGAATCGCCGCCTTGGCTGAAACACCTTTTAATGCGGCAGTAATCTGGTCGAAATACGTTTCTGCGATTCTGAAGACGGCATTCACGGTCTCATGCCGTGGCACTTCCTGCAGGCCCGGCACGGAGATACCTTCGGGCACTTGGTGCAGCCATTCCTCGACATCGATCCGTTGTGGATATCTGCTTACCTTGTTATCGGGGTCTCTCCATTTGTCATTGAAGTTCTCATATAAAACCGGCGTGTAGTAAACATATCCAGACTTGTGGTCATGCGACCTTCGCCTGTTCAGGTATTCTTGAATTGTGTCGCTATGATCCTTGGGTTTCCGAGGTATTCTCGGTGTTATGACCTTGCCGACTGCAAAAAACGGTTTGCCAGTTTTCGTCCGTTTAATGGGTAGATAGGCAACGAACCAGTCACCACTCCTGACGTGTTCCAGTCGATTCCAATTCCTGCTTATCGTGTTCTTCTTGTCCCCTTGATGTTCGTTACCGGCATCGTCAGCATACTGGTATTGCATCATCCAGAAATGATTGTCGAGTCCGTGGCTCAAGCAGGCGTTCGTATCGAAATTCACGCACCAGTATGTTGTCATGATTCTCGCCTTTACAAAGTCGATTGAGCTTCGATGGTTTTCACGTCGATCTATTTGAGAGTGTCTACGAACTTGATCGACTTCTCAACAAACTCAGGATCAATCCATCGTGGCGGACTTCTTTGAATCGAAACCTTACCATCAAATGTACCAAAAACCTTCTGCATCTCAGGCGACAATACTTTCAACGGCTGACCAGAGCGATCCTTGCCGACTGAACTGATTCGGTGAGCTTTTTTCAGCAGTCTGCTTTCTTGTCCACCTTTCACCAAAACGAGATCATCACGCTGTTTGTCAAAGACAGTCGGGTAGCGAACATGAAAGTTCTTGCCGAATACCTTCTTCAGCGTCGTCTTCGTGAAGTCAGTTGCCAATCCCGCCATCTCAACAACAAAGTAGCCTGCAATGTACAGTGCAGGAGGCACATCGGCCCGCCAACCAGAGTCTTCATCCCACTCTTGCAACCCACAGTAGAAGATCAGGTAATCGCCCCGTTCCAATTTTTGTAACGAGCGTTTGGGGATGGTTGGATCGCCGTATGTGAACGTCTCAAACTCAGGGTCGAGATGAATGTGCTGCTCGGCGGCGATTTCCTGTTTCCGTGCTGGGAAGTAGTCCGAGTGCGGACGACCGTTCTTACCAACTAGCGTTCCGTACTGATGAACGCTCACTCGTTTGCTGTCAGGAATGCTGACGAACTCGAACGAGCCGTCATTAAACAGCGGACTCTGAATTCCTCCACAGCCTGAATCGATGCCCACACGAAGAAGGACTGCTTTTGTCATTTCGCATCTCGAAGTTTAGCAACCAATTCTGACAGATGTGTCCATTTGGAAAAGTTGCGGTAATGCTTCTGATCCAAGTAGATAATCGGTTCATTCCAGAGGAATGTCCGCTTTGGGTCAGCAACAAGCAATGGTGGATCGCTATATCGTTTTGCGTGTTTGTAACGAATGTCATTACGCCAGCCGGTGTCACCGGGACTCTGGCGATGAGCATGGTGTTCAGGTACGACATATCGAGAAGGGAAAAATCTCTCGTGTCCGACTGGGACAGGCTTTAACGGCCTGAAAATGTCACCAAGGAAATGACCATCGGCAGCCTTGGCTTTACGACACTTGTGAGGCAGAGAGTTCCAAAGTTCAGCGTGAGATTCGTGTGCTGTCTGAATCTGGGCAAGATAAAACAGCCAGTGCTTCCCATCATGAATTGTACGACTCGTGAAGCCAGCAAGCCAAACACCCTTCCATTCGTCAGCAGACCGACTGGCTCGCATCTGATGTTTACACGTACAAAGCGTCAGTATGTCTCCCTGAAAGTTTGGGCCTGAGCCATGTTGTTCAAAAGTTGGCCCGTCCAAATTGATTCGAACTGTTGTCAGGACGTATGAATAGGCTTTGTCTTGGGAATTGCCAAACTTGGATTTGATTGCAGAAAGTGGACGATCAATGTTCTTCGAAATCTGGCCGCTCTTTGGCATCGGCTGATACTTCTGGTCGATGTCTGCGTGGCATACTGTCGAGGTTATATCAACTGGATTCGAATCACATCGTTTTTTCTTCATCACATCAGCCTCCAATCCGGCAGTCCACGTCGCATTTTCTTCGTTGCTTTCTCAGCATCAAATTTCTCAGGATCAAACTGTCCACCGATCCATTCAATCAGCGATTCATGCTGTTTGTGCTGCGGATTGGCAATCACCTTTAGAAACCTGTTATAGCCTCCAGTTCCGCCGACATCTTCTGGCGGACAGGCACGTTCACCCTCAACGCAAATTGGATAAGAAACGCCCCTCGTTGATTGAAGGCAACCTTCAAACAAGATTTCGTGATGCCAACTGTCACCGAAATCGTACTCATAATCAAAATGGAACTGCTTCCCTGATTGTGGCACGAGTTCGCTGAT
>JBBQSE010000018.1:0-41484 GCA_038214195.1 Planctomycetales bacterium
AGCCGGTGCGGCTTTTCGGGCTGAACGCCCTCTTCGGTGTTCGCTGGGGCGAACACCTGGATCGATGCCGCTGGGGCGGCATGCGATCCTTTGGCTCCGCTGGACGCTCCGCCCCCACACTGCGCTGTCGCTCCGTGCGGGGCCCCCGGTGGCCGCCTTGCGGCGGCCAGCATTTCTCGAATTCGCCGCGCAGCATCGTGGGCCGTTTTTCGTCTACATGACGAAGGATCGCTAATTCCTGTCACCATCAACGCGACGATCATGAAATACCGGAGAAAGTGGGATGTCTGAAGCCTCTATCGAGTCGAATGAACTGACTTTCGAAGTCACGCGAGCGAACCGTCGATTCCCGTCGCTATCGGAGGCTCACCACAGTCCGCCACAAAATCGAATCCGCCAGCTACAGCGGCAGCCGCACGACGACGAGCTTCCAAAACAACTGTCGCACGCCATTTCCCAGCGTCTGGCATGGCATGAACTTTCTCCCTTGTCATCACCCGCCCGAGAAACAGTCGCCACGGCGTATATCAACAGCCTGAAGACACTGAATGAGTTTTACAACGAAATCAGGACCGTCATCTGCGAAGCCTGTCGTGCCAATCTGGAATTCCGCACCGACGAAAATGCCACTCACGTGGAAGCCCGTGACAAAATCCTCGGCGGCAAACTGGAGGAAATGATGACGCAGGCATTTGCAGCCTGGGTCCCTGTTAAGAATTCGCTGACCGCCAGCCTCATGTCAAACTCCCCCGATGCCTTCATTGGGCAACTGGATGCATCTCTGTCTGAGGAAGTGGACCGATTTTCTCGGCAGCTTTTGGAGCTGCTGGAACGAATGGTGGATCTGGAACTGTTTGGTCTTGTCGAATGGCTGCCAAAACAATGTTGTCGCTATCACTTCTTTCGCAGGGTTGTGATTCAGGGACCAGAAGTCCGGACTCAATCTATCAAAGACTCGTATGCCAATGACACCGATGAGAGCTCCGGGCGGCGAGTCATCGGCAACCGTAGGACAACCTCCACGCGAACCGTCCAACACGAGATCCGATTCGCTCGACACCAGCATGAGCTGATCAACGCCGTCCGCACCAGCATCGGCAACAGCACGGTCATCATGCCGCCACCAATTGTAAAATTGGTGGATTCCATTCCGAGCTGGCTGTACCCGTTTGTCGAAGTGATTGACGGTCAGATTGTGCGGGAGCTCATCATCGAACGGGATGTCTCCGTAGAAGACTGGACTCAGGTGGACGTGCGGGATGAACCGATCATCGATATCGATCCTGGGATTGTCATCGGCCCGTTTGTCCTGAGCGGCTGGGGATCCATGGAGATCCGGAAGGAACAAGAACGGCGACAGGCCGCTCAGCAACAAGCGACAGAGAAAGTTGACGCTCGCATCGCTCCATTACTTGTCGTGGCGGCAACAGGACTCAGCGGCATCGCTCTCTGGTTCCAGTATCTGGCTTCCACGGGGCATGGCAATTGGTTGTTTGTGGTGCTGACCACCGTGACGGCGGTCGGCGCGGCCTGGCAGGCATTTCTGACTCATGCCACTCGCTATCGTTTTGCCGCACCCATGCATTACGCACTTTGCATGGCCATCTGTACGAGCATGGTGCTGATGAGTGCAGAATGGAGTGTCGCTCGAATCTTCCATTCGATGTCGTGGGTGACCCCGGTCGTTCTGGGGGCCACCGCATTCCTTGGCTTACAAATTGGTCGACTGTTTCGATAGCGGGTCACTACCGAACACTGGCCATCTTCTCTCACAGGATCTCTGTCATGAGTTCAGGCTCTCTTTCCACACTGCGTCCCCGATTTCTCCTGACGCCCGCACTCAAGACCACGCTCCTTGCATGGGGCGTGTTAATGATTGGCGCGTTTGTCTTGTACTCGATCAACAGTTCAAAGACCGAGGCGCTTCGCGATGAGGTAAAGGAGACTCGCAAGAGTCTGGCTGACCTTCACAGTGATCAAAAATCGGGCAATCCTGAAATACAAAAAGCGATGACTGACATCCACGACGAATCTCGTTCGCTTACCGAGCGAATCAGTCAGCTGGAGTCTGCACTGGGCGAGGACAGCGTCGACAAAATTGATCGTGACCTGACTAAGTCCGAACTGGCGGTGCAAAGAGCCAACGCTGCGAAACAGGAGTCGATGGCGAACGCTGTTGTTCGTGACCTGGGTAAGCTCAAAAACCTGCAGGTGGAATGGGCAACATTGGAAGGGGCCTTGCTGAATGGACCGGCGGGAAGTCGCGTCGCCGGAAGCGCCCAGCATCTGCAACGCGTCGTGGACATCATGCAGCAAGTCCGACCAACAGCTGAGCAGATCGTGGAATGGGAAAGTCAACTCAATCCGCTCATGGAGCCGTTTTCCCAGGCAGCATCGGAATCGACCCCGGTCGTCATTACCGAAGAGCATGCACAACTTCTGACTGACTTGGGTAAGGAACTCAAGACGCAGGCGGCGGAATTTCAACGACAAAAGTTGTTGCTCGAATCCGTCCAGCGAGAAACCTCAGGATTGGCTCCCCATGAACTGAAGCTCGCCGAAGCCATTGAACAGCACCGAGTTCAACGGGAGCGTGCGGAAGCGGATCGACTGACTCAGGTTAGGGAGACTGCGAGATTGGAAGCGGAGAAAGCAGGCGCTGATCGAATTGCGACGGCCGAACAGGAGCTGACGAATGCCAAACTCAAACAGGCGGAGCAAAAAATCGCGGCGGAGAAGGAGCAGGTGGCTGAAGAGTCACGCGTCGCTGAGATGCAGCATAAGGCATCGCTGGCCGGTTTAACGGAAGAGGCCACTCGGGCGGCAGACGGGCTGCGGTGGGCTCAACTGGAGCGTGAAATGCAGCGGGATATGAATGAAATCAAGGGGCTCTTGATGGCCTTCACTTCGCCCGGTTTTGCGTATCGACCTGACGACACCAAGGGACCTGTTTCGTACTCATTGATCAGGAGTTCCGGCGGGCTGGACCCAACCCGCAAAGGTCTGGGTAACCTGTTCTTTATTGCCACCGGAAACAGTGACCGAGAGCGTGGCGGCCTGCCCGCAGGAGTCGGCGGCCACATCTCCAGTTCGACCCCAACAGCGCCCATAGAACGCGCTCAGGGGCTGCTGGTCAAGTATGGGGAGCTGATGGTTCGCAAGGGGATGCTGGCCCCGTGACGATTGGCTCTGCGGCTTGAAGTAATGGCCGTCATTGTCAGCGGAAAACGGCTCTAAAAAAGTGGCATACACACTGGCTCACAGACCTACCCCCATGATCGCCAGTGTGTCAGCAAGCAACATTGTGTGGTGGCATCAGGTTAAGTGAGTTTTGGGCAACAAGTGTCAGGTATCCGTATCCGGTGATTCTTTGCCCGACAGTTCCACTGTTCCGGGCGTTCAACAGAAAGCGATCAATACATCATGCCAGAGCCCGCTGAACACATTCAGGATCCGACCCGAACGGTATTCATCAACGGCAGACGCCGGGCCTATCTGGAGTGCCGCCGGATCCGTCGCCGAGACTACTTCCTGCTGGAACGTGTGGGCAGTCCGTTTCGAGAATCGTATCTCGCGTTTGACCGTTTTGCCGGGCCGGGCGGCAGCTTCTTCATGGTCCAGTCACTGCCCGCTGGCGACGCGGCCCAGCAGCTTCTCCGGGTGCTAAGTCGACTCAAGAACGACAACCTTCCCCGAGCGGTCGAGTGGCAAGAAAGCCGTCATCAGATTGACGTCGCGTTGACGTGGACGGAAGGCATCAGTCTGGCCGCCTATCTGCAGAACATTCGCGAGGGCCGCAGGCCGCCTGTGGAGCCCGCTCAGGCCGTTCGACTCGTCAATGGGCTCGCCCATGCCGTCTGTCATCTGCAACGGCATCTGCAGGTCGCTCATGGCGATATTCAGCCCGCGAACGTCATCGTCACATCGCACCCCAGCCGATTGCAGCTCATCGACTTTGGCAGTGCCTTTACCACAGACTGGACCACTCGCCGCACGGAAGGCGACGGCCACCACCGCTGCTACTCAGCTCCGGAACTACAAACCGGCCCGACCCCGGTCACTCTGGCCAACGACCAGTTCTCTGTGTCGGTGTTGTTGTTTGAACTGCTCACACTGCAACTTCCCTACGGCGGCCTCGGCGGCAAAGCCGGCCGCCCCGAATTCATCACACGAGCCACCGATACCCTAGTAGCCCCCAGCCAGATTTCCGCCAGTTGCAAACAGTTACCCCGGTCACTACGAGACAGACTCGATGTGCTTCTGCTGAGTGGTCTGGTACTGAATCCAGAAAGTCGTTATCCCGACCACAACACATGGCTCAACCACTGGAAAGAACTTTCCGCATTGTTCCACATTACCCCGGAACTCACGCTAATGGAGAAGATACTGACTCAGGTCATTGGCTGGTTCGTGAAACCTGACTACGATCGGACACGCCTTGGGGCACTTGATTGAGTCTCACAGAATCCTTGCCCGTCGCGCCAGTCCGCCCAGTCGGGATCATCTCGCAGATATCAACATCACCACTGCTACGCATTATGTTTTTGGAAATCGAACAGTTGGAACGAACATCGGAAACTGCAGTGTCGCGCGCAGACGGATCCCCCAGTCCTTCATGCATGAGCTGCAAGCTGGCGTAAAGCATCCATTTGCCGCACCGGTCGATGTGGCCGGAGCAGTGAACGGCTGGGGCCGAATCCGCGTCGGTCGTTCTCACTGGAGGGTGTTTGAACTTCTCGCGAGAGAGACGGAATTGTCAGGCGGGTACTCGCAAAAGCCCTTACGTTTTAGGTGAGGTCGCATCGAAATCGATGATCAATTCTATGCAGTATAAACTGCCTGATCTGCGCCTGCTTTGTCGCGAAACTGCCATGAAGTCTCATCCTGAAGGCGAGAATCCATACCGGTTGCACACAGAACATTATCCAGCCAATTTCGACTGACTGCTCATTCGCTACACAATGAGGATTTAAGCCTGCCAGATCTTCAGAATTCTGCGGCATCGAACGTAGGTTCGTTCAGTTCGTGCGGCGCACGTGAATCCATGTAAGCTGGAGGACAATCATGAGGAGCGACGATATCCCAGTTTACGATTGAACTCCAATCGCATCCTTGTAGTCGATTTCATTTGAACTTGCTCGCCGTGCCCTCCGCAGGAATTCGCCAGGATTGTATGTCATCAGAAACTTCTCTCGCCGAGGATCGCGTGCAAACTCCGAATGCTTGAGCAAGAACGTTTCTACCGCTTCCCAAGATCCTTACCCCCGTTCAGTGTCGACTGGGTGTCCGGTCATACTCGTGTCTTCCACAATCCGACAGCTTCCGTCAGTAACCAGCGGGCCACATCACTCCAGATCCTCTAAGCAGGCGTCGTAATGATGATCGACATCGTGGATCAAAAGCGTGGGACCAGTGACTTGTTGAGCCCTTTGCCGCGATAAGGGCTCACTTACTGCCACTTCGGACGAATACAGCATCGCCGAAGTACCCGCAGACGTCGGGCCATTCATCAACCAAACTCATTCCATTTACTTCGAGAAAAGCACGAACTTCTGGCCACATGACCTGGCCACTGTAAAGCTCGCGGTACGTGATCTCCAATTGGATCGCACGAACCGTTCGGAGCATATCCCCCATCCCTCGTAACGCCAGAAGTTCTGCGCCCTGCAAGTCCATCCAAACAAGATCAAAGCTATAGATCTTCGCTCGCTTGGCCCATGTATCCAATCGCATGGCTGTTACTGTGATTGCTGTTTGCTGAATGGGATGAATAGCCTGGGTTCCACTGCCGATAAACAGGCTGCTTGCACCGGGATTCGTGTCGTTGACAACATGAAACTCAGTTTCGCCGTCATATTCATGGATTGCCGACTCGATAACCTCAATATTGGAATATGGTGCCACAAATCTTCGAATTTGTTCAGCCGATTGCGGTCGAGCCTCAAACGCAAAGATCTGTGCATTCGGGAATTTCATCGCAAATTCACAGGCCTGCTCGCCGGTGTAGCTGCCGACATCCAGAATCACAGGAGTTCTTGAAATATCTGTTGGGATCGAGTTCAAAAAACGTTGAATTAACATTCAATCACCTGCTGCTAAGAAGAGCATTTCTTAAAGCATTCAACGGCAGAATGCCGCATTGTTGTCGGCGTGGAGTTAAGGGAACTCCAATCAAGTCCAGCATGGCTTTTGGATTGAAGACATTCAGTTCGCTCGTCGTTTTCTTCTCGATGAACTCACACAGGATTGACGCAGCGGCCTGACAAACCATGCATCCACTGGCGATGAACGAAGCAGTGTTAATAGTTTCGTTTCTGATCTCAGCAAAGATCGTCACTTCATCACCGCAGGCGGCACTACGAGCGTAACCCACGTGAGTTGCTGTCGTGAGCGTGCCTCGGCGATACGGAGCGTTGAAATGTTCCAGAATTGGATTCTCGTCCATTGCGTGGCTGCCGTAGAAAGACTCAATCACAATACAGCGTCAATTGGTCGGAATTCCGTCTGGCGAGGACTTATTACTTTTCACCAATGTACGACCACCGTATCGCCCCTTGCAGTTAATTCGCGAATGCAAGTCATCCAGAATCCAGTGGAAGACGAGCAAGTGCATCGACTGAGCCATGCCCATGTCGTCGATTGGGATATGGAGATTTCGCGATGCAAGAGATTGCAGTTCGCCGCCGTCGTAGCCCGTCAGGCCCCACGTGATCAGTTCATGTCGATTCGCCCACTCGACTGCATTAAGGACGTTCTTGCTGTTTCCGCTGCCGCTCATTGCGATCAACACATCGCCTGGGGACGCGAAGTTCTTTAACTGTTCCACGAAAACTCGTTCGAAACCCTCGTCGTTGGCCCAGGCGAGAATTGCAGAAGTATTCTCTGACAAGCTCATCACTTTCAGTCGCTTAGCGTCATCGTTCAGAAAGTCTTTTGGGTCGAGCGTACTTTTGAGTAAGTCCTCTGCAAAATGACCAGCGGTTGAACCGGCCCCGCCGTTGCCGCATACGAAAACGAATCGCCCTCGTTGCCATGCGTCATGCAAGTCGGCGCTCAATGCCTGAACATCGGGCAAATGAAGGTCATGAATCACACGGCAACACTCGTCAAGGTACTCACTCAGCCCCAGTCGAATTCCCAGCATGGTGGCCTCCTGTGGATCAGTTAAATCAAACGCTTTGTAGTATCGGCTTATTGAGGTCGATTGGCGATAGCCCCATTTTCGATGCGTCTCTCTGCAAGAATGAACTCAGCCGCTTCTTTGATCGAGTATTTGCACACATACTCACAGTCGATCGAACGAATAGGGCAGGTGTATCGGTGTCCGGTACGAACGCGGATGCTTCTGCAGCCCGCATTTACTCCGGCAAGTACATCTGAAAGTCGGTCTCCGATCATCCATGACCGGGAAAGATCGACGCCCATGTCACGGGCTGCTCGCAGAAGCATACCGGGGCCGGGCTTTCGATCTGGATGCTCAACAATGGTCTCGTCATCAAGTGAAGGGCATTCGTGACAAGAATAAACGGCATCAAGTTGAGTACTGCCTGCCGCAAGTACGCGATTGAGTTCAGCGTGAATGGCGTCCAGTTCGTCTACCGTGATCATGCCACGCCCCACAGCCGACTGATTTGTGATCAGAATACAAAGGAAGCCTGCCTGCTTAAACTTGGCAAGACTTGCTGCCACATCGGGGAGAAGTCGCAGTTGATTTGGAGATGTCAGATAGCCGTCGAGTCTTGTGATCGTACCATCGCGATCCAGGAAGACCGCTGGCTTGAGCGTACTCGGCAGATCGGAGGGCTCTGATGTCATTGCACGTCTCCCTGACCATTCTCGGTGTCGAACGCTGGTTGGGTAAGTGCTGCCCACAAAGCGGGAATCGTCTCCCGGTGATCTCCACAGACATAGAAGCTGCGACCACCATCCTGAATCGTGCGGCACAAGATCGTCTTCCACGGTCGGAAGTAATACAACGGATGCGGGGTACCCTGCGTGTTGGCCCCTTGCGGCGGCGAGCCTGGACCATCGGTCCAATTCTCTGGGAGTTGCACAACATCGAAAACGGCTGTTGTGAAGTTTGAGATCGTCTCTCCATTCTGCCGAGCAACGTTGCGAGCCATCGACAACGCTTTCAAATAGACCTCTGGACCTGTCACGGCCGAACCGATATTTAGAAACACACCACCTTCCAGATCCTGAATCACGCGACTGAAAATCAAAAAGTCCGTATAGGACGCTGCTCCCAAAGCTGCTCCGTCGGCGTTTGGATATCCATGAAAAATGTCGCTGCCAATACTGACATGACAAGTGACCGGGACTCCACACCGCCAACCCGCTGCCGCAACGCTGATATCTCGATGTGGAAAACCGCTCTCTTCAATCGTTCGGCCAATGGCTTCGCCAAATCCTTCTCCACGATGTGCGGCTTCGACAGCGATTTCGTTGAGTCTTCCGGTCTCCTGCCAAAGCCCGAACTGGCCGACCCGAATCCAGCGAGCAACGTCTTCACTGGTCTCTCCCATGCAGGCCAGTTCGAAATCGTGAATTAAGACGGCACCATTTGTTGCCAAACAGGAAATGAATCCTTTCTCGATAAGGTCTATCAGAAACCGTGACAATCCCAGTTTGATGGGATGACCGCCAATCATCAGCACCACCGGTCGACCATCCAGTCTCGCCCGCTGAATCGCCGCTGCGACTGAGCGTACCCCCGTACTTTCCAGACACTCCTGTGACTGCCCAAGCCTGGCAACTCGCTCTGCGCGTACATCCGACTGACGCCCAGCGATTGGTGCCAGAAGAAGTTGTTTCCGATCAATCAGTGAATAGCGGCTCACAATAGTTCCCCGTTTCTCCCACCCTAAAACCCCGATGACCATAAGCTAACTCGCGATCCGTTCGCATTCATAACCTTCGTCGCACGGGTCGAAGTGCTCAAGCTGAAGGTGACTCCGCGACTTCTGCGGCACATCATTGAGGCTGATTATTCCAGAGGGTCGACTTAATTAGAAGAGAATGCGATCTGTGGGCGAACCCGTTCGGAAAAAGCTGTCCATTTTCAAATCATATGTGATCCAAAGCGGAGATCTCGATCTGGTATACATGCAGATGCCAACGAACCGTCCGTCATCGGACGAAGCAAATGAAAGATCTGAATTCACCGGAAGCTTATCCACCATGGACTCAGAAACGGACAGTTGACCAATAACCTGAGGCGATTCCAGCGTTATGCTTGAAACAAGAATACAGCCACGGTCTCTAAATATCACGAAATCCCCCGAGAGTCCTATAGGGTGCACTGAATCACACTGTCGGACAGCTATAGTTTCCCCAGAATTCAAATCGAACACGAGAATCTTCCGCCTACCGTTCGAGTCTTCTGTAAGGAGTATGCCTACACCGTCGCTGACACATGAGAAATCTCGAATCCACCGGAACTCCAAAGAACCAGAGACTCTACAAGCAATTTCAGCGTCCCTGTGAATGCAAAGAGCACCATGCGAGACTTCGACGTGTGTCAAGATGCCGGCATCATTTACCGAAATCAAATTGTGCGCAATGGCGTGCCGCATGGTCGCCGTGGCAGGCAGCCGCATCCTACGATTTATATCAAACTGGGGTGAATTTAACTCTAGAAGCCAAATCTCGCCATCAGTTACAATGACGATAATTTGAAATGTAGATCTCGAAGTACGACTGATTCTCCATATGTAACCACATGCTCCATTTTTATCACGCAGGCAATCGATAAGTGAGATCGCTTTCAGAGTACTGCGACCGTTACAGATTGAAACCGGAAAATCCTCCGCAGTAAACCTAGACTTCGTTGCGCACGCAATAATGCTCGACACCGTAGCCGCTTGCAAATTACCTTTAACGGGAAAGATCTCCGTCTCGTCTATTCGCGCGTAGTACCAATATCCCATCTTATATTCCCACGAGTGAAATGGGTATTCCTTCTGGGAAAAGCCCTCATCGACTCTAAACGAATTCATGCTTATTCCCTCAAGGATTTATTACAGTGCGCGAAAGTTGCATAGCATTAGTTCCAATTACTTTTAATCACCGATACATGGCCCGGGGAGAATTTCCACGCGCGTACAATGAACACCTGGGCCAGCCGGATCTTCGATCAAGGGAGTTTCGGGGCACGAACCTTGGGCAGATTGGCTGATTGGGAAAATACGACCTGACTCAGTGTCCAAGCAAGTATATACGCAGCAGAACTCACGATAGTCAGGCGTGTCAGGTTCGTCGAGAGGGATGTCAATTGTGATTGGTATCACGCGAATACACTCAGCCGCCATGTACGCGAGCAGCAACGCGATTGAGATTCCGAGCAATGCTGCCAGTGCCTTCAGTTCGGCCGCAGTAAGGGTTGCACCAGCGGCCAGAATGATTAGAGGGATGATCATCCCTGTGGGATCTGTGTTTGCGAGCGGGGTCGACGCACTGTAGCTGTAGAGGTCCAGGGGAAGCGATGACCCGATCGGATCCCTCTGCACCCAGCACCCCAGCGCCGCACTCAGCACTCGATGCCTGACATGCATGAGACTGGTTGTTGTCTCAAATCGGTATCCCGCATACAGCACTTCCCAGCCCACCGTGTTGCTGCCGCTCGTAAAGCTGCTGTTCAGAAAGACGGGCAGTCCATAGGCCGTGTACACAAATCGCTGCTGCATGACTCCGGAGCTGTTCACCAGGCCCGTCACATTCCAGTTGGCGTCCTGCAGACTGTAAAGCCGCTCATCCAGCGTCCCGTTGCCGTCGGTGTCTCTGTCTCTGAGGATCAGGTCATCGATATACCGCAGCCCCCACACAAATTGCCGATTGGCACTGGTCGAAGTCCCGACACGTTCTTCCACGACCTGCCATTTACCGGGTTCGGTGTAGTACAGATGCCGCGTCTCGTTCAGCGTCCCGGAGACGTACGACTTCTGCACGACTCGCCGCTTGGCTCCGTCATACTGATATTCCGACACTGTGTTCGCACCGGAGGCGATCTTCACAAGCCGGTTCCACGCGTCATATGTCGCCGTGTAACTGCTGGCCGGTGATGCGGGTTGCGGCATCGTTGTCATGTTGCCCGCCCGACTGTAGACCGGCGTCACCCAGGAGGCACCCACCGTCTTCGTGATGTCCGTGATCTCATTGACCGTGTTGGATGTCCGTGACTGGTTCAGGGTCCACGATCCGGCCCCGGTATTGTCTTCCCGGAAGTTGCTCCAGTTGCCCGTTTCGTCCAGGCCCCAGCATTGTGCAAACTGTTTGTTGCTGAGCGTGGAGCCGCCAGATCCCAGTTCACCGCGTGACATGTCCTTCAGGCGATGGATCTGGTCGTACACATACTTTTCGTCGAAGTATTTTCCCTGAGAGCGAGCCACAGTGTTCTCCCGCCAGATCCGGCTGCCCGCACGGTCGTAGCCGTATTTGATCCGGTCCGCATCGGCCGAGGTCCCATAATTGTACCAATAGCTGTCCTTGATGCGTCCGAAGCGATCCAGTCCCCGGTAGATGTCCCCCGTGTTCGGATCATCGCCGCCGGCCGTTCCGACCAGTGTATAGCGCACGTCGGGCTGCGTGTAGTCGGTTTCCACAATACCCTCACCCCGGCCCTCTCCCAAACCAGGAGAGGGAGTTCCCCGGCCCAGATACGAATAATCGGCCAGATGCGTGGCTCCGCCATCGTTATCAATCACCGCCGCGACCCGCGACAGTGCATCCGCCATCGAATTGCTCGAATCATATCCATACGTGACCACCCGGCCATTCGGATACGTGATGGTTGTCGGACGGATCGTATTGGCCGAGCCGCTGGCATACGCATACTGGACTTTCGGACTGCTGCCGGTGTTGACCGCTCCCGAGTGTGACTGATAATCAGTCGTCAGCTGACCGAAGCTGTTATAGGTAAACTTCGTGTCATTCACGATGCTGCCGGAGCCGACGGTGGCATTGTCATACGACGTGACCGATTCCCGCATGCCCCGCACTTCATAGGTCGAGCTGATCCGCCGAACCCCTCCATCGACCCCACTGCCCAGAGTCGTGACGCGATCGTGCGTCTGGCGCCCCAGCTTGTCGAAATCAAATTCATGCACGGTTCCGGCCTGATCCGTGATCTTGATGGTTTCTGCCTGCCGGTTGTACTCAAACAGGATTTTGTCCGAGCCGTCTACACTGTCCGGATAGATCTCCGCCCGCTTCAGCAGACTGGAGGCGATCAGCGAGTCACTCAGCGTTGTGCCGTAGACATATTCCGTTGCCTGATCGCCGGTTGTCGCGTTCTTTGCGTTGATCGTTTTGACATTGCCGTCAGCATTCCAGGTGGTTTCCACGGTCACGTTGAGATCCGCCGACGGAGCACAGCCTCCCGAGCTGCTGGACGATGACGACGGACTGGCGACATAGTTCATGATGCGTTTGGTTTCGCGGCCCATCGCATCGTGTTCAGAGCGGGTTTCGATGGCCAGCGGATCTTTCGTCGACTGCTGATTTCCCGCCGACGAATAAACGGTGGTGGTGACCAGCACCGTATCCGACCGCGTCGGGATCGCGGCTGACCGTGACAGGGTGGTCCCGCCATTCGTTCCATAACTGGCCGACGCGACGGTGCGGCCGAGAGCATCCGGATACGTGGCGACATACGTCACACGGGCTTTCGGTGTTGCCGTCGGATTCTGCAGTGCCCCCAACTGGCTGGCTGCTGCATTGTGGTACCGCTGTCGCACGGTCTGCTGGATGGCATTGCCGGCATTGTCAAACGCGGTTTCCGCCTGCTCCATGATTGTGTCGTCGGTGACCGAGCTGGCTTCCGAGTAAGACGTCTCATCCAGGTCGTAGCCTGAATAGCGAGTCGAAGCACGACCCAAACTGTCGTAACTGATTTTGGTAAACCGGGAGGACCCCGCTGGCAGTTGTTTGATTGTGTGACCAGACGAATCAAACCACGAATTGTCAGTCAAGCTGTTGCCGACGGTGCCGGTTGAGGGATCGACCGCATACCGGATGGTCCGGTACACGCGGCCTCGGTCGTCATACTTGGATTCGGACTTTCCAATCAGGTTGCCACCACTGGTGGTGTTGAATCGCTCGACTTTGATGACTCGATTCAAATTGTCGTACGTCTTTTTCTCATAGTAGTCGATTTCACCGTCCGTGGTTGTTTGTCTACTACGAAAATCGTAGCCGAAAGTCGTGACACGAGTCGTAGAAACATCCACGTATTGCGTCTGCGACGTCACGTTGCCGTCGCCGCCCGCAGTGCCGCCATCGTAAACACGCGATGTGACACGGACCATGTTGTTGCCGCTCGCTCCGGCACCGGAAGGATCGGTGGGTGTGGCACCGTTGTCGTTGGTGCCGATCCACGTTTCCGTCACCAGGCCCCGACTGTTGAAGACGTTGAAGGTGATCGTGCCACCGGGCGACACAGTGCGGTTGCGACGCTTCATGACGTCATAGCCGTACTCCGTTTCATCATAGTTGGTTCCTTCGGTTCCCGGGCCGGATGCCGGGATCGTGTGATAGGTCCGCTGGCTGGCCACGTGACAGCAGTCGGTGTAAGTGGTGGTGGTCCAGCGCGTGTAACTGGTCTGAGCAAAGGTGTCGGTCGGCAGCAGTTTTCCGGATGTGGAGGCTCGTGTGGCCTGAATCTGTTCCGTGGTCCGGCCGGACACATCGGTTTTGGTGATCGAGACAGGATTGACGAGCGTGTAGGTGTAACTGCCAGCAGAGCCGGTCGCATAACCCGCCGCCATCCGCGTTACCCGACCGGACTCAGATTCCTCATGGACAATCCATACGGCTCGTCGGATGGTCGTGGCCGTGCCGTTCAGATCAATCGTGTGGGACGGTCCCAGACTCTGGGTCATCTGTCCTTCGTCATTATGCTCGAAGTCGGTTGTCAGGTTCAGTCCGCCGCCTGATGGAGTCGTCCAGCCGGACGGGGCGTCCGTTTCTACCGAGGTGTCCACATCCTGAATCTGTTGCGTAATGGCTCCCGTGGCCACGTCGTACTTCGTCCGGGTGATGAAGCCGCGTTCATCCATCTGCCAGATCAGATTACCGTTGATGTCGAAATATTCCCTGACAGTTGCGGCAACGCCCGATCCATTCTGGTCGGCCGAGACAACGGGGTACGTTGTTGTCTTCTCCTCTACAGCACACGTGCCGGAGTAGAAAGTATAGGCATAACTCGTAACCTGTTTTACCGTCTGGTCGGTATCAGATGGATAGACCGTCGACTTTGACAGAAACCAGCGGCAGACCGTACCGGCAGTCCCTGACGACGAACTACCGGATGATGCCGAGGATGCTGAAGAACTGGACGAGGAACTGGAGCTTGCACCGCAGCAGGAGACATACTCGAATTCTCTCAGTTTGATCGAGCTGCCGAACTCTCCCCTCTGAAGGCTCTGGGATGCACGCCAGCCGGATTCAAAGTGATAAGTGAATGTCTCGATCAGACCATCGTTGTCCTTCAGGAATTCATAATCACCACCGACCTTATGAAGGAGATCTGCATACTGGTCATCGTATCCGCTGATGGCGGAAGGCTCTGCATGAAGAATGATTCGGGCCTGTTCGTTGTAGAGCCAGAATTCACACCACTGATCGGCACCCGATTTATCCACGCTCAGCATCGTCTGCCCGGCATAATTGCAGTACCGGATTCTTAGACTGCTGTCGGGCAATGTTTCAGTTGTCTTGTATTTCCAACTGTTGTAGCCATTCGAATTACTGCTTTCGGAATACGCAAACTGGAAAGATTGTGATCCGCCTTTGATCAATTCTCGCGTGACTCGGCGACTCTGATCATATTCAAAATAATTGTCTGCGTATTGTGCAACAATGGCATCACTGGCAGACAGCGGATCAGTGACGCTTGGGTCCGCCGACAATCGCTCAAATGAATCCGGCAGTACGACATACTTCAGCAGATGAACACTCAGCGGGCCTGAACTGCTTCCGCCTGAAGATGAGCTTCCGCTTGAGGAAGAACTGCTGCTTGATAAGTCCAACTGTCGGTAATAGCGATAGTAAGTCGTGCCGGTGTCCACCCAGCTGGACCCTGTCCATACCTGTGTCTTTACCGTCTGGAGATCGGCATAGGCCCCATATGTTGCATTCTCCGTGTAGTACGTGTAATTCGCTTTCGAAACGTTTTCGAATGCACCGCCGTTGATGCTGCGACTTAGGGTCACGCTGGACAGAAGGGAATCACCCATAGATGCATCGTATGCGTACTGGAAACGCTCGATGGCTGAACTCCCACCTGCAGAATAGCTTCGCTGCACCTGCGCAATATTGAAACTGTTTCCGGCCAGGGCCGTGACTTCGATGACATTTCCAGCGGCGTCTGTCCGCTTGCGGAACACTCCAGTCAACTGGTCAAATTCCGTGATTGTCCCATTCTGTTCGCGGTAGGAATACCTCTTTGTCGTCACATTGAGAGTGAGCGTTGGTTTCAGACTAAACCGGGCAACATAGTTGGAATTGATCCTGTCGAACAGCACGACAGTATTCTGGCGTCCAAGGACGGCCACTGAGCCATCCTGATCAATCGCCAGATGAGGCCATTCCTGAACCTGCCAATTGAATCCATTGCCGATTGTTTCATTGACAGACAAGCGACTCTGAAAGCTGCGAGTGTGGCCCCAGGGCAAGCTGAAGCCGTCACTCGAAAGATCGGTCGCGCGGATGGAAATAGAACCATCAGCATATCGAATCGGGCCGGCTGAGAATTCACATGGGAGACCTGCATCACAGGCTGCACCGCCACTGGCAGGGCCCGTACATCCGCCGCTACTGGGACCGCTTCCACCTGTGCGATCTGCGGAGAAATCTCTTGTCCCACTGATTGCGGTGGGAACTTTGCACCCTGAAGTGCCACCATTATCACAATCGCAGGACGGTTGACATTCCGGAGGATAGAGAAGCGGGGGTCTGCCATTGGGAACAAAGGGGCTGTCAGTCACGTACAGCGCACAGTTTGCTTGCACTTGCGCATTGCAGCATGCCTGAACGGGATACGGTCCACAGCCCATACCACAGAGAAAAGCACCACATAGAATACCGCCACCGCCACCAACAACACAACCCGCACCGTTATCGAAGCTGAATGTGCCTCCCCCGCAACCCAATTCGACAATCAACGGGCCGGATGTTCCATTGTCCCAGCCGGATCCGTTCCAGGACAGGCCCGTTCGGACCCGAATACAATCCATGAATCCGGTGTTAATCCAGAACTCGCCAGTAATGCTGGAATTAAAGACTTTCCCTGGACAACACGAGAGCACCGGTTGATCACTCATGGTTCAATTCTTACAAGTTGAGGAATTCGAGAGGACCTTCGCGAATCAATCCATTAGTTTGGCATTCCGGCAGAATGCAAAGACATCTGATAATCACTGCAGGACAAGCAGCAGGCAGTGTTGGGGCTTGTGCCGGACAAGTTACATTCACCGTGAATACTGCACTGGAAAATCTTAAGTTCAACGTTGCCGATACAGGACGGACACTTCTCGAATCTCACCTGTGGACCACGGTGTACGCACACACTTCGAAGTCGATTCGTTATCGATCGATCAATGTTCTGTCCGGGCCCTCGTCCCGATTCCCAGATCTCAAACCAAGCCTGAAATCGCTGACAATGTTCCAGACTGGTTGTATCTTTGTGGCACTGATGTCGTTCGCACCAGCCAGCATCTGTGCATTCGCAGGCAGTCAGGTGTTCAAGCATGTTCATTTCTCCTGCCACTGACCAGCACGTTGCATTGAACCAATCAGCCTTGTGGTTGAAATCCCCTCGACGGCTGAAAGTGAACACACCCTTCCGCCATTCGACTCGACAATCTCGCGACCGACAATGACATCCGTCGTACCGCCTTTCGCCAGCACATCGGGACGAATGGCCTGCAGTAACTGATGAGGCGTGTCATCATCGAAAATCAGGACATAATCGACGCATTCCAAGGCACCGAGAATCCGTGCGCGATCCTGCTCGGCGATCATCGGCCGCGTCTGCCCCTTCAATTTCTTTACGCTGGCATCGCTGTTGATGGCAACAATTAAAACATCACCCAGCTTCGCGGCTTCTTCGAGTACCGTGATGTGGCCCACATGCAATAGGTCAAAGCAACCGTTCGTAAAGACGATGCTGCGTGCCTGACGACGGTGTTCTGCAAGACTTGGTATCAATGCTGAAAGTGTCGTCAGTTTCGATCGAGAGACAGTCCTCGAAGACAGAGCAGCCCGCAGTTCCTCAAGGGTGATGGAAACAGAACCGGCCCGTTCCACTTCAAGCCCGGCTGCTTCGCTTGCCAGTCGTACAGCCAACTCCAGAGACAGGTTATTTCCCAATGCCACGCCAAGCGTTGCAAGAAACATATCACCCGCACCAGTGATGTCGTAAACATCGCGGGAGTCAGCCCCGATATGCACAATCTCACATTCATTTGAGACGACGATGCAGCCGTCTCGATCCATGGTCAAAACCACATGTTCGACGTTAGCAGCATCGCGAATCTGACCAGCAGCCCTGAAGGCTGCATCGACGCCGTCGATTCTCGTACCCGCTAGCTGACTTCCTTCATGTCGATTCGGTTTTAGCACCGTTGCGCCAGAATACCAGTCGGCCGGACGACCTCGGCCTGGATCGACAATTACGGGCCGAGGCGGATCACATTTTCCCGCAGCACTGATAACGGCGGCTACCAGTTCCCGGGTGCAAACACCCTTTGCATAATCGGCTATCAACACGGCGTCAAATTGGCGAAGGCTATCTGTGATACACTGGATCAAATGTGTTTCAAGATCGTTGGACAGCTCTGAACACGACTCACGATCGACACGCAGCATCTGATGAGCATGTCGTCCTGCCGCCCGCCCGATGAATCGCTCCTTTTGAGTGGTTGGTCGTGTCGCATCCTCGAAAAGGCGAGACAACTCAATTCCTTCATCACGGCAAAGACCGCGCACAGCGACCGCGGATGGATCGTGACCTACCACACCACAAAGACTGACCGCAGCCCCCAATGCTCTCGCAAACGTTGCAACTCCGGCAGCTCCTCCCAGTCGGATCTCATCGTCATTCGCATTCAGAACCATAACAGGAGCTTCCGGACTGATTCGCTCGACTTCACCGCTCACATACCGGTCAAGCATGACGTCGCCAATCACAAGCAACCGGCAGGGACGCAGTTGAACCATTGCGGCTAGCAGATCAGTTTTCATGGGATCCTGTCTCCGAACGACGGTCATCTTCCACAAAGTTCGCAGCGTTGCAGTAATCTCAAACATCAATCCGAGCGAACTCGGAGTGTTTGTCTGTCATCAACGGTCCTTGAGCAGTAAATCAATCAAGAGGTAGCTACGTGACTGCGGCCGAAGGTCGGTCTCGTCCACCGCAATCCAGATCAAGCCATCCGCCAGGCAGAGAGCCACAGGCCACCACCAATTACCAGTCTCCCATCGTCGATGTTCTTCGTCGTTGTTCTCATGCCTGAAGTCTGGCAAGGACAACCTGATAACCGGCATAAAGAATGTACCAGCCGTTGTTTAGCAACCATGGGACCACCGTTGCTCCTTTGCCGATGAAGGCACCAGAACGCCATGGAGTGTCATCAATGCAAATCAGGCTGTTGTTATGCAGCTTGGGTAGCGCCGCTTCGAGTTCCTTCTGGCAATGCTCCGCATGCCCTGACTGCGTCGTATCCAGAGAATCCAGATAAAGCACATCGATAGGAGAGGAGAATCGCGCCAGAAATTCGATGGCGTCTCCTTCGTAGACATTGACTGCATCACCAAATACGGCCGTCCATTCACGTGCAAAGGTCACATGCTGGGGTGTGAGATCAACCGAATGCAGTGTTCCACCATGTCGATGAAGAAAAGTCCCAGCCAGATAGGTAAAAAAGCCAGCCCCGCCAAAGTCTTCTTCAGCCCGTATTGTGCCTGTTTCCACTACGATCGGCTGCCGAAAGCGGCTGGCCATCTCTCTAAACAGGACATCAAGACTTCGCTGACGGTCCCAATACTCTGCCAAACCACTGGAACCACGGCAGCGACAGAATTCCCGAACAAACTGCTGAAGTTGTACATCCTGAGCGATCGTTGGAGTAGTTGCGAAAGCCCCGCTATTGCGCGCCGGGACCGACAGGTAACGTGGCTTCGATAACATCTGCCCTGTCAGCTCGATCAACGTCTCCGCGTTAAACGTTGCTCTGGGATGCTCAACAATATTCCAGGGTATTCGCTTATATCGGTTCCACTGACGTGTGTGCTCAGACAACACTACATTGAGTTGTTCATTTCGAGGAAGTGTATAGGTCGATGGGTAGTGGCCCGGTTGCCAGATTCCCAGAGTAGGAATATTCGTAAATCGTGACATGTGCAATGGACCACTATCGACACCGATCATCAAGTCGGCTTCCGTCATCAACGCCAACAACAATTCAACAGGGCAAGGACCAAAGTCGCTCAAATGTCGAATCCGGAAGGAGGCCAGACGGGGAACTCGCTCATCCCAATCAAGCAGAATGAGCGTTCCGTCACACTGATCCAGAAACTTCCGATAGAATGCCTCAGCGACAGCATCCGACAGGCTCTTACGCTGCTGTGCGGTATTCCCCTTTTGATGCAGGAGCACGACTGGACGCGGCAGACGTTCGAGCCAACGCCGTGCCGTGTTCAGGCACTCCATAGTCAGATGCGGGCGGATATCGATATGGGATCTGCAGAGTTCATCCCAAAGTTCACTCTTCTCACCGATATCCGGGAGTGGCGCGGCTGAAATGTTATTACCAATCTTACTCCCTTGCCAGAAACGGCCATGTCCCTCGTGCGTTCCACCCGATGGATAGCCCCATGCATGCGATACATCCGCGCCGTGTTCAAGAACCCTGGCACCCGCTGCTTCAAAAATGATTCGTTTGTCCGGCGTGCATTCCACCTCAATCTGATATCCGCGTTGTAAATACAGCCGGATCAGATGAGCAAAATAAGCGCAGTCACCGAGGCCATGGTGAAACTTAACACGGATGACGTTATCTGTTGAAAGAACCGAATGTTCTGGACCACGCTGGCTGGCCATTGCGGGTCTGGGTTTCAACTGACTCTTTACCATTCCATTATTGTTTTGAGGCGGATAACTGTCAGCAAACTGCAACGCCCCTCCTTGATAGTACAGTTCTATCCGACGAATAACGTCTTCAGCCGAAATCATGTCCAAACACTTCGGTATCCGAAGTTCAGGGGTGATTTGAACCGGCTGTTCGCAGACATCGAGTCTGTCCTTCGGATCCCCATCTCCGACGAGCTGGCACCTTGATTTCCAGCAGCCTCCATCCTGACAACAAGACAACGCACCATTCGTATTGAGATACTGATGATGTGGGTAGGCTTCCCAGTGCATCGGTTCGCGACCTCCCGCAACCACTACACACGGACGATGTTTGGGCTGGCCGACTTTCGCTTCAACGGCCGCGGCCAGATGCATGGCGAACGTGACAGGGCAGACTACACCATCAGCATGATGCATCAATCTCACAAACTGGCGAGTGGTTGTTTTCCCGATACAATTGATGACTCCCTGAAGCTGTGGATGCCAGTGCCCGGCTTCACCACATTGCACAAACTGAATTTTTCCACGGAAGTGATCGACAACTGCCTGATAACTGGCTGGATTCCACCACTTTGCCGTGAAATCGTATTTGCCTCCGGCCACAATGATCCAGAATCGTTGTCCTTCAGCGAGCCCAAGATGATCAGGCGGTCTGATCTTTTCGTCATCAGTCAGATGAATGTCACCGCAAAACCTGGTCACAGGGATTCTCAGCGACAGACGTCGCTCCAGGAAATCCGGATACCCATGTATAAAGTGCAGGGGCCGAGTGTTACTTTCGTGAATCAGCGGATAGTGCATGTCCAGCACTTCAACCCCGTTATCTGATTCCCGAAGCGGAGTGAGATAAGGATTGTGCTTCCACAGGTCGTCAGCAGAGGACCGCACATCTGTCTCAAACTGCTGCGGATATGCAATATGCAGATCCCGCACCGCTGCAGTGAGCATCAGGACGTCGCCGGGACTTTGGAACGATCTCAGTATCAGTCGTCGCATACAGTCAACCCGATGCAAACACACTGGAAAAGTCACGACCGCAGACGTGATGCAGGCGGTCGCGACAATCCGCTCCCCCTGGAGGGGACCTTCAAGATGATATCGATAGCTTTTCAGTCGTCAAGAGGGATCTCTTTCTTTTCATCCTTCCACTTCACACCTCGTCTGAGAGGTAGACCACACGCATGTGGATCGTGACTCCGAAATAACTTCGGTCACATCACGGACACCGAGATTGAAGCTTCTGCAACTCGCTCCGGTGGTCACGACCGGAGTGAGATCCCGGCATTCAGTTCGCTGCTCCGGTCCGACACACCGGTGTCACGAGTAATTTGGGATTCATGGGTAGTCGAGCCGGAATTCAGTTCTTGTGAAGCCGTTCGTGCGCGAATCTCACGGCGTCTTTGCTATGCCAAGGGCCACCGCATCTTGATGTGGCGGGACCCAGCGAAAGCGGTCGCCGCAGGTGCTGTGGAATTCGCCGCGGAATTGGCCATCGGGGCGGACGCTGTTGGCGGTACATGCGGAGAGTGGTTTTCCGTTTAACACGGTTTCAGATTTTCCAGGCTCGAGGATCCGTGGCTTACCGTGGTGGCAACCGGTGCAGCGGTTGTCGGTCGGGGGATTCGTGGGTAGTGTGGCTTCTTTGTGAGGTTCCATGAACTTGAGGGCGTCTCTCAGAGCTCGCTCGTAAATTGTCTGCCGAGCTTTATTGTTGGGAATGATCGCGCAGTCGGTGGTGCCTGCAAACAAGATGACGCCGAAAGGTGCGTCGCCGCCAGTGCATTTCTCGATGAGATCGCAGTAGGCCGAGAGGCGAACTTCATGCTGGGTGCCCCATTCCGAATTGCCGTGACGTCGTCGAATCACGGGGATCATCAGGCTGCCCTTTCTGAGCAGTCGCCATGGTTTACCTGCTAAGTCGCCTGCTGGGCTGTCGAAGTGTTCTGGCGGTTTGTTGCAGTCGAATCCCGCCTTCCGCAGCGACCACCAACTCAGGCGTTTGACTTCAGTCGGTTCCAGGTCGATAACCACGTCCGGGGCTGCTTGATACAAAGCCTGTTCACGCACCAATGCGATGATGCTCGTTAAGGTGTCCCAACATTTCGCGAGCAGCACGAAGATTGGCAGACTGAGGATTACGCCTGCCGTCAGCGAATGCAGGTAACCGGCCAGCATCACAACCAGCACCGCGAGTGCCATCAGTGTCAGCCACAATCGCATTTCGCCCCATGACTGTTGCAGCACCTCGATAAACCGGTGCTCGTTGTAGTCGATAAGCAGGTCCAGTCGTGGTCCAAGGTTGGGTTCTTCATCCCCTTCATCACGCCCCGATTCTGAAGCGATCAACGCGGCTCGCGGGCAAAACAGAAACTCACTGAGCGCGTGAACTCCGATGCCGCGCGTCCGATTCGTCGGAAACTTGAAACGTGCGGCGTGGCGGAAATCAGAATCGTCGTCAGCGTTCATCGGGCCACCTTCTTCTGCCATGCAGTCAGCTCTTTTAAAAGCGGAGCCAGGTCCGCCGGACGTTTGAGCGGAACGGGTTCGAGGCAAGCGATCAGAAGTCTGCTCAGTTGTTTTGTCATGCCTGCGTGATGGAAAACGCCCGGGACATCATCATGATCGACCAGCTCACCAGCGGCGGCCGCCACTGCCACCTTGCCGAAGCTGTAGAGATCAGCCTGCAACGTCGCACCTCCGCCATCCACTTCTGGTGCTCGATACGGATCTTCCGGCCATTCGCTGGAAACAGACGGACTGCCATCCAGTAACTTCGCCAGCTCAAAATCGGTGAGGACGGCTCGCCCATCAGGATCGCTGATCAGCACTCGGGCCGGAGCCAGTTCACGGAAGACAACACCTGCCTTGTGCAACGCGTGCAATCCTGTCGCCACCTCCAGCAGCAAACGTGGCAGTTCGACGGAAGGCCACGCGCCGCTCTCGAGTCGTTCGGCCAGTGTGGACTCGCCCACCCAGTTATCAATGACCCACCATCCTGTGTCACCAACCGCCGGCGTTGAAGTCAGGTTATGACTCACATTGGGATGCATCCCCACACGTGCCGAGACTTCAGCGTGCCGGATAAGTTTTTCCTGAATGTCGCTGCGAACTTTGGGAGACATCAACGCGAAGTAATAGAACTTTCCTCGGCCCTGTCGACTGGGAATGAATCGATGTTTCATCTGGCAGGCAAAACAAAGCAGGCCGTTGGATATGACTCGGCCAGACTCCAGACACTCCAGCGTTTCCCACTCTGAAGCGCCAGCCATCGGACCATGCACGCGTGCTGGGGCAACGTAGGCAGGATCACGCGGTGCTAAAAGATCAGTCACTTCGCACTTCAACTGTTTGGCCAGACGAAGTGCTGTATCAGGATGAATGGCCTTTCCTCGAAACGCCGCTTTGGCTGTGTTGGGTGCAATACACATAGCGTTCAGCAACTGCGTTTGCGACAGCCCGAGATTGACTTGTCGTCGTCGAATGAGAAACGGATCCAGGTAAACGTAGGGCCCATCTTCCGGTGCCTGCTGTTGTTCTTCTGCCATAAAAATTCCTGCTCTGATGGAAAACTGATGAGAGACTGACGGCTGCTTTTTGATCTGCTTCCCCCCGCACTGACCGCGGTAAGTCTGCGGTCCATTTTCAGCAACCGGGGTAAAGGAAGCCTGTCATGAACAGCGTGTTTTCAACGTTTCTCGATCGACTCGCCGAACGCTTCACTGCGATTCTGGCGAGTGTGGTCAGTTCTCGAGTCGAAAGTCTGCGGGCAGAAGTTCAGGCCGAACAGCAAAGTCAGCTTGAAGATCTCGCTCGCAAGTATGAAGCCGATGGCAAGTCCTCCATCGCTCAGGCACTCCGCGAACGTGCCCTGCGTCTGACGACCGGTAACCTTGCTGGCGACGGTGCGACTGTGATCGACCTGGTTTCTGCCGAGCCGATCAGGATCACGGGTCTCAACTCTTCACTAAACGAAGGAACTCTTGAGAGGCTGCCGGACTTTTCCGCGCCTCCCAAACCTGAGAAAAGATCGCGTCGCCGCAGGGCTGATGGCTCCCTCCCATCACCGGCGCCGGATGCATCAGGAGCCGAGTCATGAGTGGCCCGCTGCATTTGACGGGGCGGGATCGAGCGATTGTGCAGGCCCTGGTGCAGAAGGTGCGACTGTTCAGCCAGCGACAGATTGTTGATCACTGGTGGAACGGGGAACTGGCCAACAGTCGTCGCCGCCTGAAGCGACTGGCCGACCGCAAGCTGCTGCATCGAATTGTTGTCATGGCTCGGCCAGCTCCAGCGTTCGAGTCTCCTCTGGCGACATGGAGACCGGGCGAAGCGGCGCCGGACTTTGGCAAGATCGCCTACCGGTGCTCGGCACGCTGGCGGTCTCGCCCCGCCAGACAGTGTGTGGTCTGGTTGGCAACCGAGCTGGCATCCCAGGTTTACGGCGGCACCGCCCGCGGTGAACTGAAACATCCGGCTCAGGCCACCCATGACCTTGGTGTCGCTGCCGTCTGGCTGCGATTGAATCAGGTGTCACCGAAATGGGCGGTCGCGTGGCGTGGTGAAGACCTGATGGCCCATACGCGAATCGGCCAGAAGCTGCCCGACGCCTTCATCGTCGATGACCAGGAACAGGTGATCTGGGTGATCGAGTTCGGCGGTGGCTACGACGCCGAACGTGTGGAGGCATTTCATCAGGACTGTGTGTCTCGCGACCTTCCTTATCAACTGTGGTGATCGACTATGAAACCTAAAAAAGAAAAGTATCGACGCGGTCCGACGGAAAGTGATCGGTTGATTCTGGAACATGTTGCCAGATATCGACTGACCACACTGGAAGCGATTCAGCGAGTCGTGCTTCCGGGCATGTCGCGCAACGCCATCGACAAAATTGCCAACCGGCTGTGTGATGCCGGGCTGCTGCGAAAACACGTCCTGCTTTACCCCATGAAATACTTCGTGCTGGGTGAAGAGAGTGTCCGCAACCTCGGACTCGGAGCCCATCGGGCCACGCCGTTGGGGCCTCAATCACTCCCGCAGGAATTCGCAATGCTGGCATTTGCCACGTTGGGACCTCAGCAGCATCTGCGGCTGAATTCTGCGGAAGTGAAGAAGCGTTGTCCGTGGCTTCCGCTGGCGCTAACCGTGGCCCCGCACTGTATCGATCAGGCCAACGTGCTGGAACTTGTGCGTGTGGATCTCGGCGGCCCGGCAGATCACGTTGCTCGAAAGTGCGCGGTCGATCTGACCGAGCGGTCCCGCATCCGCGAGTTCTTAGCGGTCGTTGCGGCTGGCCAGTTTCGACTGGTCGTCATCACGAGTACCCACGGGAAAGTCTCGGCGATTCAGCGGGCTCTGAATCACCATCCGTGGCCTTCCGGACTTCTTATTCATTTTGCTGTTGTTCCCCAACTTCTTTCTCTTGGAGCGAGTGCAAACCATGCGTAACATTTACTACCAATCTGTTGGAAATCCACTGCAGGTGGATCGCCTGCCAGCCACACGACCCACGATCGAATTTGCGCCTCACTCTTTGCCGAGCAGTGGGTGGATGAGTGTGCTGCAGTTGTCGGGCGTCGCGGTCATCATCGGCGCTGCCATGTTGCTGCTCTACCGGGTTCCGGGGTTCGCGATATTGGATCCGTATGATCTGCTGGTCGCTGTTCCAGTCATCGTGACCGGCCTGGCGATCAGCATTTCGACGCGAAGCCTGCAGCACATTCTCCATCCGGCAGTGCTGCTGGCGGTGGGTATTGCGAGTCTGAATCATCGTGTGCCGTGGGCACTTCAGGCGCTGGTAATGGCTCTTGGGTCTGGTTTGCTGGTTTATCAGTTTGGTCAGCATGCGGTGGCCATGATCACCACGCGACCTATGCGTCGAGCAGAGACGGCTACGGCCCGGGCGGCTGCCTCAGCGACACTGCTGATGCTGGCGGGTCTGACTGCGATCGTGGTTGCTGCGGCGCTCTGGTCCAGCCTGAAAATCCTGATCATAGCGGCGTGGACGCTCCCGGTTTGCATGCTGTGTACACCGGCTCCAGCAGGACTGTCTGGTTCACGCTGGACGCTGTGGCTTCAAAGTTTGCAGTCGTGGTGCTCGTATTCGCCCTCAAACTTGCCGGGGCTGTTGCAGAGTCCGGCGGGTTCCCTGCTCCACCGGGCGGCGATGCTGTTCCTCGCCGCCCAGTTGACAGGGATCGCACTTGTTCGCTGGGATGGCTCGCCACTGCCCGAAGTGTTCGCCATCGGTGCCGAGTATCATGCCACGATGAACGAAGAACTGGACGCTGTCGAAGCGGGACGACTGGAACGGTTCAAGCATAATGCTGTGACCTGGTTTTTCACATTTGCCGCTATGGCCGCTTTGCCGGTTGTGATCCCTGTGTTTCTGGCAACGGCGATGGTCACGCCAGTCCTGTGTGAAGCAGCATTGGCCGCATCGCAATCACGCGGCCGAAATGTAACTCAGTCGGTCATCGCCGACATTCATACTTCACCCGATCCCATCGAGCAAAGAAGCATTTACATGGGCCGAGTGGTCGCCGACGGTACGCCGGTGCTGGTGCCGTTCAGGGTTTTCACGGAACACGCTCATGCACTGGGAGACAGTGGTTCCGGCAAGACGTCGCTGTTTTTGTGTCCGCTGATTGAACAACTTGTGATGTCGGGTGAATGCAGTGTGATCGTGATCGATCTCAAAGCCGACTCACTGGAACTTCTGGCCACCCAGATGGCCGCTGCCGAAAGGCTCAGAGCCGAACGCGGCATTTCGATCCCGGTCAAGTGCTTTTCCAATCAGGCGGATCGGCCAACGTTTGCGTTCAATCCGATGACGCAGCCGTTCTGGGACAGTTTCGACTTGCTGACACAGACTGACATCCTGTGCGGAGCCAATGGGCTGACCTACGGCACAGATTACGGAGCCGGTTATTTCAGTTCTGCGAATGCGGCTGTTCTCTATCACGCACTCAAGTCGTTTCCGCATGTCCGCACGTTTCAGGAACTTGCGGACTGTATCGGCACTGTAATTACCACGGCCAAAAAGCAGGATTTGCATCCGGAGATTCGCAAAGCGGGAGTCCATGTGCAGGAAGTCATCAAGCGACTGGCCAACTGCAGTGCCCTCAATGTGACCGATGCGACAGGACATGATCCTCAGGTCGTGGAACAGGCCATCGACCTGACGAAGCCATTCCTTGAACCGCAACTGCTGTACTTTCATCTGTCGGCCACACTGTCACCAAGCGGTGCTCCCGAGATCGGGCGGCTGGTCAATTACATGCTGCTCGCCGCTTCCACACAAACCGAACGCAAGCATCCGGTGTTTCTGGTGATCGACGAGTTTCAGCGGATGGTGGCAAGTAACCTGGAATACATGCTGCAGCTGGCCCGCAGTATGGGAGTGGGCGTGATTCTGGCCAATCAGAGCATGGAAGATCTCAAGAAGTCTTCCGTGAACCTGATCCCACCGATTGAGGCCAACTGCCGCCTTCGACAGTGGTTCTCGGTCTCCGCCAGTGAAGATCGAGAACGTCTGATTCAGAGCAGCGGTGAGACGGTGGACATTGACTATGGGCGAAAGACAGATCTGAAGCCTGATGGTGAGGTGCGTCATTCGTATTCGGAAAGCGAACGAGTTGTCCCACGGATCACAATCAACGATGTGCTGCTGACCAGTGACCATCCCTTTCGCAGCGTGCTGAAGCTGCGTACCGGTGATGGATATGCCCAGTTCGGTGGTTTTCCGGTCATTATTGAATCCGAGTACCACATTACGGAAACAGAGTACCAGCGGCGTCGTGCGATGCCGTGGCCGTCTCTGCCAGGCATGTTGCTTCCGGGAAGCCAGACACCGGTAGCTCAGCCGAAGAATGCCAGCGGACCCCAAGTGTCGCAGGAAGTCATTGGCGGAGGCGAGAACCAGCCCGGCGGTCTGACACCGGATGCGGTCGACGAGTTTCTTACCGGACTGAAACAATCGTTTGAGTCCCCGAAGCCACGCCGCAAGAAGGAGAAGCCATCATGACGCTGACTCTAACCGAGCGGGACATGGATTTGTTGGATGTGCTGACGCTGCGAGTGCGACTGCTGACACTGCGGCAGGTGACGGAACTCTGGTGGCCCACCGGCGAAAACCAGCGCTGTGCGCGCCGCAGACTCGAATGTCTGGAGGCGGCAAAGCTCATCGAAATGCATCGAGTGAATGCCCATCCGCTGTTGCCGGTGTCCAGTCCGTTGTTTGCCTGGCAGCCGGGCGATGCGGAACCGGAGTGCGAAGAACTGGCCGATCGATGCTCCCAACGCTGGAGCCTGCCTGCAGTGCCAATAACGGTCTGCGTCGCTGCACCATTGGCAGCCAATCTGATGGGCAGCACGGCCTGCGGTCTGCCGCATCGGGATCACTGGAATCACGACCTGCGACTGGCAGCGGTCTATGCCGCTTATCGTTTGCAGAGACCAAGGTTGGCAGGAATGTGGATCGGCGAACACGGCTTGCCGAAAGCCGGACACCGTATCAAAGACCCGGACGCATTTCTGCGTCACACGAACGGACAGATCGTACGCGTGATTGAGTCGGCCGGACGTTACGGCGAGTCTCAGTTTCAGAGTTTTCATGACCACTGTGAAGCCCATGAACTTCCTTACGAATTGTGGTGACATGATGAACGCTGACACAACTCAGGCTGCTGATGAAATCGATGATGATCGAGAAGCGCTTGACGCAGTGCTCGGCCAGATCGCTCGCTATCGGCTGTCAACGTTTGCAGCCATGGCTCAACTGCCGGAGTTCTGTGACAAGAGTCCCCGGCACCTGCGTCGGTTGCTGCGTGATTGCCGTGATGCGGGATTACTGTCGTCGGCAGCATTGCATTCCGGGATGCGTTACTGGTTTCTCACAGCTGCCGGCGCCGCACATTGTGGGCTTGATGAATCCCGCTCAGGGCCGCTTTCTGAAGCAGCGAAACTGCGAGCCTATGCCATGCTCTTGTTCTGTTGCCTGTCAGCCAGTCCACGGCACCGACTGACCGCCAACGAACTGAAGGATCGCTTCTCGATTCTGCATCGCCCGGGAATGCCCGGGACGTATTACTTTGATCCAGCGGGAACCGGCTGCATCGGTCTGGCCCGCATTGATGCCGGTCATCAGGGACGCTGGGACCGTGTGGTGCGGTCGGTGAAAGAGGACATTTCACTACACACCAAACTGCCCGGCTTTCGACAGCTGATTGCCGCTCATCGTTTTGAGATCACGGTCCTGACTGTGCTGCCGACCAAAGCGGAACGCACGGCCAGCGTCCTGAAGTCACTTCCTGAAGTGAAGCACGTTCCGGTTTATGTGGTGGCTCAACCGGAGCTGTTACCTCTCCTCTGTTCGAGCCCCGGAAAGGAGGACATGCAGATCGACAACGAAAGACTCCCTCATCATGGGTTTCATCGCTCCCGGCCCCGGAGCAAGGAAAAACAACGGGCTGTGAACCTGAGTCACCGCTGACAGAACTGACGTTCCACAAACGCAGCCTGTCGATTCACTGGATGTCACCAGTTTGAGCGAGTCTTCGGATTCGCGAACAGATCTCTGTAAAGCAGGCGAAAGCTTGCGAGTAGAGAAGGTTGAACTTGGGTTATGTGTTGGTTCTAGGACTGTCTCAGGACAGTCCCACTTCGACGCCATCGCGGTTCGCACGATGGCTCACAACAACCGCGTTCAGCAGCAAAATGGTTGGCTGTTGAATGCATAAACAATTGGAGGAAAGCATATGGAATTAAAACGAAAGCCGGTACGAGAGATCCGCTATGGCGATGTCATTGCCAACGTGTGGGCCAATCGCATGGTTGGTCGAGGCGATTGGTACAGCGTGACATTTTCACGTCGGTACTGGAAAGATCGTCAATGGCACTACACCTCGTCACTTCGATATGGTGACTTGATGAATGCACGGAGAGCCGCCCGCGGGGCACACCTCTGGATCTGGTGGAATGATCCACGTTCTGTCAGAAGATTCTGGTGGTTCTGGCGCATATGAGTTCGCCGGTCAGACACGATCTGACCGGCTGCCTGTCGCAGGACAGACGGAATTCATCCACCCGCGTTCATTCCCTGTACGCCCCGACGCATCTGACGTCACGGTTTTCACAACAGGTTTTCAACCTGGTTTTCTGCTGGCTGTTTCGACGGCCAGCACTCCCTGAAAGTGTTTCGCCCGGATGGTTTTTCCATGCGGGAGGGACACGATGAACCGCGCATCGAGTCACTCGATAAAAACTCGCGGAACAACAAGGAGACACAACATGGATGAAAGAAACACAACCGCTCTGGCGGTGGTGCCACCACCGATTTTCTGGCAGGCATTGCTGGTGATCATGAAGGAATCTGTCGTGTTTTACGACGCGGATTTCATTGGACACAGCTCCAGTGCTCTGTGGGGAATCTCGGTAAAGGATTCGATCGACGTTGTTGAACGAGTTCTCGAGGAGGCAGTGCTTGGTGGCATGCTGAGCCTTGGACAGACAGTGACTTGAGTCGCTGTCAGATCTCTCGACGAACAGCCCAATGATTCCTTGGAATTGTTGTTGTCTGTTGAGGGGTCAACAAAGCCTGAATTCAGATGCAAGTTTGAATGCAGGTCAGAGAAGTCATTTTTCTCTGCTGATGATCGCGATGGCATGATGAGCATGTCATCGCACCCTTAACCCGCTCGACATGGAAAGGAACAGGTGTCGAGCCAATGCAAAGGAAGAAACGTATGGAAGAAAAACAGAAACCAGTACACGAGATTCGTCTGGGGAAAATCCGCGCGGCGATCTGGGCCAACACATCCGATCGAGGAGAGGTGTGGTTCAATGTCACCGTGTCGCGACTCTACAAAGACGGAGACCGCTGGCAGCAGACGACCAGTTATCGTCGGGACGATCTGCCGCTGGTGTCCAGAGTCGTCAATGCCGCCTACACATGGATCTGGGAACAGGAAACACTTTCTGATTCCGGACCGGTGGGAAAGTAAGGAAATAAATCGCTGATCAGGTGCAGCCTGATCAGCCGCAATCATGGAGGAAATATGACACTGACTGTCTTTGGAAGGCTGTTCGCTTTGGGGCAAATTGTAATCACCCGTCATGCTCACAACGTGCTGACGAGCCGCGACGTAAACGAAGGTCTCATTCGCCATCTTGAAGGTGACTGGGGACGAGTTTGTGAATCGGATCGACAGTTGAATGATTCCGCCGTTCAGGATGGCGGACGCATCATGTCGGAGTATTGCAGTGCCAGTGGCGTTCGATTCTGGATCATCACGGAATACGACCGCTCTGTCACCACAATTCTGCTTCCGAGCGATTATTAGATCGGCTGTTTGCTCGCCGGACCTGATTTTCAGAGTCCGGCAGTCTGACGATCAACTTTGGCCTTCGTGGCTGTTTCTGACACAGGTTATATGCCTGGTTTTTACCGGCTGATCCGTCAGCCGGTTCTTCTTGGAAGTGCTTCGCCCGGATTGATTCCCATCAATGCGGGAGGTGCACGGTGCTCCGCGGCCCGTATCTCTTATTAACAACCGCGGAAAAACAAGGAGAAAGAATGGAAAAGCAACAACAACAAAAATCGAAGCGACCTTATCCACCCGGAAGGTTCTGGAGGGCTTTGCTGGCCTTCAGAAACCACGCCTTCGTGAAGCTGCAGAACGACTATTTTGAAAAAGATATTCGTGAGTGGCTGAGAGAAGGTTCGTTCCGCAATTCCGTGGATGTCGTCGACTGCTACATCGATATCGCCCTCAATGAAGGGTGGATGGACGATGATTTGGACGAACCGTTTCGATAACCAGGTATGGAGAGAATAGCAGTTCTCTCCATGCCTCCTTTTACCTCTTCATTTTTGCACTCAAAAGCATCATGGAATCGAAATGAAGCCTGCAGATATTCGCACACATAAACGGTCGGGCGACCCACGACCGATCGAACTGGTTGGAGCCGGTCCCCTGATATCCAGCATCTGGAAGTTGGGTGGCGTGGAGTCCGGTTGGCGATACCGCTTCAACGTTGTCCGTCAATCTTCGGACCACGGGCAATACACCGATCTGTTCCAGCCAAACGATCTCAACCACTTCATCAAGCTGATTCAGGTTCTCGCGGCCGTGATTGCTGACGACGGATGCCTCTCTGAGCCTGAGAGAACCATGCTTAGGAGACTCGCAGTCAGGCTGGATGAGTTCCTCGGCGGCGAATGTTTCACAACAAACGAAGATCCCACACCCCATTCAGAACCCTCTTTGCACCACGACTGAACGACAGGCAGATCCTATGGCCGCTCTTCCCATTCACGAATTTCGTAAAGGCCTGATCCGAGTCCGCATCTGGCGGAAGAAGACAAGCTCCGGACTCCGCCACACCGTTTCCGTCGTCCGCCTGTTTCAAAAGAGCGGCGTCTGGAACGAGTCCACCCGCTTCGACCGCGACGACATCCCGCTCGTGCAACTCGTACTGGAAGAAGCCCACTCCTGGATCTTTGAGAATGGAAAGGGCATGCCATGAATGACCAAGATCTCATCCAGCGATTGGAACGCATTGAAGCCGCGTTGAACACAATCATAACGCAACGACGAATCAAGGAGTATTACTCAACAACCGAGGTGGCGACAACGCTTGGTAAGGCGGAGTTCACTGTTCGTGAATGGTGCCGACTGGGCCGCATCGTGGCCACAAAGCGACAGTGCGGTCGTGGAACCTCCAGCGAATGGATGATCTCGCACGAGGAGCTGACTCGCATCCAGAACGAAGGACTCCTGCCACTGCCCGGACAAGGGCAAGGTCGGCGCCCACGGCGGTTGTGATAAACGATCATCCGAAGACAAGCGACATGGCTTCCCGTTGTGCATCCGGAAACAAATGCGTGTAACGTTTTCGCATCTCTTCCGTCTGATGGCCAGACCAACGGTCGATCATCCTTTGATCTATTCCTTTTGCGGCACAGTTACTGATGAAGCTGTGACGAAAGATGTGCCAGCCCTTCACGTCTTCCCACTTGCTGCCGCTGAGCGTGCTTTCCAGATGATTCGTCGCTTCGTCCACGCTGACGGTATCCTCATCCTGTCGAGCCTTGCGTTTTCGAGGGACCTTCAGTTCCCTTGGAAAACTGAAAACGGAGGATCGCTTCTCGGAAAACCAGGTTTGAATCACACCGACGAGCATGGATGAGAGTGGAACCATTCTGGTTGTTCGCCGTCCCTTGACCCTCTTCTTTTCGTGGATCCGCACTGTGCCTGCGGTAAAGTCGAAGTCACTCATCTGCGAACGCGCTAATTCGCTGCGTCTCGCCCCTGTGTGAGCAGCCATAACAACCATGGGATACAGAAAGTCGTAAGCCGCATTCTCTTTGACGTAGTTGACTATCTCTTCTGTTTCCGAAACCGTCAGAAAAAGGCAGTCCCAAAGTTCACGTTGGGCTGCTTCGGAAAGTCCGCCGTAGGAAATACGACGCTCAATTTCGACACGTGTCTGAAATGGCGGCTTGTCGGTTGTCTTTGGAAATCGCAGATTCTGGTTAGGGAATGGCCCGGAAGCATATCCTCTTGAGATAGCCCATGTCCAAACCGTGCGGAAGGTCCCAAGTTCCTTCCGGATCGTTGTGGCGCTCAGTGACTTTCCGTTTCTTCCGCTCGCTTTCGACCGCTTGACGACATACTCCTGAAGAGTCTGCAGTTTCAGGCGGTCGATCATGAAACGTTGGCCAAGCACCCGTTCAATATGGTCCGTGTGAATCCGCCCAATGCGGAGAGTTTCGGGCTCGAGGGAATCCGCCGGAAGACTGGCTCGGTATTCGGAGAACAGTTGGCCCAGTGAAACGGATGCGGAAATCTCCGGCTTACCCGTCAGCTTACCATCCGAAAGGAGAAAGGCCGCGATGTTGGCACCGGGGGGAATTGTGAGGCGGCCCATCTCTAACAGTCGGATGTTCTCTTCGACTCTGGAACACGATGCTGATGCAGTGCGATTGTCTTTCGTTCGCAACGACCGTTTGAACTTTCGTTCTCCCAGACGGAAGCACACATGCACATTCCCGGATTTATCACGTTCAAGCCATGCCATTTCAAAGTCCTCGCATTGGTGAATCTGAATTATCGATTCGACCTGCTGCGAGACCAGCGACACAACTCCAACGTATCCCAAACACTGCCCCGGATTTGCCCCTTTTTTGCTCTGGGGCAGACGCATGCGACTCGAAGCAATTTGCCCCAAGTCGTTATCTCTTATCGCTTTAGCATCAGTTTTCGCATCACGAAAACAAGTGCACCCGGTAGGGCTCGAACCTACAACCTTCGGTTCCGAAGGCCAACCCAACCGCCAAATTCACTTTCTGGACTCGTGACGTAAGTCATTATCCAGAAGCACATTACGATTCAGTAACAACAAATCCCTGGACGCTCAAACGTCCGCAGTTTACACAAAATCGCGCCCTGTACCACCGATTCCGTGCCACATTCTGTGCCATGTGCCGCACCTTTCGGCATGTGTTTTCAATGCGGAATCATCATGCGGCTGGTTGACTTTCAACAAGCTGCACTGGCCGGAAAAAAAGCAGGACCTTTACGCTGATTTTGGATCTATTTGCAAAAACTTTGGGTGCTCGCCAGCCCTTTGGGTTTCAAGACCGGTTACGGATCGAACTATCCACGAACCCTGTCGAGACTTGTGTCACCATTTATTGCGCATGGTGCCCATAGTGGTGTCGAACCCGCCGAGTGGCGTTTGGAGGTCCAAAACCATCCTGATTTGAGCCACATCACGGATGCTTGAAATGGACATTGCTGAAGGCATTTGCAAGCCCAAACTGGCTGGCACGAAGTGGAAAACGTGAGCCAGAACAACTATCAATTGCGAATCCCTCGCAACGACGCGAGCCCGTTTGAAACGCAGCAGCTGTTGGGCAAAGACGTCCTTATGTGGTGATATCACCAAGGAAAATTCAGCTCCGACCGTAACCTGGAGCGGTTACTCCGACGTTGCCACTTCGAGAATCAAGGTTTCCATTGAATTGGTTGCCTGCTGACGCTTCCTAGTTTTTGTCTTCCTGGTTTTCACTTCAATCTTTCCCCCCGCCATCGTAAACGCGCGAATGAGTTGGTCCATCGAAACATCGGACGCGGCTCGTTCAATCTTCGCCACCCGAGGTTGGCTTGTTTTAAGTAAGGCTCCGAGTTGTTTCTGCGACAGGTGGCGAGCTTCACGTTGCTTTCGAATCGCCAGTGCCAGCTTGACACGTGTATCAAGTAACTGGCGCTCATGGTCGCTCATCTCAAGAAAATCAGCGGCATCACCTACCTTCCAGCCCGCGGCCTCAATCAGTTTCCGTTTTGCAGCATCCATCAGACTATCCTCGCTTCCCAGTTTGCTTCTTCAACGGATTGGCGGCTTCATCATACTGCGTGAGCCGTTTCTTACACCGATCAATGACCTCATCGGGGATCTTGCGCGTCTTCTTGCAGTACACATCAAGAATCAAAATGGCGTCTGTATCGATGCGATACATGATTCTCCAGTTATGCTCCGCATCCCGAACTCGCAAAGCGCCGCATCGTGCCCCGACATCCGGCAATGGCTCTGCTTGAGGCATCCCAAGTCGCCCCCCCTTCTTGCAGCAGTCTCAGAAGCATTCCGGCCTCTTGTCTCCCGACCGCAGTAAACGGCGGTGTTTTGACCTCGCCATGCAACCAAACCAGCGGCTTCTCAAATGTTTCTTCGTGTTTAACTTGTCGCTTTATTCCCATTCCAGCAGACTCCATCCCCCTCCAAAGTGTATATCGGATATGGTATAGAGTCAATTCAGAAAAACTAGCCGCCGGAAAGAGTTTTGACGGCAAAGGCAGCCTGCTGGCTTGATGTCAGAGGAGATCCCCCTGAATTCACCCAGATTCCGAATACACGGGCAGAGTGTGGTCGAATGCCTTTGCAATTCCATATCGGCCGTCGTCATTGCACTGGGGCAGCGACAGGAATGGAACTGCCGCAGTTGCTCTGGTCTGTCCTGACGGATGAATTCCTGGTTCACGAATTCTTGGTAGACGGTAGAATCCGTGCATGGATCGACCATTACCTGTGACACCTTTTCATCGGTCTGTTTTGATGTAATTCGTCTTTCTTATTTTGAAACGGAAGCAATCTGATATGCGAAGAAAGCGACCACGTATCGCCCGAATGGATCAGGTAATAATCTCGCGTGACGGCGAGGACGCGATCATTGAGGGGCGAAATGCAGTGTTTGAAACGACTCACCTCAGGATCGGTCCGGAAGTCACTGGAATGACCGACGAGGAAATTCTGATTCTGTTCAACCGAGTCATCGCCGCCGGCATTCGCCATCGTGATGAACTTGGCGAATATGTCGCAATTGAGATTCCTGGCGGCAGTTCGCAGGTGACCCACTATCCGGGAACAACCAATCAGTGGGCGCCACGAGGCGGGGTCCTGAGATGCACCATTGATGATGGTGGCGGTGACGATGGTTCGCTGCCTGTGATTCACATTGACGATCAGGAATTCTCGTGGGACGATTTTGGGAAAATGCTGTGCACATATGCCGGTTGGGGAATGCGGCTCATCTTTGTGCCCGACGATGAACTGGAACATGTCCCAAAAGTCGCTGTTCGCGAACCAGATGAATGAATTCACAAGTTTCTCGCGATGATCAGGCAGCCGCAGGAGGCCTGTCGGAAACGAAAACACCCCTGGTTCGATTGCTCAAACCAAGGGTGTCTCATTTCAGGAATCAAGCGAACTAAAGCTCGATCGATTCTACTTCTGCTACAAAGCGGTTCGCGTCGTCGCCCAGGTAAGAAGCGACAACGTTGAACACAGCGTCACTGAAGCCACCGATGTTCAGGATGTCGCTCCGTTCCGGAGCCTGCGTCGATCCGTACGGCTGGATGTTGATGCATACCAGCTTCGGACCGTTGGTGTTTCCACCAGACAACCGAACCTGATTCTTCACGAACTCCTGCCATTCGGTCATGACGCCCGTCGAGCCGTTTATACCGTACGCGAACGCACGGTTGGCGCAGACCCAGCTCTCGTTGTCGCTGACCAACACGCAGCCTGCAAACTTTCGCTTGCTGTGCCGAGCATTGGCTTCGCGAAGTGGGATTGAGCAGTCCGTTCCACCTCCGCCATACTTTGCCAGCCGCTCCGACAGGCTCAGAATCGAGTCTGACGGATCAACCTTTGCATCGTAGGCCTGAGTGTCGAACGGGATGATCACACTGTCCGGATTGCGACGCAAAATCGCTGCAGCAAACAAGGCCGCCACATCAATACAACGCATCTTGCTCGTTGCACCACGACCACGATTTCCTGTGATCGCGCAGCTCATCGAACCGGACGTGTCGAGTCCGATGATAACCGGTCCCGGAAGTTCCGGCACATTTCCACAGGCAATCTCGGCCGCCTTGTGTAGCGCTGCCTTGATCTTCTGCGGAACCTCATCCGATGCGTTCAGGTACGCAGCGAAGTACTGGTACGGAAACTGACGTGACCGACGGATTTCATTTTCATCCGCCAGTCGGTCAGCGACCGTCTGCACCATTCCAGCATCCTCAAACACGCCATGTCGCTGCAAAGTGTTAAGGTTCATTCGTAGCGCCTGTGGACCCATCGTTCTTGCAATCGCCGCCCAGACCACCGGTCCCTTCGCAGTGTCGGCCAGCAGATCCCACCGTGCGTGGAGTGCCGGGCGATTCTCATCACCAGACGGCCCTCGCAGTAGTGCGACCTGCTGCTCGGCCGTTTCCGCCGTGCGGAACGCAACCAGGAGTCGGATCTGCTCTGGCAGATCAGCCTCCGTCGCCGGTGCCCACTTCGACTGCTCCTTATCTGTCAGCCAGCCGAACATGGCGCGCCGAGCGTTGTCGGTTGGCGTTGGTCGCGCCATCCGGAAGACGTCCCTCAAGCTCGGATCGTTTCCGATCGACGCCGACAGCAGCTTTTCCGGTGAGGCCATGTTCAGCCATCGCTGGAATGCCCGCTGCAGGGAGCTCGAAAGACTCTTCTTGCCGAACTGACCCGAACGGATCATCTGGAACAATGTCCGCAGAACGCGGCCGTTGTCGATTGCTCGATCGAACGCCTGGTGGAACAACACGGTGTCGCGTGCGGCCAACGTTGCCGTCAGCGCGGCTGGCATGTCCTTCATGAACGCTCGTTCGCGGCTGTAGACCGCCAGCTTCGCCAGGAAGACATTGTCGTTGACCTGTGCAATCAACGACTTCAGAGTATCCAGCTGCGACTCAGCGTCGGCGTAGTACGTGCCGTTGAAGCAACCCGTCGCTGCGAATTGAGCGAGCGCGTGCTTCGGCCCCAGCGTGTAGGCTGGTCCGCCCGCTTCGTTGCGGACAGTCGCCCGCGGCAACAGTGACTTCAGGCTCGAAAACAAAGACGTGTTGCCCATGATTCTGGCCTCCTCAATTAAAGGGCTCGACGAAGGGGTGGTCAGAGTTCAGGCCTTGCGGCCGTTCGGTGCTCTATGGTTTTGAGCTACTGCTGACGCAGGCAGGGTTTGCACCTGCAACCTCCGAATTCCATGGACTCCGTACCGGCAGTCGAGCCAGATTCAATAACACAGTCTGAGACGACGTCGTCCCAAACTGTTCCCCTTTACTTTCCAGATTGATGGCCTCAAAACGGATTGACGAAGTTGTGGCCAGAGGTTTTTCGTTGCTCTCCCAACTGAGCTACAGCCTCCATCGCAAAAGGGAGGCTGATGGGATTCGAACCCACGACCTACGGCGTTTGATGCATGGACTCCGAACCGGCAGTCAATCCACTTCCGCCTTGCGGCAGAAGTCTTCACAAGAACCAGGATCCAGCGAGGAGATGGCTGAGACGCCGTCCTTATCGAACCTTGTGATTCGACAGTGGACTCGCGGTGTTGTCTGCTTGAGACTTCAACCGCTTCATTAGTCGGGCGCCCGACATCACTACATTATGGCCGTCATAGTTACGTGTAGTCCCGGCCGACAGCTGGATCGATGGCTTGATGTGTTCATAGAAATCCTCAACGAAGAAGCGCCGAGACTTTGTGCCGTGAGGCACACCTAACCAAGGTGTTGATGGAGTCCCGACAGGCAGTTGAGGTTTAAGGTGGACACAGCCAACGAGAGATTGGTTCAGACGGCACAATTACAAGATGTAGTCCGAACAAGGGCGGACCGCCCTTGACCCGGTTCGAGCTACCGCTCGCAGGTTCGTGGTCCGCTCCCGTTGGTCGCTCAGTCATCGTTGCTCCGTGTTCTGGGGATAAATGCAGGATTCCCACCAATAGGTCGTTGTGTAGAGACGCACGACCAATCTGGCATCCATGCCGATCGGTGCCCGGAGTCGAACCCACTTGAAACCGCTTTGCAGGCAGTCGCCTTGCCGTCTGGCTCCAGCGCCGTTTTGTTTCTGTTGAGTGACGCGGTTGCACCCTCAACGGTTTGCGGCATGACTTGATTGTCCTCGTCAGGAGTTGAACCTGATCTACGACCTTCGCAGAGTCGCATGCTGTCCCTCACACTCCAAGGACTTTCTGAACTTCATTACCCCACCGAGGAATCGAACCTCGCCCGACTGCTTCGAAGGCAGTCATGCATCCTCCACACTCGCAGGGCATTTCATCAAAGAGCCGACGACTGGATTCGCACCAGCATGATTCCCCCCGAGAAATAGAACACCGCAAGGCGGACGCCTTTCTCAGTCGAGCCACGTCGGCGCGGTTACCCGTTGGAAGAATCTGCCGGTTCGACGTATTCGTACCGATCCCCATCGATGTCGAACCAAATGACAGAGTTTGGAAATCGTTTGTGTGTTGGAACCAAGTCTGTCGAGATCCTCACACAAGGATGGGGATAGAAACTTTCCGGGGATACGCCTGGGCCGCCAATGATTTCAACAATCGCGGTGTTCCTGTCCATGCATCCAATCAGCTTGCAATATATCCGGCGTGGTCGTGACATGATTCGATCTTACCACATTTACTTTCAGCACAAGCGTGAGGATTCGAACCCCATGCGTCAGTTTTGGAGGCTGACTGCTCTCCCAGGAGCACGCTTGTAGACTTGATCGAAGGTGACCGAGCGGAACCGAACCGCTGCCAAGCAGATTCACAGTCTGTCTCCGGAAACCAGCACCGGACCCGGCCACAGCGGAAGGAGCGGGAGTTGAACCCGCAAGACGTTTTAACGTTCGACCGGCTTCCAAACGGTTCCCGTCCCCAATCGGGTGGCCCTTCCATAAACAAACATTGGCCCAACCAGGATTCGAACCTGGCCCCTCTTCATCTTTTCAGGGGCCGGATAGAAGTCGGGTGTGATTTCCGTTTCACCATCAGGCCATTCAACAAGCGGAAGGCAAGGGATTCGAACCCTCAAGGCCCGAAGGCCGCGCGGTTTAGCAAATCGGCCCGGCAAGCCATATCCGGCTACCTTCCGTATCAGTGGACCTGATGGGAGTCGAACCCATCACACCGATCTTGCAAGGATCAGTCGCCTCCATCGGCAGTCAGGCCCAGTTGCAGAGGTCCGTCCGGGATTTGAACCCGATCCTCGTCCTTACCACGGACGTGTGCCGCCAAAACACCTACAGACCAGTGAGTGATCCCGGATGGAGTTGAACCATCGTCTCCTGCATGTCGAGCAGATGTCGTCGCCGTTGGACCACGGGATCAAGTTGTCAGTGACCGAGGTGGGAATCGAACCCACAGAATCACGAGGCTCTCGACCTCGCCGCTTTTCCTGTTTGCGTACTCGGCCGTTTGTTTCAGTTTGAGAAATGGCGGGTCCGGGAGTCGCACCCGGCGGTCCAGGCTTATGAGACCCCGATGGGCACTGGCCCACCCGCGATGAGAGAAAATGGAAGTGAATGCGTCGGGACGGAGTTGAACCGCCAAAGCTCGAAGGCGGGTGGGTTACGGCCACTTGAGCTCACCAATGCTCAGCCGACGCGAAGAATTTTTGATTTGCGAGTGCCGATTTGCGATTGAGCTACAACGGCAGCAATCAGCAATCGAAAATCAGCAATCGAAAATCGAAACACGGGACCATATCGTTTGTTGAAAACGGAAGCCGTGAGACTCGAACTCACAAGCGAGATGTACTCGCCACCTGTTTTCGAGCGATGTTCAACTACCGCGGCACGGCCTTGCTTCCAGCCGGATGACTTCCTGGAATTGCGTTGGTAGGAATCGAACCCACGTCACGGCGGTTCAGAGCCGTCTGCCCGTACCAGCACAGGCCCCACCGCATCAAGTGTCGGTTTACATTGCGGGGGCAGGAATCGAACCTGCGGACCCGTCGTTCAAAGCAACGGATTTCTACCAACAGAAACTACCCCGCATC
>JBBQSE010000019.1:0-40129 GCA_038214195.1 Planctomycetales bacterium
CCGAGGAAAAAGCCATTCGAAAGTCCTTGAAAAATGGGCAACCGTATGGAAATGACCTGTTCGTCTCCCAGTCCCCCCGTTCGACTTCAGCTCGAACACACGCTACGCTCACATGGAAGGCCAGGAAAGAAATGAACATTCCTCCATCAATGAGTTTCTCCCCATTATAGTTTCTTCTGACTTCAGTAATCCATATTTTTACACCGGCGGAGATTGATACGATGCTTGGTCTGATTGGAATACATCAGAATACTTTTGCACTGGTCACGATATGTTTGCTTAGTTTCGGATGCAGTGGTTGTCAGTCTGGCTGGGACACGAAGGACTACCGGACCGCTGTTCGGTCCGGTCGCGCAGTCATTGCTCCTGCGATCGAAATGGAAAAGCAGTTCTCGAATACGGAGCACATGCTCATCATGTATGGAGGGACTGGGAGCAGCAAGCACGAATGGCAAACCGTAAGTTTCTTTGCCGGGCGATACGAACTAACGATGTCCGTTGATGTTTTTTTGAATTCAGATGGAAGTAGCATTCTCCGCGTAGACGACAAGCCGCGATTCTCTCTGTCGGTGTATCAATCAATCGGAGCACAAGGAGATAGCGCTACTGCGGATAAATCACGCGGCAGTGAATTCTCGATCGACAAATGGCAGGCCTTCAAAGAGTCTGGGTTTGACATCAAGATTTTGGATCCGGCCTATGATGGCTCGATCTTGCCATTTTTCGAACAACATGCTGATAGCTGGCAAAAAAACAGAAGAATATGGCGTTAATAAATTCGTTGGGAAATCATGGGGCGATTTTGGAACGATTGTTTCGTCATTGATCGCGACGGGATTCCTGCATCAGCGAGGTTTTAGATCAGTGAAATTGTTGTGTTTCAGCTCATTCATCCACGCATTTCCATGATGATTTGATTCGTCGCCGCAGTGGATCACGGCGTCCGCGTCTGGGACCTTCAGCCCGTCGTGTTTGCAGAGAGTGTCGGAGATGAACTAGAGTTTCATGTGGTGTGTGAATTCCAGTGCGGCTTCGCCGCTTGCCTCAGACCAATGGATTGAAGTGGTTGCGCGTGAGGACATCCTGTCGAATCGCAGTCGCGGCGTCCTGCCGCGAAAGTTTATCGCATGGTTGCCAAATCCGGAGTGTCAAATGGAGACGGGCCGAGTTCCTGAAGCTCGTTCCATCGCTGCGATTCCTGTAGCTTGGACATTCATGTCCGAGATTCTGGCCGTGCGACGGACATGAATGTCCATCCTACATTCGATCGTTCCGCCATCGCACACTCAACTTGACAGATCTGCTACATGTTTTCAAAGGTAAGCGTAGCTACCCGCTGCAAGGCACCAGAACCTTCTGCCATCGGCGGGGCAGGACGGAGAAGGCTGTTTCGTACGTCGCTTCGAGTGGCACCATGACGCAGCCGTTGGGTTCAAGAAACAGGGGCATGTCCGGAAGCGGTTGGCCGACGGCGATTGGTTCGATGGAAGCTCGTGTGGTGAACTGATCGCATTCGTAGGCGACGAGTGTCAGTGGCTGATCGGCGGGAAGCTGGAACGAGTCGTCCTGCACCTGTTCCCAAATGGCAGCGTGAATTCCGTTTGGGTCGCGCGGGCCGGGGGGGAAGGGATCGACGATCAACAGGTGGATGCGGTGTTCGAGCAATTCACTGGCTTTTTCGACGAAGGCCTGGAACGCGGCTCGGCTGGATTTGTTGCCGGGCGAGACGATTTCGAGCATGGCAACGATGCGGTCTCCACTTACATGCCGCACCACAATGGAACTCTTCTTGCGGCGATAGAATTCGGCTTCGGTCTGAGCGGTGAAGCGCGACTGTTGGCGAGTTCGCAGTGCGGTGGCTGTGCCGCCGGGAGTTGTATCTTCGCCGATCTCGTCTGCGTCCCCGGTACCGCCCTGAAGCGTCAGCACGTCCGGCCCAAAGCCTGCCGCGACTTGTTCGGGAAGCGCGTAGTAGTCGGCTGGCAGCGATCCTTGATTGAGGGCATCGCTGATAGCGGAAATCCAGCGGTGATGAAAGGCGTGGAAGATCCCCGCTTCCACTTTCGTCCAGTCGTGCATTGGCATGGTTTTTCTCCGAATTGTCTCGCGTTGAATCAGCCCATTGTAGAACAATTGTCCTCAATTGTTCCAATCGTGAGTAGCCCGCAACCAGATTTTGAAAGTAGCGAGCTGTCACAGCTAAAAACTGGGGTAGTGGACTAGGCGACGAGTCCTGAAGTGCCATAAAACACAGGGACTCGTCACCTCGTCCACTACAGTTAACCCTCAAATCAAGCTGTGACAGACCTATCGAAATCGGAGACAGCGCCCGTTTCCCGACCAGTGTTTGCGATTCAATCGCATTTTGGATCCCGTTTATTTATACCTCACATGAACACGGCCTCGCGTTGTCCAATTGCACAGATCAAACTTGATGAAGACTCAACAGCATTATGAAGATCACTCAAATCGAAGCCATCCCGGTCTGTGTTCCGCTGAAGAAAGGGATGACGGCAAAGACGGCCCACGGCGAACACGCGACGTCACCGTTTGTCATTGTTCGCGTGCATACCGATGAAGGTTTGACCGGCCTTGGGGAAGCCACGGTCAGTGCCTTGTGGAGCGGAGAGAATCAGGCCACGGCGATGGCTGTGCTTCGCGACTGCATCGAACCCGTGCTGCTGGGGCATGATCCACGTGATATCACCACGATTCGACGTGCCATGGAATTCGCGGTCAAGCTCAATCCGTTCACTCGTGCGGCGGTGGAGATGGCGATGTGGGATATCGCCGGGAAGGCCGTCGGACTGCCTGTCTATCAACTGCTTGGCGGCAAGGTGCGTGATCGAGTCCGCATCAAGCTGGTCGTCTGGGCTCGTGATATCGCCGGGTCTCGCTTGATGGCCGAACAGCATCTGGCCCTCGGCGTGACCTGCATCAAAGTCAAGACGGGACTGGATCCTGTCACCGACATTGCGCGAGTCCGGGCCGTGCGTGAAGTCTGTGGCCCCGATCTTCCCATGACCATTGATTCGAATTGCGGATGGACGGTGCAGCAAGCACACTACTGCCTGCGGGAACTTCAGGACGTGAATTTGTTGCTCGCGGAGCAACCGATTCCGCCCGGTGACCATGCGGCGATGGCCGAACTTCGGCGAAAGACTTCGACTCCGCTGATGGCTGACGAAAGCATCTTCACGCTGCAGGATGCCTGGCTGCTTGCCAGCCATCGGGCGGTCGATGTGTTCAGCATTTATCCAGGGAAGCATGGAGGGATCGCCGCGACCGGTGATATCGTAGCGATCGCGCGAGCCGCCGGGCTGCGTTGCACAATTGGCAGCAATCTGGAACTTGGCATCGGCACTGCCGCTATGCTGCATGTGGCTGCCGCGTTTCCTGAAGTGGACGTCGATGCATTTCCGGCCGACACAATCGGGCCTCTGTATTATGACACAGATCTGCTCACGCAGCCTCTGAATCTGGGGCCTCCGTCGGCAGTCGTGCCTGATGGTCCTGGACTCGGAGTGGAATTGGATGAAAAGCTGTTGCTGAAGTATCGAGTCGATCGCTGAGTCGTGTTCTAATCGACGGGACGGAAAGAACCCTGGCGAGCGGAGTGGCGTGAGCCCTCCGAGTCACGTTCGTGTAACTCGGTGGGCTCACACCCACCGCTCGCCAATTCAGAGTTTTCGACATTCACTGACAATATTTTCATAACTCACATTCTCAGCGAAGGAATACGATATGCCGCAACCGCCGGACAGCAGCGGATCCGAAAATCCTTCAATAGGACACGGCCAGAACAAACACAATGCAGATGCCGGGCTGCAGTCAACGCACGATGCTGCGATGGCCGCATCCTCGACGATGACCAAAGCTCGCTTCAAAGTGCTTGGCGTGCTTTGTTTGTTGTCGGGGATTCTCTACCTGGATCGAATCTGCATGGGGGCTGCCGTGACGTCGATTCGAGCAGATCTTAAGATTTCCTACAACCAGACGACGTTCTATGTAATGGCATTTACGCTTGCGTACGGACTGTTTGAAATTCCTACCGGACGATGGGGCGATCGATTGGGGGCACGACGAATCCTGACACGAATTTCGCTTTGGTGGTCTGTATTTACCGCATTAACCGGAGCGTGCACGGGGCTTTGGACACTGGTTGCGGTTCGCTTTCTGTTCGGAGCTGGTGAAGCAGGAGCCTTCCCCAATGTTGCTCGAGTGATGTCCCGGTGGTTTCCGGATCACGAACGAGGGCGCGCGATGGGTATTTTGCTGGCGGCGTCTCAGGTCGGTGGCGCGGCGGCTCCGTTTCTGGCGGCGGTGCTGATTCAAGAGATCGGCTGGCGCTGGACGTTCGCGGCATTTGGAAGTGTCGGCGTGGTCTGGGCTGTCAGTTTCTACATATGGTTTCGTGATGATCCATCGGATCATTCGGCCGTCAACACATTGGAAGCAGAGTACATCGGACGAGGTGCGTCGGCAGAAGCGGTCCACACTTCGATTCCCTGGAAACTAGTGGCAGCAAATCCGAGCATTTGGTTTTTGAGCCTGATCATGGCCTGTGGATCGTTCAACAGCTACATCTACTTTTCGTGGTTCCAGACATACCTCGGGGAGGGGCGCAAAGTTGGGGCGACCGATGCCGGATTGATGACTTCAATGGTGTTGGCGTTTGCGGCCGTTGGTACTTTTGCGGGAGGGTTTCTTCTGGATTTGATCACCAGGCAAGGCGGGATTCTGCGAAAGCGCCTCTTGGGAGGAACTTCTTTTTTTATGGCATCCGCAATGCTTGGCTGTGGCATGATGGCGGAAAGTCCCTGGCTGACGGCTTTGTTCGCGGCGTTCTCCTGTTTTGCCACGCAGGCGACCCAACCGCTGTGGTGGTCGTGTTCCATTGGCATAAGTGGAAAACACGTGGGAGCGTTGTTCGGTCTCATGAATTCGGTGGGGGTCTTTGGTGCGATGAGTTCGCAGTATATGGTTGGAGCGCTTGCCGACCTGCTGGGTGCAAGAGGTTTCACTGGACGGGATCAGTGGGATCCGATTTTCTACATCAACATGGGCGTTCTGGTTGTCGCCGGACTTCTGTGGTCGTCGTTCGTATTTAAAACCGTGGAGGCACACGATGCCGATCATTGATGTTCACAGCCATTTCTGGTGCTACCCCGATCACTTCAATGACGATTTCCGTCAGCAAAGCCGCAGGGCCAAAGCAGGAGTTGAACTGGATCTGACGGTGCGCTTCGAAGACTATCAACGGACGTCGGTGCCGGATGTTCGAACAATCGTGTTTGGAGGCAAAGCAAAACTCAGCGGGCTCTGGGTGGACGACCAGTCGGTCCGGAATTACGTCGATGCGCACCCCGATCAACTGATCGGCTTCCTGTCACTGGATCCGACTCAGGACGGCTGGGAGCATGAGATGCAGACCGGACATCAGGAACTCGGTCTGCGGGGAATCAAGCTGTTGTCGATGTACGCAGGATTTCGTCCTGATGAAAAATGGCTGAGCCCGTTATGGGAGTACGCTCAGCAACATCAGTTACCAGTGTTGCTGCACACCGGGACCACGTTTATCTCACAGGCTCCGCTGGAATGCACGCTGCCGAGACATCTCGACCCCGTTGCCGCTCGTTACCCGGAATTACGAATTATCCTTGCCCATCTGGGTCATCCGTATGAGGGCGAATGCGTAGCTGTGATCAGAAAGCATCCTCATGTTTATGCAGACTTGTCGGCTTTGCATTACCGCCCGTTTCAGTTGTATCACAGTCTGATGCTGGTGCAGGAGTATGGCATCTGGGACAAGGTTCTCTTTGGAACTGACTATCCATTTACGACGGTTCAGGCGACGATTGACGGACTGCGGAGTCTCAATGCAATGCTGGCCGGTACGGCACTTCCGCGACTGAATGACGAGGCGATCGAACGGCTGATTTTTCGCGACAGCCTTCCGCTGCTGGGTTTGTAATCAGTCTCAACAACTGCGTTGTTTCTGGAACAACGGGGAACAGCTGGCGAAGGTTTCGAATTGTCAGGAGCCATGCATCTTGATACAGCAAAACACTGTGGCCGGAGATTTGGAGGTCGCCTGGAAATCTGTGTCGAGTCTCCGGCATCTTCAGGAAGTATCTAGCCCAAGTCATTGCAGCACGTCACATCATCGCGATTTCGATAGACATCGGGGCCATCCAAAGTAAAATCGATCAACTTTGGATAGGCCCGGTGGTGGGATGGCCCCGGTGGCGTCCGGGTAAACTATTCTCCCCAGGGAGATGTTCTTCAGTCGTTATCGCAGAGAAAATTTCGCTATGACTATGACACTCGCAATTCTGCTGCTCACCGTGCTGGGCATAAACGCTGATGAGCCTCCTGAAATCACTGGGACATGGGTCAGCGACGAATGGGGCAATGTTAAACTCAGCCAAGCGGAGGCTGGCAAGTATCACGGAGAATTTCCCGGCGACTCAGCACCGGGGGCTGGATCGTTTGAGATTGAGTGGTCTGAGTCTGAACGCCGCTACAACGGAAACTGGAGCACCGACGCCAATCACGCTGGAAAGATCTCGTTGCGTCTGATCGGCGCGGCACTCCACGGAGCCTCGACTTCCAATAAGAAGTCCCGGAAAGATTCTGGAACTCCGGCGTTAGCCGACTTCACCTGGACACCTGCCGGTATCGCTGCTGACGCCACTGAGCCTTGGGCAAGCGGAATGAGTGCTGCGGAAGTCAAGTGGCGATCTCAGACAACTGGTGTTCAAATTGGTTTTGGTGGAAAATCAGTCGATCACTGGCTGGAAACGTTCTGGAACAGTTGTGTTACGGAGACAACTGCCGATGACGCACCATTGACGGCTATCAAAGCGTTTCGGGCAATTCAGTATTTCCGTGACCAACCGCAGTATGATGATTCAATTCGGAGCGCTATGGCAAAATGGTACTCCACTACTGAACAAGAACAGAATCCTGCTCAATTGCAAAAGGTCGCCCGAGCCATTGCCAGTATCGCAGGACCCCGCCATCAGCGACATGCTGTCGACTATTTGTTTCAGATTGCCGCACGGCATCCTGATGCATCCGTTGAGAAGTTCTTCCAGAGCTACTCTCGAATGGACAGCATCATGATCGAACCATTTGCACTGCTGGAACTGGACACCGATCTGGCGTCCAGAGCTTCAAAACTATTGGCTGAAGGGACTACGAGCGAACGATTGATGACGCTGCTTCTGTTCTTCGAATTTGAGCGGGGTGCGAATGATATTTCTTTCTGGGTTCAAAGAAATGACACCAAACTCATTCCTGCGTTGCTTAAGGCGTCCAACGATCAGAATGAGACGGTTCGGATGCGTGCCGTGAATGTGTGCGGTTCTTTGATGGACTCAAAAATTGCTTCGCGGTTGATCGATATGAGCCGGTCCGACCCATCGGCCTCGAATCGCGGGTTTGCGTTGCAGTTACTTCTCCACCATCAGCAAATTACACAGGAAGTCCTCGCAAGTGTCGCGAGTGCTATTGAATCGGACGCAGCATTCAGTGTTAGAGCCCAGGCATTGGGTCATCTCACGCTGAAACAACCTAATAACGATCTCATTCATCACACGTTATTAAAATGGGCTCGATCAGGTGACACCGAAACCATGCAAACCGCAATCATGCATCTGCAATACCACCCTCCCACTGTAAGACGCGAACAAGGGATCGATGAACTGATACAGCTTCTGGCCGATCCGGAATGGGGACTGAACGCCACGCTAAATCTTCATACGGATATTGGTAAATTCGACTGCATCCGACAGTTCGCAATCTCGACCCTTGGTTCGTATCAAGGGCACGCTGCTCGCGGCTTGCCGATTCTGAAGGCAGAATCCGATCCGAAAACTGTAGAGTTCGCTCAAAACGCCATTGACCAGGTTTCAGGCTACTGTGCCGATTTGCCCGTTGACGCGATTCAGGGCAAATGGCAATTGATCGGTGGCGCCTTTCCAGATCACAAACCTTCATTTCTACCGCTGGACGCTGACGCAGATCATGATGCTGGCAAAGTTATGGAGATCGTCGGCACTCAGCTTCTCATCGCGGACAAATGCGTCGGGCATGTTTCAAAAGCTCGTGGAACGAGCGAGGAAATCCGTGGCGTAGTTCTCAATCCGGAGTCACACGAGCGACGATTCACGGTTGCAGTCGAGTTTCATGGCAATTCGGATCGTCCAAAGCACAACGGGTTCTCGCTGCACCTGATTGAGAAATCAATTAAGTTCGGACTTGATGATCGCGAAGAAGTTTACGAGTTTCGGAAACTCAAAAACAATGACTGAATTATGTCCAATTGACATGCGATCGATATCGACCGGATCGGACAACTCGAAACTCCGCAGTCAGAAATCAAGGCATGGTTTGCGGGCATCGCCCCGAGCCAAAGTGGGTTCAGAAGGTTTGTCAGGTGCCATGCACCTTGACGCACCACAAACCGTGTGGCAGGAAATTTGGAGGTCGCCTGGAAAAATCCGTGTCGAATCTCCGGGATCTGCACAGCGTGCTGGCAGAGGATTTATTCCGGCAGCGCGAAAGCCGTGACGAGCACACAAGGGACACTATCCAGCAACCAAAGCTCACACGATCTGGGGGAGGAATAAGGGGACATTCTACTTATTAAATAAAGTACAATAGCAGCTTTTGATTCTTTCTAAACGAAGCCAACAGTTCGCAGCGGTCCTGAGGGTCTGCTTTTGTTTTCCTTGTGTTTTTTCTCGTGATCGCCCCCAATAGCGACTGCTTCCACCCTACCGACTGAGCCCAACGCGACGGCGGGCGAGCAGGCAGGCGTCTCCGGCAACCTCAAAATCCTGGCAGTTCTTCGGACGGGTGACATAGTGGCGACAACGATACGGTGTCGCCGCCGCGCCATCCCCGTCCAACGCGACGCATGTGCCGCCGGGGCGCGGAACGATATGCTCACCGTTTTGCAGTTGCACGAGTTCCGGGTTCAACTTTCTAAACGGGTCGCGTGCAGAGACCGGCACCAGATCGAAGCCCTGACGACAGCACGCGCCGCAACTACCACAGTCTTCTTCGGCCAATTCTGGCTCCCAACTTTCGCACGCCTGCTCATCGGGAGTCGCCGGAGAACGTCGGTGGAGAACAATTGTTCTGCACTGTGCGAGTGAGTATCCTGCCAACTCAACCTGAGATTGGAGTAGGATCATGGCGATTGCCATTAAATGCCATGCGTGCGGAGCCGCGTTTGCTGTCAAGAATGAACATGCTGGCAAACGAATTCGCTGCGTAAAGTGCCAGGCAGTGCTGCAGGTATCGGGAAAGCAATCTGCCCCGTCGCAGCCCGCCGTTCCGGAGACTCAGGCACCATCCGCACCGACGATCCGCCGTGCTCGGCGACTGTCGGCAGAGGAAAAGGCCGAACCTGTCGTTGCGGTCGTCGCCGATGCGGCGGCTAAAACGACCGTCCGCGCGCGTATCGTTCGAGGGCCACAGGATTTGCAGGCGGAGTCCATACGACATACGGCGGCGACGCTTTCCGCGCCGCCGGAAGACTTTGAAACGCTGCGACAGAAAGTCTTCGCGTCCTTTACCAGCCCGGCCATCGAGCCGGTTCCGATCGCGGGTTCGTATCGAATCGGCATCGCGCTCACATCGCTGTTTATGATCACGCTGCCTTTGATTTATCTGGGCATGATCTTCGGTGTCGGATGGCTGATGTATTATCACGCGACGAACCATACCGGCATGATGTCGGCAGCCGCTGGATCAGGATCCGGTCACAATGCCGGACGCGGCGTGTTCATCGCCTTTCTGGCTTACCTGACTCCAATCATTGCGGGCGTCGTGCTGATTCTGTTTATGCTCAAGCCGCTGTTTTCGAAACCGGGCAAGGACTCAGGACGACGCACGCTCAAGCCCGATGATGATCCGCTGCTGTTCGAATTCGTTGATCGCATTTGCGAAGCGGTGGGTTCACCCAGACCACGGCGAATCGACATCGACTGCAACATCAACGCCAGCGCCAGCTTTGGCCGGGGTCTGCTGAGTATGATGGGGCATGATCTTGTCCTGACAATCGGTATGCCGCTGGTGGCTGGGCTGACGATGCGGCAGTTTGCGGGTGTTCTGGCGCATGAATTCGGGCACTTCACCCAGGGGGCCGGGATGCGGCTTTCTTATATGATTCGTTCGATCAGCATGTGGTTTACCCGCGTCGTCTACGAACGCGACGCATGGGATGAGCGGCTTGCGGACTGGTCACGAAATGTTGACATCCGGATTGGCTGGGTGCTGTACCTGACACGTCTCTGCGTCTGGCTGACGCGCAAAGTACTGTGGGTACTGATGATGCTCGGACACCTGATCAGCGGCTATTTGCTGCGTCAGATGGAATTCGACGCGGATCGCCACGAAGCGCGACTTGCTGGAAGCCGCACGTTCGCCACAACCGCGCGTCAACTGGCGGTGCTTAACGTCGCCTATCGCGGCGCACTGGGTGATCTCGGCAGTTTCTACTCCGAAGGACGACTGGGCGACAATCTTCCGAAACTGATTCTGCTCAATGCGGACCAGCTGCCGGAGAAGGTGCATTCAAAGATCGACGAGATGATTCTGCAGTCAAAGACCGGACTGTTTGATTCGCACCCGGCCGACACCGAACGCATGGCAAGCGCCGCGAAGGAAGACACGGATGGCATCTTCCATCTGCGGTTGCCGGCCGCGCATCTGTTTCGGCGATTTAACTTTCTGTCGCGCGCCGTGACCTGGGACTACTACAAAGAGATTTTCGGCAAGGAACTCAAGAAGTCGGACATCCATCCGGTCGATGAATTGATGGAGCGACTGAAAGCGCAGCAGGAGGGATGGAAGGCATTGCGACGTTTCTTTCAGGGCCATGTTTCGTGGTATCGCCCACTGCCAACACCCAATGCGGCGTGGGAGGCTGCAGCAGATATCGATACGACCGTCCTGCACCTGAAGCGTTACCGGGCGAAGATGCTGAAGCTGGCGGACAGCTACGGCAAGGCCTGGGAAATCTATGATGCAGCCGACACGCGACTTATCGAAATTGGTCTCGCGGATGCTTTGATTAAAGCCAGCGTAAAGGTGCGTCGCAAAGATTTTTCAATGTCGCTGACGTCGCGGTCTGAAGTCCACGATGCCAAAGAAGCGGCCGAGATCGAACAGGGCAGGGTGGAATCGAAACTGGTTCCGTTTGAGGAGGCGACCGCCGATCGCCTGTACGCGGCGCTGCAGTTGGCTCGCACGACGGACCTGGAGTCCGCATTGGCGAAGGACGGTTTTTCTGTCGCGGAGATGGACCAGTTACTGGAGATGTTCGAACACGTGAACGAACGACTCGGTCAACTGCTGATGATTCGGGATTGTCAGATCACGATGGGCAAACTCTTGTCGATTCTTTCCGACAACAACGAAAACATGCAGCTGATTAACCATATCAAGGCGTCGATGAAGGAACTCTTCGACCACGTCGTGCATCTGCGACGCTCGTTCGAAAGTCTGCCCTATCCGTTTGACCACGCCAACGCGGACATTTCCGTCGGTGACTATCTGCTGAAGCAAATCCCCAGCCAGGACGATCCTGTCGCCCTGTACGAAGCCGCCGATTCCATCGGTCGCAGCCTGCCACCATTACAGGCCCGAGTGATCGGTCGACTTTGCCAGATCGCCGAATGTGTCGAGACACATTTCGGTCTTCCAATGCTGGAAGATCCGCCAGAGCCGGAAATTGATCTGAATGAAGACGAGGCGGACGACGAATAGAGTGGTCGCCAGAATGTGTAACTCTGTGCGGCCGGAGAACGGGAATCTCACACAGCCAGTCGTCTAAACTGCGGTATCAGGGTTTATTTTAGGTCGTCCTGACTTACACTACGGACTCTGAAGTATCGCCGTCGCAGCCAATCCCTTGCACGTGGTGCGGAATTGATCACATTGTATTTTCATGGAAGATCGCCAGCGCCAATGAGTCTCGCCACGCAGGAAAAGTCCGATTTCGGATCCGGAGTTCGGTCACGAGGCCGAGTCTACTTCGCCTCCCGTTTTGTCACGATTCTGGAAAGAGACAGCGACCAGGCCGTCGCAATTGTGAAGAACGGTCATGGTGGCGTCTATGATGTTCGGATTGTGTTGGACGGAGAAACAACCAACATCGTGGGCACCGAATGTTCCTGCCCGTATTTTGCAGGGACCGGCCAGTGCAAACATCTCTGGGCGACGATTCTTCAACTGGATTCAGACGACAAAAAAACTGCCAGGCAGGCTCGACTTCCAGCACCACAGACCGATATCCGGCAGACCAGCGGCCAGACGTCGCAGCAACACCCACCGTCGCAGCACCACGGGACATCGCGGCAACAAGCGCGTCAACCAGACTGGATGACCGAACTGCGCCGACTGGGCAGCGAATCGACGGCTTCGATTGATGCTCATACGCCAGCGAGCACCGGCGAGTTGATACTGCAAAGTCAGCAGTTCTGGTATGTCATCGACATCAGTCGTTCAGTCGACAAGGACAGCGTGACCATCGACCTGATGACTCAACAGTTCCGTGCCAGCGGAGCCCTCGGAAGCATCAAGGAATTTCGGCTGGATCGAAACACCCTTGATGCATTGAAAGATCCGGTACACGCCCCTCTGATGCAGCAATTGCTCAGCATCACAACCTCGAATCTTCCAGTGTATTCCTACAGCTATTATTCGCAGCCGAGCACGACGACGGTCGAGATCAAACCCGTGTTTCAGCCAGCCCTGTTGCCGCAACTGGCAAAGACTGGCCGACTCTGCTGGCGCCTGTCAGCTGAAGTGTCAATGGAGGATGTGAAGTTCCTTACATGGCAGGACGACGCGGTCTGGGAACCTGTGATTGACTTCGTTCAAAAGCCCGCACAGCAAGAGTGGATCATCACAGGGCGCATGATCCAAAATACATTCATTGCAGGAGATTCCATCGGAGCAATGCAGCAGACACGGCCAATCGCCGACATGATGCTGATGACATCCGCAGGTCTCGCCGTTTTTCCGGAATCTCTCGCCTTCGCGCGGCTTGGCGACAAAGAAGGCTGGGTCCGACTGCTGCAGAGAAAACCAGAACTGCGTGTTTCTTTCGATGATCATCAGCTGTTCCTGAAGCAGGTTCTTCAGACTCCAAAACTGCTGCGGATGCCGCTACCCGCCGACTTCTGTCCTCATCGAATGAACGTGACATGCAAGCCGCGACTGCGCCTGCTGGCGGCGGATAAACTGCCACAAATGCTTCGTCAAATGCGGTACACGTTCGGAGTGATCGACTTCCTTTACGACGACGTCGCCGTTTCGATTCGAAACCAGCATGGAGCTGTCTGGAACGACATGGAGGCACAGGCTTTCTGGCGAGATTTTTCCGTTGAGGCGGATCATCTGAGGTCGATTACAGAACTCGGCGGCCAATCGCTGCCATCCCACTTCCGAGCGCCGGATATTGATGTTCAGTTCGTGGGCAGCCAGACCGTCAATGTCATTCATAAACTAATGGCACTTGGCTGGGAAGTTGAGGCCGAAGGAGCAATCATCAAGCAGCCGGGCAGTTTCCGCATCGGTGTGACATCAGGACTCGATTGGTTCGAACTAAACGCCGACATGGATTTTGACGGCGTAACGGCGGCCTTACCAACGCTGTTGCAGGCCCTCAAATCAGGGGCGTATTTCGTCACACTGAGCGATGGCTCACGCGGGATGTTGCCCGAGGAATGGCTGCGTCGGTATGGCACGATCGCGAGCTTCGGTGAAGTCAGTGGAGACGTGATTCGCTTCAAGCCGTCTCAGGCGATGATTCTTGATGCGTTGCTGGACGCTCAGGACAACGTTACCCGCGATCGCGGCTTCAAAGCCTACTGCAAGAAACTGAAGGACTTTACCGGCATCAAAACCCGGAGCGCGCCGAAATCGTTTCAGGGCGAGTTACGAGACTATCAGAAGGACGGGCTGAGTTGGCTGCATTTCCTGAATGATTTCCGTCTGGGAGGATGCCTTGCCGACGACATGGGACTCGGGAAAACTATTCAGGTTCTTTCGCTGCTGGAGGCCCGTCGCACACGACGCCTGAAATCCGGCGAAACTCGGCGACCGTCGCTGGTCGTCGTGCCGAAGAGTCTGATCTTCAACTGGAGCAATGAAGCCACTCGGTTCACACCGAAACTGAAAATCGTCAACTATACCGGGCTGCAGCGACGTGATCACGATCTGGCTGACATCAATGTCATCCTGACCACGTACGGTACTTTGCGAAAGGACATCGTCGATCTTCAGGCGACGCAATTCGACTACATCGTTCTTGATGAAGCACAGGCGATCAAGAATTCCGATTCGCAGGCTGCTAAAGCGTGTCGCCTTTTGAAGGCCGATCATCGTCTGGCCATGACAGGAACGCCCGTTGAAAACCACCTGGGGGAACTGTGGTCGCTGTTTGAATTCCTGAACCCCGGCATGCTCGGAGCCAGCAGCGCATTTCAAAAATTGACGGCGGCGTCTAATAACGAAGACGACAAAGCCGCCGCCCTGAACACTTTGTCGAAGGCTCTACGGCCCTTCATGCTGCGACGTACGAAGCAACAGGTTCTGACAGAACTTCCCGGCAAGACTGAGCAGACGTTGTACTGCGAAATGCCGCCAAAACAGCGCAAGTTGTACAACGAGCTTCGGGATTATTACCGCGTTCAGCTGTCGTCGAAAATTAAAGAACTTGGCCTGAAGCGATCAAAAATCCATGTTCTGGAAGCATTGCTTCGCCTGCGCCAGGCAGCCTGTCATCAGGGACTTATCGATTCGAAACGCCAGAACGAAGACAGCGCGAAACTGGACACGCTTCTGGAACAACTGACGCAGATTGCTGAAGACGGGCATAAGGCTTTAGTGTTTTCTCAGTTCACCAGCCTGCTGGCGATCGTCAAAAAGAAACTGGACAAGGTCGGCATCCGATACGAATACCTTGACGGCAAATCCAACAAGCGTCAGGAGATCGTATCGCGGTTTCAGACGGATGAAAAATGTCCTCTGTTTCTGATCAGTCTGAAAGCCGGCGGTCACGGATTGAATCTCACCGCCGCCGATTATGTTTTCATCCTCGACCCGTGGTGGAATCCGGCCGTGGAGGCTCAGGCTGTTGATCGAGCTCACCGCATCGGGCAGGACCGACATGTGTTCGCGTATCGCCTGATCTGCAAAGACACGGTTGAGGAACGCATTCTGGAGATGCAAAAGGACAAACAACAACTGGCCGAATCCATCATATCCGCCGACGCCAGCCTGATCCGTTCGCTGTCCTCCGAAGATTTGTCGCTTTTGCTGAGCTGACAGAATCCAATAAAAAAGCCTCATTCGCAGCAAATGCGAACGAGGCTTCAAAAGGGTGACTAACCGGGCTTGAACCGGCGACCTCTAGAACCACAATCTAGCGCTCTAACCAACTGAGCTATAGCCACCATGAACTGCGGGGAATCGTAACCGCCGACTTGCGGTGATTCAAGTTTCTGACCACGTAATGAGACAGCTTTCGGCGCGCCGAGGTTCGCGACTGCAGAAAAACGGCCTTCCGAGTCGTGACATGAACCGATTCAACCGGAAAATCCCTTCCCCTGGACGGGAATCGGTTTCAGCGGCAAACCTTTTCGCCATTCGCGGGACTTAGGCGATCGGCAGGGCGCTAGCCGCCGGTTTTTGCCAGTGTTTTTCAAACATTCACCGGCGGCTAGCGCCTTGCCGCTCACTAAATCAACAGCCTCGCTTGCCTGGCAGGAAGCCAGGTTTCGCAGCGTTGCACATGGTTCATCGTGCAAAACTTTCCGCTCCGGTTGGACAAGCCAACCGGGGCGGCCTCGTGTTTGTGTACGCTTGCTAATTGCAAATCTTCCGCTCGTGCCAGGCGAGCTGGCACGGGGCGAGATCAATTGTTGCTTAAAAAACGTTCCGACAACATGATTTGAATCCACAGTATCACCAGCATAAAGTTCGTTCCTGTCTGCGAACGAAAACTCAACCCCACGATCATGCTGGAAGAACTGGATGTCCGTCATTGTCACCACTGCCCTTTGCCGAACCTACGGGTCGCGGCGCGGGATTAGTGATGTCAATCTCACGATCAATGCGGGCGAAATCTTTGGGTTCCTAGGCCCGAACGGGGCAGGGAAGTCGACGACCATTCGCGTTTTGATGGGGTTGCTTCGGCCAAGTTCCGGGGCTGCTCGGATTTTTGGCGAGAATTGCTGGAGCGATGGCCCAGCCATTCGACGGGATGTCGGCTACGTCGCGGGCGATGTGCGGTTGTATCCCTGGCTGACGCCGCGACGTGGTCTCCGCATGATCTCGCGGATTCACGGTCGCGATCTGCTGCCCAATGGCCTGAAACTGGCTGAACGATTTCGACTGGAACCGGATCTGGTCGTCCGAAAAATGTCGCGAGGAAATCGCCAGAAGGTGGCCCTGGTCCTTGCGCTGGCTCATTCGCCGCGTCTCGTCATTCTGGACGAACCTACCTCGGGACTCGATCCGCTGATGCAGGACACCCTGATGCTGTGCCTCCGCGAGCTTGCCCAGCAAGGGCACACGGTGATGTTTTCCAGTCATACGCTTAGTGAAGTCGAAACGCTGTGTGATCGAATCGCGATCGTGCGCGATGGAACGATCGTGGAAGACTCGACTCTGAGCGCCCTCAAATCGCAGGCACCGCGGATGATCGTCGTGACTCTGCAGGAACAGCAGCAGGCAGCGCAACTCAACTGGCCGACAGGCATTGATGTCAAATACTCGCCCGATGCGTCAAATGAGAAGTCCGCAGCGGCAACCCTCATGGTCTCACCTGCATTGCGGCACCGCACATGTGTTTTGGAACTCATGGGATCATCCGCGCCGTTCATACACTGGGCTGCGGAGCAGAATTTTGCCGACGTCATGATTGGTCCACCGGCGCTGGAGACATTGTTTCGCAGGTACTACGAGCCTACAGAGCCCTGACATTCCTCGTGATCCGCTCTTTGAGATTGCGTCACCATTTTGGCAAACCCTTCTTCATCGCTCGCGTTGCACGTTCGGGATTGAATGAAGCGGGATCAAAGGGGCCATTCCATTCGAGCATCTCTCCGTATTGTTCATCATTCGGATTGGTGATGATACCGACATATTCTTCGAACCCGTAAACACCACCAACATCTTCCGGTGGACAGGCTCGCCCGCCGTCGATGCAGCGAGGATACTTCTGCCTGGGATCTGCTTCGGCCTGGGATTCCAGCTCGATATCGTGCAACCATGAATCGCCAAAGTCGTATTCGTAGGTCAGTCGAAGGTTTTCCCCGTGCTGACTGACGAGATCGCTGATTCGGATACCTTTGTAGCTCGTCGCTCCAAAATCTTCCCCGTCATTTCGAAGAAAGCGAGGGTCTGTGTATCGGTCCACTCCCACTTTGAATTGATGAAGGTGCGAGTTCGTCCAGCCCATGGACGTCTGAATCAACTCGTGCAGTTTTTCGAGCGTGACATCCGGAGTCTCGATGCGTCGCCAGATCAACGGTTTAGTTTCTCTCAAACTGATCTTGAAACGGTAAATCTGCCGCGTGTTCGTTGCGGCGCTGTCTCCGGCTTGAATCGGATTACGTTGTTTCTTTGGTGGCGCTGGTCCCCATCGCGTGACAATTCGCGAAATTCGTTTGCCCTTCCATTTGGGGATTTCCGCGATGGGAACAAGGATTTCAATCGATCGTGCCTTACCCGGCTCGCGGCGGATGAGTCCTTTCTTCTGGAGATTCTTCAGCATCTGATTCACAGACGGGCCAGAAACGCCAAGAATCTCTGCAATCTCTGATTCCGCTGGCGGCAGCCCAAAGCCTTCTGTGTAAGTGTGAATGTACGACAGGTAGCGTCCCTGCGTCGCCGTGAATTCTGCCATTGCTATACTCCTTCAATCGTTGCTGATCGCAATCAGCGCTGTTAATAAAGTTCAAAGAACGATTCTTTGCCAAGATGAGGCAACAGCTTCGTTGCGAGCTCCGAAAGTGAGCCGGTCTTCCGGCCCAGGTGCATCCAGCCTTCCATGAAACTGCGATGGCAGTAGCGAGACGAAGAAAACGTTCTTCGCTCATGATCGACGAGTTCAAACTTCAGGTCAGCCGAATAGTTTGAGTATTGGGACAATTCAGCTACCGACGTGCCAAACATGCCCATGAGTGATTGGATACCAGGACTCGGGCTTGCCGCAGAATAGACGACCAGCGAATTGTCCTCAATGACCACCCGACACTGACAATCACAGTGGCGAACAACCAGATCCGACAGCAGTTCCAGTTCAGACGGCAAGATGTCAGATTCTTTGATCCGACGAATCACAACTGTGCCGTTGGTGGGATTCTCGTAGAACTCAAACTCCTGCGGCATCGCCGTCATTCGCCGAGCGGCGTCACTGGATGACTTCTTCGATGCAAAATACTTTGGTTTGCCAGTTTTTGTGACGCCTTCAAAGGCGTAGTAAGTGTCGCCACGGCGATTGACATGTTTCATTTTGCCTCCTAAACATCAAGCGGCCAATAACTGTCGTAGTGGATTTCGCCAGAAATCCCGCAATCGTATGGAATTCTGGCGAATCCCACTACAAGTACAGACAGTTGTTTTCCGCTCGATGCCAAATCGAATGCCTGTCCAAATCCACAACAGACAGATTCTCGATGACCTTGATTCCGATTTCAATCGGCGATCGAATACAATCCTACGCATGAATGGATTGTTAAGCAAAATCTGGATGGAAGTGCGCTGGCCGGTGCTGTGGCTGAGTCTCGGACTGTGCGCGATCATGGGACTGCTCACCGCGCTGCTGCCGAAAATCCTCGGCAACATTCACACGATGTTCGACAAGATGCCAATGGTCAAACCCCTGATTACTGCGTTGTTGGGCGTTGATCCGGGCGAGCAGATGTCGTCGCAGCTGTCGCAGGCGTTTCTTTGGGTGCATCCGACGGTGCTGACGTTAACCTGGGCGCATGAAGTCATGTACTGTTCGCGAATGCCTGCCGGTGAGATTGATCGGGGAACGGCCGACTTTCTGTTGTGTCTGCCGGTTTCGCGCTGGAAAGTTTTTGTTTCGGAAACAATCGGCTGGTTGATGTCCGGGATTTGTATCCTTACATTTGGATACGCCGGGCATCTCACCGCTTCGTTGACCGTGCAGCCAGAGATGCGGCTGTCGGTGTCACACACAATGATGGTGATGGCGAACTTTGCCGCAGTTTATCTGGCGGTTGGCAGTTTCGCCTTCTTCATCTCGGCTCTCAGCGATCGCCGAGGCCGCGCTATTGGCGTCGTGTTTGCCACGATGCTCGCATCATTTTTGCTCAACTTTCTGGCGCAGTTTCAGGAGTGGGCGAAGAGCTTTTCATGGCTGTCGGTGATGGAATACTACCGACCGGCCATCATCATCCAGACCGGGACGTTTCCGTGGTTCGACGTCGGCATCCTGCTGTGTATCGCCGCGACATTCTGGATCGCCAGCGGCGTGACATTTCGGATGCGAAGTATTTGCACGGTGTGATAGTCGTCGTTCGCTCCGCGAACGATTCGGTCCGCCTGCAATACCGACCTTCGTTCGAATCTCATCTGTTCTTTGTAACATTTTGGTGATCGACTGGGGGGGTACTCGCGTTTCGTTCGCGGAGCGAACGACGACTATTACATCCCCATCAGCTTCGTCCGAAACACAAAGAACGCCGCTCCCAGAAGACACAGGCTGGCCCAGAGATAATCCAGTGTCAGTTTTTCCTTCGAGTACAGCAGGACAAACGGCACGAAGACAGCCAATGCAATCACTTCCTGCAGAATCTTGAGCTGGCCGAGGTTCATCACTTCATTGCCGATTCGATTGGCGGGAACCTGGATCAGATACTCGAACAGCGCGATGCCCCAACTGATCAGCGCTGCGACCAGCCAGGGGCGATCCCTGAGGTCTTTCAGATGTCCGTACCACGCAAACGTCATAAAGATGTTGCTGAGGACCAGCATTCCGATCGTCATCCAGATCCGAGCCATCAAATCCTCCGTGGGCATCCGGGGTTAAAAAAGATTAGCACCGCAGCAGTAACCTCTCAGTTTCCAGTACCTTTCGGCAGGTGTCGCTGCAGAAACTCGGCTGACCAGGCGGCGTACCGATTCTCTTCGATCGCCTTGCGAATCGCCCGCATCAGATCCTGATAAAAGTGCAGGTTGTGCAGCGTTGCCAGCGTGCCGTAGAGCGGTTCGTCGGCGAAGAGCAGGTGCCGCAGATACGCGCGACTGAATCCGCCTGCGCAGCTCAGACATTCACAGGCTGTATCAATCGGATACCGATCCTTGCGAAATTTTTTGTCCTGCAGTCGCATCTTGCCGTCCCACGTGAAAACGGTCCCTTCGCGTGCGTAACGAGTCGGAATGATGCAGTCGAAGATATCCATGCCGCACCCGACGGCGGCCACGATGTCTTCAGGCAGCCCGACTCCCATGAGATAGCGAACCTGATCAGATGGCATCAACGGCGCTGTGTGTCGCACGATCCGCACCATCGCGTCATGGCCTTCTCCGACAGACACGCCACCGATGGCGTAGCCAGGCAAGTTCAGAGACGTCACCTGTTTGACAGCTTTCGCTCGCAGATCCAGTTCCATGCCGCCCTGAATGATACCAAACAAATGCTGATGCTCCTGAATCGGGGCGGCCGCACAACGTTTGAGCCAGCGATACGTTCGATCCAGCGACTCAGACATGTACTTCGGTGGCATGCGGTGGTCAACGCATTCGTCGAATGCCATTACGATGTCAGCACCCAAACGCCGCTGAATATCCATGGCGCTTTCGGGCGACAAGGTCATGGGTGTTGTTGTATCGCCGTCCTTCTTGCCCGATCGAAATTGAAAGCTGACGCCGGCTTCAGTGATCTCGCGATCCGGCAGACTGAAGACCTGAAAGCCGCCTGAGTCCGTCAGGATCGTCTGATTCCAGCGCATCATGGAATGCAGACCGCCAAGTCGCTCGACAATCTGAGTCCGATCGAGAATTCCCAAGTGATACGTATTGGCCAGCACGACCTGAGCCCCCGTCGCAGCGACCTGATCGGGCAGGACGCACTTGACAGTCGCCTGAGTTCCCACGGGCATGAATGACGGCGTTTCCACCTGTCCGTGCGCGGTCACAAATCTGCCGCGCCGCGCGCGGGCACTTTGAGCCAAAAGCTGAAAATGAAGGCCACCGCCGGGCGTCCAGACGGGCATTGAGTTGGTCATTGGACGACGATTCACACTGCTGAAGAAGGACAAAATTCGGGCCGCGTAGCGTATCCGCACAAAACACCTGAGCGAAACAGATCGCCTCGGAATCGCTCAATTTGGGAGATTGAGAACGGTGATCGGTCTGTCAGCAGCCGCCATTTAGGCGCTGCAAAACAACAATTTGCGGGATCAGAAGCCCGGCTTTTCGAAAAAGCCGGGCTTCTTCGAGAGCGATTCCGGTCAGTAATTGTTTGCAGCGTCTTCGCTCAATTGGTGTCCGCCAGCCGCTGCAGCACACTGTCCACGCGCTCATCGAACAGGCGTTGCCATTCCGGGGCGACGATGCAGTCGCAGTCCTCCTGGGCGTAACCAGTATTGTTGCGTTGTTCTTCTGTTGGCAGGTAATAGATGTACCCGTTTGTGTATCCGGCAACAAACGTGTTGGGTGCTGGCGAGCGTTTCTTGATCGCCAGGCCGATCTCGACCGTCAGTTCCCCTCCGAATGTGACCAGCACAAAATCGCCGATGCGGATACCGCAGATTTCGACGTTCACGGTTGGCAGGGTCGAAGCCTGGTTTTGCTTCAGATGCATTTGCAGCAGATTGAGATTGGTCTGCAATCGGGTCAGCTGTTCCATCGCATGAATGTTCTCGATATAAGCATCCAGACCGGCGCGGTTCTCCGCATCAAGTTTACTGAGATCGTCGCGGCCCAGGGCTTTGTCGTGCAAATAACGCTGGCTGTAAAAGGCCGGAAAGTCCTCGGACACTTTGTGCTGCATGTACAACGGCAGGAAGGTCTTCAGATTGATGTTGGTTCCGTGGAGCGACTGCACAATCTTTGCCTGTTCCGCCTTGATCGCTTCAATGCGAATTTCCAGATCTGCGCCACGGGGCAGGGCGATGATTTCGTTGATAACTCTCAGAGTCGATGTGGCTTCAGGCTGAATTTGCCGCGCAGCCCGGAGAGTGCTCAGGCCGAGCTTGTTTCCATACGGTTCGGCATCGTGCAGCTGATGAATCATCTTGTACATCGCCGGGTTGATATCGCCTGCGCAGCCCTGGACAAAGAACGCCATCACGTTGTCACCCAGATTCTCTTCGATCACTTTGGAAGCGAAGCCGACGAGATCTGCCGTGTTGCCGCCACCAGGAACTCGCTGGATCGGATGGCACGCAAAATTGTAGAGCAGTGCCAGCGGCGTTCCATCGACACGATCAAGTCGCAGGATGCCGATTTCCGGATCGACTGGCCCGACCGTGGCAACGTCTTCGTCTTTTGGCATGGAATACGCCTGCCGCATATCGATCTCGCTGCCGTCCTTCATCTTCAACCGTCGATTTTCCATGATCGTGTCTTCGTGGCCGCGCCCCGTGCCAACCTTTACGGGCACCATCCCCGCGAGCGCTTCTTTGACAGCCTGAATGGTGAGCGCGTCGGCGTCGCCTCGGACGACACTGTGACAATGGCTGGCATTGACAATAAAGTGTTCCGGTGTGATTCCGAGCTTCTTTAGTTCCCCGCGCACACTGGGAAGATATGTATCTCCAATGCGTCCGATCCCGCCAATGGCGACAGCATCGACCGTAGCAACAATTGCAGTCGTCGTCCCATTGGAGATTGCCAGCACTTTGACATACGACGAATCATTGACCGGTCCCGCCGCGTAATCCGTGATATCGACCCTGGCCACTCCGGCTCGAAGCGTGTCCACCGCAGTGACCGACTGCCGCGTCGTGTCCTCAATCGCCAGAAGAACATCTGGTACAAGCAGAACAAGTAGCGGGATGCCCAGATGAAGGAGTCGCGAATTTGGTTTCATTATTGGAACTTTTCTGTAGGGACGGTAACACGTTGGCCAGTGTTGTTCTTCCCCGATAATCGTTTAACCCGTGGTCGCAGGCCAGGCTCGATGAATCCTGGTCTGCGACCACCGGTTGAACGAGCAGAAGAACCACGAAAGACTCGAAGTATGCAGAAATGCAGACAGCGACGGACATCACACGGCACAATAGCGATATCGCATTGATCGGGAAACCAATCGCGTGGTTCGCTTGTCATTCCAGGCCGATCCGGAAATGATGACGCTCCCACGACACATCCTTCCTTCAGGAGTTTATCCATGCCCATCTCGCTCATCGGTCCTTTCCGCGCCGAACGCTTTCGCGTGAACCCACACCGTCTGCTGGCTTGTTGCTGCCTCGGTCTGCTGGTCGCATCATCGACAGGTCTGCGGGCTGATGACGCGGCAGTCGTAATTGCAGAACTCAATGAATCCAATTGGAACGATCTTGTTCCAAAGGGAAAAGAAGTGGATGCGATTTATGGCGACATGGTGCTGCAAAACTCCATGCTGCGAGCCGTCATCGCAAAGCCTGTGGCAACGCGTAACGCGAACATGACCGTTCGGACTATCGGCGGCTGCCTGATTGATCTAACAACGCGACAGCACGAAAGCGATCAACTGAGCGCGTTCTATCCCGCACGACGTGCATTTGCGTTTGGCGACGAAATCTCCGTCTCAAGTTCCAGTGCAGTCTCGGTCGTCGATGGAGTGAAGACTGAGTCTGGAACGGCAGAACTCACTATTGGGGCGACCGGCACTGCAGAAAAACCAAACCTTCAAGTGACATATTCGCTAAGTGCCGACAAGCCGTATCTGGCAGTGAAATCCACATGGACGAACACAACGAACGCGGATCTGACGTTGGTGCTCGAAGACGATCTGCGTGCCGACGCAGGCAAGGAAGAAATGCCCAAAGTTCCAAACGGAACACAGGAATTGTTCTGGTTTCAGGACATTTTCTGGCAGCAGGCTTACGGAGTTTATGCTCCCGGCTACAAGATTCGCTGCAACAGCAACTCGCGCGAATCGGTGCTCACGTATGAGCCAGCGGATGGCGAACCGGTCGTGGTCAAACCCGGCGATACGTTCTCAATGACGCGTTGGCTGTTCGTCGCACGGGATCTTTCGGGAGTGATGGCAGATTATCTGGATGCTCGCGAACGAGGCAGTGAACTCGTCGAGGTGCGTCTCGCAGTGCAGGCCGATGGCAAACCCGTACACGACGCACGCATTGCTCTCAAATGCGGCGAAGAATCATGGGGAACCGTGGTCACGGAAGAGGACGGTTCGCTCCAGTTGCGACTTCCGTCCGGCCTCTGTGAGGCAGCCGTGTCCGTGGCGGGACAGGAATTCGCAACGCAAGAACTGACGCTTACAAAGGGCGGTGAATACACACTTGATCTGCCAAAGTATCACCCCGGAATAGCATCGATCAGTGTGACCGACGCGGAAGGACGAATCATACCGGTCAAGATTGAGTTCAAAGGCAGCGGCGACACGCCGACGCCAAATTGGGCACCGGAAACCGCTGAGCATTTTGTGAGTAATCTTGCGTACTCGGAAAACGGCACAGTCCACACGCCGCTGGCGGCTGGCGAATACGATCTTACGATTAGCCATGGCCCCGAATACGACGCCGAATTCACAAAGCTCACGCTGAAGCCTGGTGAAACTGCTGAACTCAAAGTGAAACTGCCGAGAGTCATCGAGTCTCCAGGCTGGGTCAGCGCCGACTTTCACAGCCACAGCTCACCGTCCGGCGACAACACCAGCAGCCAGCTCGGACGCGTACTCAATCTTGCTGCAGAAAACATCGAATTCGCCCCCTGCACCGAACACAATCGCATCAGCACCTATACCGATCACATCAGGTCATTGAAACTGGAGCCATTCATGGCCACGATCTCCGGGATCGAACTGACCGGACAGCCGCTGCTGCTGAATCATCAAAACGCGTTCCCGCTGATTCATTCTCCACGAACTCAGGACGGCGGGGCTCCTGTGACCGATGTTAGCCCGGAAGCGCAGATCGAGCGGATTGCCGCCTGGGACAATAACAGTGTGAAACTCATCCAGCAGAATCATCCCGATATTGGCTGGCTGTTCTACGATCGAGACGGGGATCAGCAGCTGGACGAAGGATATTCACGTTCGTTCAACATCATGAATGTCATGGAGATCCATCCAATCGATTCATTGCTCAACCCAACACAATTTCAGATACGCGAAGGCAAGCCTTACAACAACCAGAGATCGCTCAACTGGCTCCAGTTGCTGAATCAGGGGTTCCGCATCTACGGAGTTGTGAATACGGATTCGCACTACAACTATCACGGCTCAGGCGGCCTGCGAAATTGGATTAAATCCAGTACTGACGATCCCGCAAAGATTAACTCTGACGAAATGCGAGACAACGCCCGCAACGGCCATATCGTGATGTCGAATGGGCCCTATCTTGAAGCCTCATTTCGGGAAACCGGCAGTTCCGATGCTCCAGTGGTGGCAGGCCAGGATTTGTTAGCGAAGTCAAAGAAGGTCACGGCCTCGGTCAGGGTCCAGTGTCCAAACTGGTTCGACATCGACACGGTCATCGTCCTGGTGAACGGTCGCCGACATGACAACCTGACATTCAGCCGCGACACGCATCCGGACATGTTTGGCAAAGATGTTGTGAAATTTGAGCGGGACGTGGACATTGAACTGACCGAAGACGCTCATCTGATCGTCCTCACCGGCCATCGCACACAGTTGATCGGCGATGTCATGGGTCCGGCATGGGGCAAGCAGCATCCGGCGGCGTTGAACAACCCGATCTTCGTCGATATCGATGGCGACGGTTTCAAGGCTAACAAAGACACTCTCGACATTCCGCTGCCCGTCAAGTTTGCGGCCGAAGCGAAATAGTACGATCTCGTTCCATCAACCTCGTTCCAGGGCTCCAGCCCTGGAACGCACTGCCCCGGAGGCTCCGGCCTCCCGTGTCCACCGGTTTTGAGTGTCGTCGAAGTATCGTAAACCCGCCGCTCCGCCGACGGGAATTAACGTATCCAGCCGACGGAGCGGCGGGACTACTGTACGTCAGGCAAGTTCCATCAGCCGGAGCCTGAGCACAAGGAAATATGCATGGCCGTCCTCAAACACTCGCTTCTCTCTATTCTCCTGGCAGCGATGTTGACCGCGTTGCCATCTCAGGCGCAGGAACGTCTCACGATCTGGGATCGTCAAATCCTGCCTCAGCCATCTGAAAAAGGACCGTTTCGGCAGATTGCCATCCCCGACTGGGTGCAGGACACGCTGGGCTGCGGATACACACTATCGGTGATGGACAGCACCCAGCGCGCGCTGGCGGCCGCACACGGAGTTCGTTTAAGCGAAATGGGATTCGTCGATCCCTTCTACGCGTACTATGACAGCCAACTGCTCAAACGCCGCAGCCCTCACGTACCTCCGGATCGACTCGAAAAAGACATTGCCGAATACAAGCGTCTGGGCGTTCGCATCCTTGGCGTTTATCCGCCGTGTCTGCAGGCGGAAGCCTATGAACTACATCCGGACTGGCGACACATCGCCACCAACACGACGCAGATTCCGCAAACAGACATGGTGAAGTTCCCGCACGGCGGCATGCTTTGCCTGCTGGGACCCTATGGCGATTTTTTCATCGAAGTCCTGGCAGAAATCCTGACAAAGTTTCCGGATGTCGATGCTTTCAGTTTTGATGGGCTGCACTACGGAGGCGTGTGCTACTGCGAACATTGCTGCCAAAACTATCGAAACGAAACGGGTGCGGAAATCCCGAACGCGGAACTGAACGATCTCGCATTCCGCAAGTATCAACACTGGGCGGATCGACGCATGGAAAATCTCGTTCAGCGAATGCAAGCGCGACTCAAGGGGATCAAGCCCGATGTGGCTCTTATCACATGGACCACCAACGCCGGACGCTTCGGTCACTTTCTGAGTATCCCGCGCAACATGCCCGCGCGGATGAATCTGCTGCTTGATGCACCGGACCAGGAATTCTGGATGGATGAATCGAATCGTGGCACAACGATCGTCCCGGCTTTTGCAAACGCTTATCTCTGGGCGTGTACGAATCATCGTGTCGCTTTCAGCGAACCCTATATCCTGAGCCATGGCAATCCGTACGGCAAAGACAGCTTCCCGCCGTCCGAAATTCTGCGGCGGATGCTGTTGGCGGCCACATATGGAGCCAGCCCCAGCATTGCGGTAATTCAGCCTCCGAATCTCCAGCAGGAATTGTACGAATGCATGGACGAACTGCAAAAGCGCAAAGAATGGCTGATCCGGAAACAGCCGGAGCCCTGGGCCGCGCTTGTGATGAGCGACAACACACGCAACTTTTATGGACGCTCAGCGGGACTTGTGGAAGAGCGATACATGGCCAATGTCTTCGGCACATTTCGGGCTGCGATGGAAGAGCACTTACCGCTGACAGTAATCAATGACTGGAATCTGAACTTCGAAGATTTGTCACGTTACAAAGTGCTGATTCTTCCCAATACGGCATGTGTTGACGATCAACAAGTGGCAGCGATCCGCGAATTTGTAAACACCGGCGGAGGCATTGTCGCAAGCCTCGATGCGTCACTCTTCGATGAATTCGGAACGCCTCGCAGCAACTTTGCACTCGCGGATGTCTTCGGCGTCGATTATCGCGGATTGCTAACCACATCTACCGACAAGACGGAACAACTCGACGTCAATTTTGTTCACGCCATCGAGCCGGACTATTGGGAGAAACGAAAGAACGTATTCGACTTTCAACAGGATCCGCAGTCGTTCCTGAATCAGGGCAAAATGAAAACCTACGTCAATGATCAGCCGGTGAACTTCAAGGGACCGGCTGTCAAAGTTGAACCACATCCAACTTCCGTCTCAAGTGCAGCAACGCTTCGGATCAAGTCAGATCGAGGGGCCGCCGATTTTCCCGGCGTGGTCTTCCATGATTTTGGCAAAGGCCGCGTCGTCTATTTCGCAGCCGGACTCGATGCCGGATACTACCTGTACTCGTATCCATACCAGCGCCTGGCCTTAAAACACGCCATCACATGGGCCGCCAAGGAATTACCACCAGTGCAGGTCTCGGCTCCCATGTGCGTTCACAGCACGGTCATGCGACAGAACGCAGACTCTGGCGAACGACTCGTGATCCATCTCTTCAACGACCTCAACACAACCGCGCATCATGCGCTGCCGGTCGATGACGTGCCACTTCGAGAAGAGACGGTCCCCATTCACGACATTCAGATCCACATCGATTCACGCTATCGCGTCGCTCGCATCACCCAACAGCCCGACGGAATCGAGTTGCCACTGCAGCAAACGGAACACGGCGTAACCGTGATCGTCCCAAATCTTGAGATTCACACGATGGCAGTCGTGGATCTGCAGAAATAATCGCCCATCCCCTCGTTCCACGACTCCAGTCCTGGAACGCACTGCCCCGGACGCTCCTGCCTTCTTGAGGTTACTTGCGTTTTGAACTCGTCGGTGCGTCGCCTTCGATCTGCGTCATTCCCAGCGTGGACGCGGCGGCATCCACCTGAAACTGGAATTCACCAAGGAAGCTCATCCCAAGCAAGGGCTCCGCGTTAATCGCTTCCGGCCCGAGCACAGCGCATTCGACATCCTTGACTTCAAACGTGCCGACACGCACGGATGCGATCTTCTTCAGGACGCCCGTGATCGTGCTTCCATCGGCAATGGACAGCAGAATTTTCTTGTCGCTGGGTTCAGGTTTCAGCTCCATTGCCACAGCCATCTCGTAAGGCAAAGTGAGCAGGCTGGCACCGGAATCGACCACCATCTCCTGCGTGTGTTTTCCGTTGATCACCACCGAGGCGCGGAACGTATTGCCATCTCGGCGAAGAGAGATCTTTTCCGTATGAATTGCTTTTTCGAGATCATCCAGCTTTCGAATGTTACCCTGAAAGCCTGATGAGGCGGCAAACTTCAACTCTTTGCCGCTTTCGGCCGTCAGAGCCTTGACCTTTTCCTGGAGTTCCGTGTTCTCCTCGCTGTCTTCATAAGCTTTGGCCAGCTGATCGGCGAGTTGCCGCATGTTGATGATGTTTTGGACGTAGGCTTCACGGGCAACATTCAAATCCTGGCGGGCTTTGTCCTCCTGTTCCTTCAGTGCCTCGATCCGTTTCGTTGCGAGCGTCATCTGCCCTTGAAGGGTGTTGATCGTGCCGACCAGCCGGTTGTTACTGGCCACGTCAGACACGTTGGCCAGCTGAGCATTCAGAACGACCAGTTGCTGCTCAGCCTGTACCATGCCAATTTCATACTTGGTGATCTCCTGCTGAATCTGACGCAGCGGCGTGGTGGCCTGTTTGGCTTTGCGTTTGAGCAACGTGGCGTCCGAAATCCCTTTCGAAAGGTCTCGCTCACTCTCGAAGTAGACATTGCTGCCCGTGACACGCAATTCGAGTTCTGCGGGCTTTTCTTCCGGCGTCGTTTTTGCGTCCTGTGGTTCGTCTGCGAAAATTACGCCGCAGCACAGAATCAGGATCGAGAGTGATAAGAACTTTTGCATTTCAACGTGTCCTGTCATCATGGAATCGTCAGCCGTACGCTGTATGTTGACTCGCTCACCACACAAATGCCACGGCAACCTGAAGTTTTGTGAGAGAAACAAAGATGATGCAATGGCTGCCGGTGTCGTCCTGGGCTCGGGCTTCGAACAAAGTCACGTGGCTCTCAGGATCACCATCGTTCGATCATCGTGCGGGGCAACGCCGTCAGCGAATTGATCGACGGCAGACAGGAGTTTTTCACTGAGCTCTTTTGGATCCATGCCGCATTTTGCCAGAACTTCGTCAATGCGATGCTCTCCAAACTGTTCACCGGCGGGATTATGAGTTTCTGTGATCCCGTCAGTGTACAGGATTAACTGATCATCGAAGTCGAGATAGATGGAAGCTTCGGGATACTCAGCCCCCTCCATCACCCCCAGCGGCAGGCCGCCCACTTTATCCAGCGCAAACACCGAACCTGCTGCGCAGCGCTTGAGTCGCGGAGGATTGTGCCCCGCACACGCATAAACAAGCTTGCGGGACTGCGGATCGTAAACGCCATAGAAGGCGGTGACGAAGGCTTCGATCCGACCGGTGTAGCTGGTCGCCAGGTGGTCATTCAGATACTTCAGCACGGCTCCCGGAGGAACTGCCGGCCCTGGATGTGTATGCGCCATGCAGTGAGTCACGGCCATCATGACGGCAGCCGGCGTTCCATGACCACTCACATCTCCGATAAAAATTCCCCATTGTCCATTGGGAAGCTCGAAGAAGTCATAATAGTCGCCTCCCGCATTGCTGGCAGGCTGATAGTACGCCGTGACCTCCATGCGATCAACTTTTGGCAGATGCTCGGGCAGCAGACAGCGCTGCAGGCGAGCCACGGTTTCCAGTTCGCGATCCAGTTCCTTCAGAGCCGTTTCCAACTTAGCCTTCAACACCAGTGTGCCCGTAGCGCGTCCGAAGAGATTACTCCGCCAGACAATGTCAGGAACTTGATCTCGTTCAAATGCGGCAGGTTGCCTCTGCAGAAGAATCACGGCATTTAGCGACTCGCCATTGTCATACATCGGGATCGCAAGTAACGATCGAAATCCATCCAGATACTCGAACGCAGGGTCGTCTTTTGAAACCTGCAGGTCGTCAATCACCGTCGTCTGGTTTGCGTAACACAGCTCCGCCAGGATTCCGCCTTCAAGCAGTGGCAGCTTGTCCTTGTGCGCCCATGGATCAATCACTTTTTCCCAGGATGTGCTGCGCGTGATCCGAATAAACGGCTTCTGCAAATCGCGTCGGCTGAGCGAAATCCTGCGGTCAACAGGAGTCAACTGCCGCAGCTTCTCTCCATAGGTTCGTACGAGTTCCTGCGGATCCGTCTGCTGACTGATCGTCCGCATCGTGTCCTCGACGATCGCAAGTCGCTCGTTCCAGTCAAGTGGTGCAGTTTGGTTCATGGGAGTCTTTCATACTACTCGTTCCAGGGCTGGAGCCCTGGAACGAGTTATTCGGCCAAAATCTCGGCGGCATTCCAATAGCCGAATTCGTTGCTCCAATCGTTGCCTTTGTTGAACAGGTCGATGGTGACGGGCTGGCCAGCGAGGTCGCTAAGATCAATCACCACGTCGCGCCATTCAACTTTGTTGCCGTTGCGTTTGACGATTGATTGATGACGAGTTTCGCTATTGACGTTCACGACCAGTTGCCAATCGCCGTCCTTGTGCGATGCGACGCTGAGACGCAGTTTGACTTTGGCGGCGGCTGGCAGCGTGGTTGTCGTTGACAGCTTACATGGTTCGGTTCGTGACACTGGGTGAGTTTGCAGAGCAGGGCGGTCGTAATAGTTTTCGAGAACGGCAACACCACCTTCGCCTGATTTGGCCGTCGAATATCCGGGCAATAGCTGCTCAACGAACGCCGAAAATTCCTCAGGCTTGCCGCTTTGCCCGGGAATGATACGCGAACCAATCAGCCGACGAGCATGCGGATCTTCAGGCGGTTTGTCGAGCGTGATATAGGCAAACAAATCGAGCATTTCCTGCGGCTGAATCTGCTTTTCAAGGCCTTCCGGCATGAGTGACAGTTTGCTCGGCACCACTTCTTCAACATCCGTTCGCGCGATGATTTCCTGCTTGTCGCCCTGAACCTTGATAACAATTCGTTGCGGACTGTCTTCGATTGGCAACCCGGATACGACGCGGCCCTCTTTCGTGACGACGGTCAGTGCCTGGTACGAAGCACCGACCACCAGGCTTGGATCAAAGACATTCGAAAGCAACTGTTCAAACGACGCCCGCCCGTTGCGCGTGATATCCGGTCCGACTTCCGCGCCTTCGCCGTAGATCTTGTGACACTGGCCACAGACCTTCTTGAAGACAGCTCGCCCCGCGATCGGATCGCCGTCATTGGTTCGTAGTTCGTTTCGCATTTTGCTGATGAACTCGACTCGCGCCGGATCGCGTTCAGTACGAACGACGCCCCAGTGCTTGCTTACCAAATCGGCCAGCACGCTGCTCTTCATGCTGAGCATCTTTTGAGCCTGATTCGCATTGATCAGTGAAGCGGAAAGTTTGGCATCGCGGACGAGTTCAAGCAGTTTGATCGCCGATTCTTCGCGATCGGTCAGCGTTTCGATCGCTGCAGGCAGAACATCCGCCGGCAAATCGGCAAGTTGATTCAGAAGGACCTGAGTGGCGGCCCTTATCCCGACTCGGCCAATAGTTTGCACCGCACCTCGACGGATATCCGTTGACTTCGCAGTCATCATAAGCTTCTCGGCATGCGATAATGCCCCCCAGTCGCCTGCTGTGACCATCGCATTCACCATGCGTAGTTGCACACTCTCGTCGTGAGAATTCAAGAAAATCGCGTGGGCTGCTTTATGGGCTCCGTCGATCTTCGAAGACGCAGCCAGTTCAACGGCTGACAGTGTGGACGGTCTCGCAATATGACGACTCATCGCCGCCGACAGAGATGCATCCAATCGCGTGCGAACATCCGAAAGTGCATCGCCCGTGATTTCTCCGGAACGAATGCGGGCTGTCAGCAGTTGCAGACACCGATCCGCAGCGTCTTCTGTGGCTTCGCCTTGCAGCAACAATGTGACCATATGGGCCACTGCTTTTGTGTCTGGCTTTGGCGTCGAGAGAATTCTGTCCGCAGCACGCGGCAGAAGGTCAAGCACCGGGGCGGGCTTTGGAGACTCAAGACGATCAATCGCAGTGACGAATTCCGCCGTTCGAGTTTCCAGCAGCGGATGCAGATTCTGCCAGACAATGCGCGGCACGAGTGGATCGTTTCCGGCCTGAGCTAGTACTGCGATCAGTGTCGGGATGGTTGGGATGGATTCCTGCTTTGCTGCCGCGATCGCGACCTGCAGTCGGACTTGTGGTGATGGGTCGTTGCGAAGTTCGTAGATTAGCTTGCCGACTGTATCAGAGATCTTCGACTGCTCACCAGCGGCTCGCACCGCCCACGAGCGAAGCAGCGCCGATGGTCGCTTCAGCAGATGCTGATGAGTGTCCTCATTGAGTGCATTCTCGGCCATCAGGATGCCGAGCGTTCGTGCGGCCAATTGCGACGACGCTTCATCCGTATCGTTAAAGACGACCGCACCGTCCAACGCTCGCCGGACTTGATCCGCACGTTCGCTCGACGACAGCAGACGAGTCGTGAGCAATTGCTGGGCGATGTCTCTCTGGTAGCCGTTTGATGCACTTAGGCGATCGGCAAGCTCATCATCACTCAGCTGTGCAATATCTTCCTGTTTCGCACGCGGCGTGTCTTTGTAGCGAATGCGATACAGCCGCCCATTGCCCCGATCGACCCCAGCCGGATCACGATTCGCATCCTGATAGCAGTGATAGCGGTCGTACCAGTCAAGAACATAGAGACATCCATCCGGCCCGGTCTTCTGCACCACCGGCATAAACCAGGCATCGTTGGCAGACAAAAAATCAGGCTCGGGCGATGCCTGATACGTGGACTCAAGCCGTACAATGCTGTCGCTGTTGATGCAACTCCCATGAATGTTGCCCATGTACAACTTCTTGCGATATTGCTCCGGATACGCATCGCTGTCATACCAGTGAATGCCGCAATACGCCGCCTTCTGATGCTTGTGACCGACGATGCTTTCAATCTTCCACGTGAACGGCGGATACGGCCCGCCTTGTCGATGGTAGTAACCCGTTTCCGTCAGATGCCATAGATGATCGATCACGCACGCGCTAATGAAGGCTTCTCCTTCGTTGTCGAACGCAATGCCCCAGGGATTGCTCGTGCCTTCACAAAAAATCTGGAACTCGCGTGTCTTCGGATGAATGCGAAACATCGCACACGTGAAGTCCCACGGCTTCTGGCCCTCTTTGAAGTTCGGATTCGTCGGCCCGTACGTCACGTGAGCCGGATTGAAGACTCCGTTGAGTCCATACAACCATCCGTCCGGTCCCCATGTCAGGGAGTTCGGCAGTTCATGCGTGTCATCACGACCGAAACCAGTGACAACGACCTCCTGAGTGTCGGCTTTACCGTCACCGTCCGTATCCTGGACAAACAGAATGTCCGGTGAATTCGCAATCCAGACTCCGCCGTGTCCCACCGCAATGCCGCTTGGGATATTCAGACCTTCCATAAAGACGGTGAACTTATCCGCTTTGCCATCACCATCGGTGTCTTCCAGAATCTTGACCCGATCTCGGCCCGGTCCGGGTTCGCGGCGAGGGTACTCGAACGATTCCGTAATCCAGAACCGACCACGCTCATCAATCGTCATCGCGACCGGATTGACAATGTCGGGTTCGGAAGCCACCAGTTCCACGGTGAACCCCTCCGGCACCACCATCTTCGCAATGGCCTCCGCCGGACTCAAAGCCGGCCCCGGCGGCTTGTCCTGAGCCCGAGGAATGAAATCTTCCTGAGCGGCAACCGGGATTGAAAGCAGAATCGTCGCGAAACACACGACAGAAAACATCATTCGCCGCATCAACGGATACTCCAGTAAACAGAGAGTCAAATCGTTGGGCGTATGGTGACAGGTGCCAACGCATGTCGCAATTGTAGGCATCTGACTCGTTCCGAGGCTCCAGCCTCGGAACGCACTGCTCTGGAGGCTCCTGCCTCCGCATTTTGCCGTGGAGGCAGGATCCTCCGGACATTGCGTTCCAGGGCAAGAGCCCTGGAACGAGTTGTGGCAAAGAGCGAACGGTGCTTAGATCAGTTCCGGCATCGGCGTGGTTTTTTCCAGCAGGTACTGGGGCCGACCGCCCAGGTCGTGAAGTTTGGTCGCATCGGGATCGATGCCGAGGTGGCGATACAGCGCGGCGAGGACTTCGCTGAAGTGGACTGGTCGGTCGGCGATTTCCGCACCGAGACGATCGGTCGCTCCGATCACTTGGCCAGTGCGGAATCCGCCGCCTGCAAGCAATCCGCCGCCGACCTGTGGCCAGTGGTCGCGACCGGCATCGGGATTGATTCGCGGCGTGCGTCCGAATTCACCCCACGCAATCACGGCGACGTCTTTGTCCATGCCGCGAAGATGCAAGTCTTCGATCAACGCTGAGAGGCCCTGATCGAACTGCGGCAGGTGCGTCTTCTTCATGCCGTTAAAGTTGTCGCTGTGAAAGTCCCAGCGACCGAAATTGAGCGTCACAACACGGCAGCCAGCTTCGACAAGTCGCCGCGCCATCAGAAAATGTTCGAGGTTTCGCGGAGCCCCGTCGCCGAAACGATTTGCATCACCTTTGCCATAACGTTCTCGAACAGCTTCAGGCTCCTTCGAAATATCCAGAGCATCGACCAGCGCGCTGCTGGTCAGAATATTGAAGGCCTGCTGAGAAAGTATGTCGAGTCCTTCCAAAGTGCCGCTCGCATCCATGTCGCGACGCAGGCGATCGATGCTTGTGAGCAACGCCTGGCGATCATTCAAGCGATCACTGCTGATGCCTTCCAGTTTCATGTCGGCGCTGGCGGGACCCGAAGGTCGGAAGGCCGAATTCGCGATCCCCAGATAACCTGGCAATCCTGGCGATCCGTAAGGAGGATGTCCGCAGTCCGGGGACAAACCAACAAAGGGCGGCACCGCTTTGTTCGTTGGCCCGAGCATTCTTGACGTGACAGATCCCATGGACGGCCATCCGCCCGCTGGCTGATTGCGCTTCGATCGTCCGGTGTAACAAATGAACGAGTCGTGATCTCCGTCCGGCGAACCGTACATGCTTCGAAGAGGCACGCACTTGTCCATGATCGCGGCCATGCGCGGCATGTGCTCGCAGATTTCGATCCCAGGCACGTTCGTCGGGATCGGCTGGAACTCACCGCGAATCTCGGCTGGTGCCTGCATCTTCAGGTCGTACATGTCCTGATGTCCCGGCGCGCCGCACATGTAGATCATAATGACGGCTTTGTGCGACTTGCGAATACCCGCGAGTTGCTCAGCGCGCAGGAGTTCGGGCAGCGACAGACCTCCGAGTGTCAGGGCTCCCAGACGCAACGTATCACGACGCGTAATTCCGTCGCACAAAGTACTTCGACCATGACCGAGAATTGAGAGCATTAGCAGGGTCTCTCTGAGGATAAAGACAACAAGGCAGGATTTACGAGGTGGGAAGCAGCAAGTCTGTTTGGAGGGATTGTATCAATAGCGGTGAACCGGCTGCTCTGAAGAGCTTACCACAAGTATCGGTTCGACGGTACTTGTTCCTTTGAAAAACCATGGTCGGTCCTTTCTGCCGGAAAGGACTTTTCGAATTGCCGCAAGGCGAAGCAAAGTTAGGTCCCGCTTGCCGAGCGGGACTTTCGCCGCAAGGCGAACCGAATGTGGGTTGCAGCATCGCGCATCCAAGAATCGTCGCCGTAATCTCCGTCCGCCTGATTTTGACATGGCACCTTGTAAGGTCGCGAGTCGCGGCGAGCCGCGAAGTCCTTTCCGGCAGAAAGGACCTAACTTCCAGGCGAATCGCATTAACGGACAGGTTCCGGCAGTTGTTGTCGATGCGCATCGCTTCTAGAATCGCGACCTTTGCCAGGTTCTGTTTAAAATACTGACCGCTGATCGCTGTTGATCGGCACTCCATTGAAAGTTGTCCCATGCCACGCGTGTTCGTCAAGGAACTGAAAGACGGCGATTCCGTTAATGAGATTTTCCTGCTGGCTGATAAACAGCTTCGAGCAAATCGAAACGCCAATCTCTACCTGCTGGCGACTCTGCGCGACCGCACGGGCGTGGTCAGCGGTTTGATGTGGAATGTTGTCGAAGAAACTGTGCAGGATTTTTCCGCCGGTGACTTTGTGCGGGTACGCGGCAAAGTGCAGTTGTACCAGGGCGGTCTGCAGATGATCGTCACGCACATCGACCAGGTGCCGGAAACTTCGTGCAATCCGGAAGATTTCGTCATCCAGTCTCAAGCCAACGCCGCACCGCTGCTGGCGAGATTGAAGGAACTGCTGCTGTCACTTCGAGACCCTCAGTTGCTGATGCTGGCTCAATGCTTCATGGACGACGATGATCTCGTCACAGGACTCTGCGCCGCGCCGGCCGGAGTCAAAGCTCATCATGCCTACATGGGCGGACTGATCGAACATGTGGTCAGCATGTCTGAGGTCGCCGATCGCATTTGTGTGCTGTATCCGGCGCTCAATCGTGATCTGCTGCTGCTCGGTGTACTGCTGCACGATCTTGGAAAAGTCCGTGAACTTTCCTGGGACCCCACATTGGCCTATACCGACGAAGGCCAGTTACTCGGACACATTAACATCGCCATCGAAATGCTGAATGAAAAACTGAAAGCGGCGGAATCACGCCTTGGCAAACCGATCGATAACGAAAGCGTGCTGCGGTTGAAGCACATGATTCTCAGTCATCATGGAACGAGGGAATTTGGCAGTCCGACAATACCAATGACTCCCGAAGCCATCACCCTGCATCACATCGATAATCTTGACGCGAAGCTGCATGAGTTCACTCGAGCGATCGAAGATGACCTCAATGCCGAGTCTGCCTGGACGCCCTTCAATCCTCGCAGTGACCGCAAGCTGTTCAAGGGTTACGATCGAGCGAAGTAATGCTCTATCATCTCGTTCCAGGACTCCAGCCCTGGAACGCACTGCCCGGAGGCTCCTGCCTCCACTGCTTCATCGGGATCTCACTATGAAACTACTACTCGCCATTTTTTGCATCTTGTTTTGCGCAGGCAGCGCCGCTCAGTCGCAGGACAAAGACTGGGAACTCGTCTGGTTCGACGAATTCGACGGCGACAAACTTGACTACAGCAAGTGGGAAATTGAAGTCAACGCCTTTGGCGGCGGCAACAATGAGCTGCAGATCTACACCGACCGCAAGGAAAATGTGCGAGTCGAAGACGGCCATCTCGTGCTGGAAGCGCGTCACGACAAGCATGACATTGCCGGCACAGTGCGTGAATATTCCTCAGGGCGAGTTCGCAGCAAACATCGTGGCGACTGGAAGTACGGCAAGTTCGAAACCCGTGCCAAACTTCCAACAGGGCAGGGCGTCTGGCCTGCGATCTGGATGATGCCAACAGAAGACGTTTACGGCACATGGGCTTCCAGTGGTGAAATTGACATCATGGAGTTCAAAGGACAGGAACCCAATACTTACTGGGGAACACTCCACTACGGGAAAAAATGGCCCGGAAATAAGCACACCAGCGACATCATTAAGCTCGACGAAGGCAACTTTGCCGACGACTTCCACGTCTTCGCCATTGAATGGGAAGAAGGCGTGATCCGGTGGTACGTCGATGGCAAACTCTGGCAGACTCAGACGAAATGGGATTCCGACGGCGGCAAATTCCCGGCTCCGTTCGATCAGGAATTCCACATGATCCTCAACCTCGCGATTGGCGGCGGGTTCCTCGGCAATCCGGATTCCCAGACAAAATTCCCGCGCCAATACCTCATTGACTACGTCCGTGTACATCAGCGGTAGTCCAACGAGTAGAACAATTGTCCCAATTGTTCCCATTAGTCGTCGTCCTCGTTCCAGGGCTCCAGCCCTGAAACGCACTGCCCCGAGGCTCCTGCCTCGACGGTAAGCAGCGAACGGAAAATAAGTGTCATGATTGTCTCAGCCGCAGAGCGCTAGCTCCCGGTTTTTTCGACGAACCGGACGCTAGCGCGTGGCGGCTGATAAGACAATCATAAACCGGTCGATGCTGACTCTTTCGATGAAGGAGGCAGAACCTCCGGGCAGTGGGTTCCGAGGCTGGAGCCTCGGAACGAGGAAGAGGAGCAATTAGACATGCGCGAAAACCACCACGAAGCCGAACAATTCCGCAGATCCCGTTTGCGAAAGCGTCGGTTGATCATCGGACTCTTCGCTGTGCCGCTCATCCTGATCCTTGCGCTGGTCGGGTTTGCGTTTTTCAGCTCGTCGCAACTGGATCAAGAACTCGCGGAACTACGATTACAGGGCCTGCCCACGAATGCCGTCGAGTTGAATTCGTATTACTCGGTGCCGCCAAATGTAACGGACACGACGGCACTCTGGACGGCCGCAATCGCAGCAGTCACCAATGCCAGGATTGATCAGCGAGCAGCAGCCATTCCGATCGTGGGAATGGGGCCAACGCCAATTCCGAAGCCTGGACAGGAATGGACGGAACTGGAATCGTCCCGGAAGTTTCTGGAGGAACTCGAAGAGGAAATGCAACTGATCCGGAAGGCTGCCACTGCCGAAGGTATGGCGAGGTATCCCATCGATCTAAGAAATGGAATCAACACACTTCTGCCGCATGCGCAGGAATCCCGCACGCTGGCCAGACTACTCACGCTCAGCACCCATGTTCATGCCCATGAAAGCAAGCCTGCAGAAGTGCTAATTGACACGACCGCTGTTTTCGCGGTCTCAGAATCGCTTTGCCGCGAACCGCTTCTGGTTTCGCAACTCGTCCGAATCGCAACACACGCCGTCGGCTGCAAATTGACCGCCGACATGCTGCCATTTTGCGATTGGAACGATGATGAACTCGCCGTGTTGCAATCCTCTATCGGTCGTGCCGATTTTCGCGCCGAAATGCTGCGAGCCATCAACGGCGAACGTGCGATCTGCCTTCACACCATGGATACAACCAGCGGAATTGTGTTTCGCGGGTCAAGCAAGTTGAAAGCTCTGGAAATGCTTGGCGAAGCGACAGAAGGACTGGGCACATCCTGGCAGGAGGCAACGACACGATGTCTGGAGATCGATACTCAAATGAAGGCCGCCTCAGGTGGTTTTGTTTCCCGGCTTGAGTACTGGGGCGCGATCCTGATGCTGCCTGCGCTGCGACAAGCTGTCATCGCGGGAACCAGAGCCGAAGCACGGCAAAACAGCCTGATCGTCACAATCGCCGCCCACCGCTATCGCCTGCAGCACGGCGAGTTGCCAAAGTCCCTGGCAGATCTCAAGGATTTTATTCCTGGCGATGAATCTGAGAAAACTCAGCGACTCACAGATCCCTTCGACGGCCAG
>JBBQSE010000020.1:0-40011 GCA_038214195.1 Planctomycetales bacterium
GTTGAGTGATCTTCATCGTGGAATCGTAGCGAAAACGACAACATTGTGCCCAGGCCGTTCGATCGCTGGCATTCAAGACCGTTTAGCATCAAGATCAGGTGTGTGCAAATGCTGGTTCTAGAGTGAAGCGGCAAGACAACCAACGATCATTGCTCCAACGAAAGACACTGCAGATGAAATACTTCGGAATAATGACTTCCATAACGTCACTTGTCGCGTCGCTCGCGATGCTGACGCCACGCACGGTCTCAGCCGACGAGAAGCTTCCCGGCGGTGTGATCGTCGAGAAGAATATTGAATACGCAAATCCCGATAACCAGCATCTGCAACTGAACATGGCGCGACCGACGACCGGTAGTGGTCCTTTCCCGGCGATCATCTGCATTCACGGAGGCGGGTTTCGCGCGGGGACGCGGGAAGGTTTCGACGGACTGTGTGTGACTCTGGCAGAACATGGATACGTCGCAGTGACCGTGACTTATCGCCTGGCTCCCAAATATCAGTTTCCGGCAGCCGTTCATGACGTGAAAGCCGCCGTCCGCTGGATGCGTGCCAACGCCGAAAAATACAACATCGATCCCGATCGAATCGGAACGACAGGCGGTTCGGCCGGTGGTCACTTGGCGCAGTTTCTGGGTGTCACGAGCGATGTAAACAAATTCGAAGGCGACGGCGGCAACGCGGACTATTCGAGCAGTGTTGCCTGCGTCGTCAATTTCTACGGACCGAGTGATTTCACAAAATCTTACGACGCCAGTGTCGATGCCGCTGAAGTTCTTCCATTATTCCTGGGAGGCAACCTGCAGGAACAGCGACACCGACACATCGAAGCCAGCCCGCTCTACTGGGTTACGCCCGATGCCGCTCCGACGCTCTGCATTCACGGCACCAAAGACAGCTACGTCGCCCACGAACAGGCTGTCTGGCTCATCGATCGGCTCAAGGCTGCCGATGTCGAAGCGACGCTGATGACCATCGAAGATGCAGACCACGGATTTCGCGGCGCGACAAAGGAAGTCAAAGAGGAAATCGAAAACGCTCGAATCGAATTCTTCGATGAGCATCTGAAGGCGAAGCGGTAAGGACGCAATACGATCAATCCTGTCCCTTCTCCCCCGAGATCGGGGGAGAAGGTGGCCGCAGGCCGGATGAGGGGAGTGACTTTGGGTTGATCAAATCGAACGAAAGAATCCCGTTTGTTCATTTCCCCCTATCCCGCTCCCCCGGTGGATGACTGTTGGGAAATGGCTTCGGTGTTTGCCGGGGGAGAGGGGACTTTTGGTCAAAAGCCCTGCAACACGGCCAAACCCACGTCATGGCCGCGCAGTCAGACTGCTGGCATCCTTAAACGGATATGGCGCGGGAACATCAGACGTGAACTGATGCGCGGTCATCCAGGCAAACTTGCTTTCCGTTGCATTTGATGGGTCCGGATCCGGCAGTGCCGCCCCATCGGCTTCCGCGTAAATCGTCCGCACGACTGCTACTCGGCCAGCGGCCTTGGGAACGAGATCGTAGTCCGTGCCGCGTGTCTGAAGAATGTACGTGTTATCACGAAAACCGGCGATGAGTCGATCGTGGGCGACGGCAATGAGTTTCTCTTTTTCTGCGTCATTAAACGATGCATCGGACCGAATTGCCTTCGTCAGCTTTTGAGTTTCCGACACGTCGAAGCTGACCCAGCCGTACGGCGGCAGGTAGGCCTCAAGTTTGCAATGCGACGGGGACGCTTTGGGGAACGGGTTGATGCCGTAGGTGACTCGCGTCGGCAGCGACATGACTCGACCCATCGCGGCGCAGAATCCATGATAATCGCTGCAATGGCCACTGTGCTCCAAAAGTCCTTGCAGCGAACTGGCTTTCAGCGACGCTTTTTCGTGATTGTATTTAAAGTTCTTGTCGGTGAAGCTCATGACGGCATCGAGATCCCGTAGTGGATTTCGACGCTGAGGCAGAACATCCGAGAGCAGTTTCTGGAAACGTTCATCAGCCACGACAGCCTGATTCTCGCTGCGAAGATAGGGCTCGAAGGACGCAGGCCACGTCGCCGGAGGTTTCACACGTTCCGCATCCAGGTGCCAGTGTAAATCGTGGGTCTGCACCTTCAAACGATGACGAATGATCATCGCGCCTTGCGGTTCAGCGAACTCGAAATACGCAAACCGATTTCCGAAGACCGGCTCAGCATCAATCTGGGGTTTGACGTCGACAGGAAACGTTGAGAACTCAGACAGTCGCACTTCCTGAACACCGTCACTCGGCGGGACTGGCACCCAGACTCGCAACCGTTTCGTCTTGTAGGGAGCTGTGACGACAAACACGAGTTCGCCGTCCCACAACACTGGCTTTGACATCGTTGCCGAATACGGCTGGTTGATATCGACAGCATCGCCGGCGCGAAGTTGCATCATCGAAATGACGCTGATGCATGCGACCACAAAGCATTGTCGAACCCACCTAATTCTTCGGTTCATTCTGCGACCTTTTTTCGTGAGCCGAAAAGTGGGACAAGCTTCCAGCTTGTCAGTGTCAGAGAAACTGCTCGAAATGGCAAGCTGGAAGCGTAGCATCGAGCGGTCAACAAGTGTCGTGACTGAAATCAGCCGCAGAGTGCTAGCTCCCGGTTTCCACAGAACCGGACGCTAGCGCGTTCCGGCTGATAGAACAATAATAGGCCGTTCGAGGCTTACCCACGTGAGTCAACGACACCGGTCTGACTTTACCCTCGCCGAAAATGCTGCGCCTCCGGCCTGAACACGACGTCCGCATCCAGCGGAAAAATGGGTCGCGGACAGCGAGTGTGTCCCAAATACGGCAGGTTGGCACTCGACGAACCTGGCGCGTCCACATTGACCATTTTCGTGCACCAGTCGGCGTACATGTGATGCTGGCAATGCGGAGATTTCACTACGACGGCATCGAAATTTTGTGGGTTCTGACCCTGCGAGTAGAAGAACGAGCGATCGTAAAGGCTGACCGCTCGACTGCCGACTACCAGCGTGAAATTGCCCGCTTCGAGCACCGCCGTTGGGCCAGCCAGCCATTCTTCACCAAAGGATTCGCTGCGAAAGCGTCCATCAGACAGCAGCCGCACTTTGGCCGTGATTGGCAGTGGTGTGAATCGCTTTGAATCGAGTGTGCCGCCGACTGTCGTCTCAATCGTCGCCCCGATTCCAGCGGCGAATGCAATCTTGACTGCGGCCTCATCGACGATTGGGATCAAAGTTCGCCCCGTGTATCCCACTTCCATCAACGTGCGGAGGATTGCGTTGCTGTCACCGGAAGCACCGGAGCTGGTCGCATCCGCCGCATCCACGATCATCATCGTTCCCGTCGAGTGATTGTTCGCGATGTTCCCCAGATCGTTCAGGCCGACCAGTGGGACTCGCATGTGTTTGTGGTTGACCCAGAAACTTTCGGCGATTCTGATCGCCTCGCGTTCCGCCAGTTCTGGATCATTGTCCGTGACCACAAAACTGTAAGTCTGCAGCGATGGGACATCTGTAAACGGGTTGCCGATGAACATCCCTGCCGATAACCCGCGCAGGCCGGTTTCAGCCTGCTGAGCCATCCGGATGCTTTGCCCAAACAACCCGGTGGCCGTGATGAGTTCGTCACCGCGAACCAGCGTCGGGATCGCGACTTTCGCCGTGACCGGCTTCACTTCACCCGCAACGATTCGCAACAGCAACCGAGCTGCGCGCTGTCCGGTTTCGAAAAAGTCCACATGCGGATACGTGTGATAGGCAACGATGGCGTCGCTGTGTTCCAGCATTCGATCGGTCAGGATACCGTGCAGATCGAGTGAAACCACGATCGGAATTTTCTCGCCGAGGATCCGGCGCGTTTCCGCCAGCAGCCAACCTTCCGGGTCGAGTTCCTCTTCACTCGCCATCGCCCCATGCATGCAGAAATATACGCCATCCACGGGCGGCGCGGCGCGAATGCCGTCCAAAAATTCCCCCGCAATCCGTTCCCACGCCGCTTTCGCCAAAGTGCCACCAGACGTAATAAAAAAGGCGCTGTACGCTGGGACCAGTTCGACATCTTCCGTCGCGTCAAACACGTTCAACGCTCCGCCAATTTCGTTGCGAACCGTCCGATGATAGTCGAGGATGTTCGAACCTCGACGAATTCCGAAATCCTCATAGCCGCTGAGATGCGGATTGAAGGTGGAGACTTCCTGTTTACATTCCGCGATCAGGATTTTGGGCATGATTTGATTCTTAGTTTGAGTATCCCAAGTTCGACGCAAACGGCATTGCAGACTTACTGAATCAGCCGCCACGCGTTAGAGTCCGGTTCCCCTTTTCGTTCCCCCAACCGGACGCTAGCGCGTTCCGGCTGTATCCGAGTCCGCTGGCAAAGACTAGAGAATGCGATGCGAAGAGTACAGGGCAGTGGGGTGCGCCGGAGCACGCGGCAGATAATAAAGGATCGCAGGACGGGCAGAAGTGCCCGTCCTACGTTTCCTGAAACGAACGCTCGCTCTATTTTGTGACGCTGACAAAGATTAGCTTGCTGCTCTCGGTTGATTTCATGGCGAAGCCACTAAAATGATCCGCTGCACTTCGTAGCGGGAACACAACCCGTTTGAGATTCTGGGTGACCCAAATGGCAAAAACCTCAACGCTCAGACACGACTCGTTAGCCAAAATTGATGCAATGGGCTCGGAGGGCTGACGCCCTGCCGCTCGCCGGATAGGATGGGGCGGAGCCAGCAGATTGAGTTCTCTCGTAATGAATCGGATTTCCCCATGAAACATGCCGTCCCGACCGTGAATCGACTTCGCACGCTAATCTTTGCGATGTTTGTCACGCTCGCCTTTTCTCGAGCAGTCCGAGCCGAACACGAAGGCAGGATCCAGATCCTGTTACTCGGCGACAGTACAACGGAAGGCAGCATTCCCAGGCTGATCAAGCCCGAGGGGCCGCATCTGGAAACAGTGCTCGAACAGTTGCTGGCCGCCGAGGACGATCTTCCGCCCTGTCATGTCATCAACTCCAGCCTGAGTGGTGAATACGTCCGCAGGCTGATTGATTCCGGTCGCTACGATCGCGATGCCGCAAAGCTGCCGGGGCTTGACTTCGTCTTCATCCGTTACGGCTTGAACGATCGAGCCAGGGTGGAGAACTTCACCGAAGAGTTTCCGAAGCACTTTCATGAACTTATCGACCGCCTGCGAAAAGATCATCCTCAGGCACTGTTGATTCCGATGACCGTCATTCCATTTTCAAATGAGGAAGCCAGCCAGGAAATCAACGATCTCGTGCGACAGGTTGCTCAGGAGGAAAAGTTGGAAATCTTCGACATCTATCCACGCTATGCCGAAGAACTGAAGAACGGCTCCAACATGCTCAACTACCGCCGCTATCCGCTGGAACAGATTCCACCGAAGTATCACGAACTTGTAAAGCCGTTCACCAACGGCACAAGTGTCGTCGTCATGGCCAATGAACTTGATCCCATCCTGGGACATCTTCCCGGCTGGTACGGCGACCGACACCCCAACCTCGCTGGCTACAATGTTATCGCCGACGAAACCGCGAAGTATCTTTCAGGGTTGCTGCGCAAGAAGTCGGCCGAGTAAGCCAGTCTCACGTTTCTCCAGATTTCCAGAAAGAGTTGCATGTCGGCAGCACCAAATCCGTTCGAGCCATTGAATGTCAACGAAGGAAATCGCTCGAGGACACAGGCATGGATCTGGTGGATCAGCGGGCTGTTACTGCTGGCGACGATGCTGAACTACATGGACCGCCAGACGCTGGCCAACCTGAAGGTCCGTATCACGACAGAGCTGGAACTCAGCAACGAAAGTTACGGCAATCTGGAATGGGGATTTGGATGGTCATTTGCTCTCGGCTCGCTGTTCTTCGGATACCTGTCCGACAGGATTTCCGTGAGGTTCCTTTATCCCGCTGTGCTCCTCGCATGGTCGGTCATTGGCGTACTGACCGGATTCTGCGATGGCTACAAATCGATGCTGGCTTGTCGAATCCTGCTGGGCTTTTTTGAAGCTGGCCACTGGCCGTGTGCGCTGCGAACGACCAAAATCGTGTTGGATAGTAAGAATCGCACGATGGGGAACAGCATTCTCCAGAGCGGCGGGGCACTCGGAGCGATTCTGACTCCGCCGGTGATTCTGGTGATTGTTGGTGACAGCCAGGTTGCCGGTGCGTGGCGTTCACCATTTATTGTGATCGGGGCATTGGGCATCGCATGGCTGGTTGCCTGGTTATTTTCAACTCGCGCGGGAGATCTGCCAGTTCCCACGGACGAACAGTCGCAAGATGAGGCACCGGATCGTGGCTTTCTGGCCGAATGCCTGGTCAATCGCAAGTTCTGGACATTGGTACCTGTGGTGATCTTCATCAACCTTACGTGGCAGTTGATCCGCGCCTGGCTTCCGGCGTTCCTGCAGGAAGGGCGCGGTGCCACCGAAACAGCCGCTCTGCTGTTCAACTCGGCGTATTACATCGCGGCGGATATCGGTTGTATCGCGGCAGGAGCCGGAACGCTGTGGCTGGCCAGGCGAGGTCATGCAGTTCACCGGACTCGGCTGATTGTCTTCGGCCTGTGCGCTGCCATGACGTCGCTGACCATCGTCGCGTCTACACTTCCGCTCGGATGGGGTCTGTATGGCGTATTGCTGATCGTCGCGGCAGGCTCGCTGGGTTTGTTTCCGTGCTATTACTCGCTCGCACAGGAAACAAGCGAAAGGCATATGGGAAAAACTGCCGGCCTGCTGGGAGCCCTCGCGTGGCTGGTGTCCTCACCGATGCAAACTGTGTTTGGGAAAGTAGTTGATCAGACGCATTCGTTCGACAAGGGTCTGGCGCTGGCGGGCATCGCGCCGATACTTGCTCTGGTGGCTTTGATCATCTGGTGGCCTCGCGGCAACGCGGCATCTGAAGATCTCGATCGCGTGAAACCGGCATAGGGAACTGGTATTGTTTGATAGTCGTCGTTCGCTCCGCGAACGAAACGCAAATACCGCGCGGACCGTTTCGATCGCAGAGGGAACGACGACTCCGCTCAACTCGCAGCTACTCAGGAATTACATTCATGCACTGGACCGATCTGACCTGGCCTGAAATCAAAGCCCTTGCACCGGACACGCCGCTCGTCATCCCAGTGGCAGCGATCGAACAGCACGGACATCATCTGCCTGTCGCCACCGACAGCATGCTGCTTGGCGAAGTCATTCGCCGCGTCTCCGAGACGCTGCACGACAAGGTGCTGTTTGCTCCACTGCAATGGCTCGGGAACTCAGACCATCACATGGACTTTTCCGGAACATTGTCGGCGCGCCCGCGTACGTATCTCGATCTGCTGAATGAAGCGATGGAGAACGGCATACTCCACGGATTCCGCCGAATCGTGTTTATCAACGGCCACGGTGGAAACATCGTCCCCGGAAAACAGGCAGTCTTTGAAACCCGACAGCGATACCGTGATCGCAGTGACCTGCTGTTGCTGTTCACGACGTACTGGGACTTCGCGCGGCCCTGGGAAACGCGCAGCGATCTGGTGCAGCGTTCGATGGGGCACGCTTGTGAGTTCGAAACCTCCATGATTCAACGCATCGCGCCGCAGCTCGTCAAGAAGGATGTGAAGACACTGGAAACCATCAGTGTCGATTTTGGATTCGAACCCGCCTACCGTGGCTGGACTACCAAAGACCGCACGATTCCCGGCCACATGGGATCACCTCAGTTTGCAACACCGGAAAAAGGCGAACATCTGTTTGCGGAGTTCTCGAAAGGTCTTATCGACTTCCTGCAACAAGTGATCGCATGGGATGGTCGCGGTTGGGTGACACCGGAAATCCGCTGATGTCGCTGGACCTGTCTCAGGTCCAGTTCCATCAACTGTGAAGAATCGTTGCCGTCTCCATCCGGCAGCAAGACCAGGCCAGGCTCCCGCGTTTCACATATTGAGAGTCCATCCTGCAAAGCGATCCGCAGGAATAGAAATACCTTCGGCGAGTCTGCCAGCCCGGCGGGCCAACGTCCATGGACCATGCTGAAGGATGCCGATCTGAGGACAGATCTGCCTACGTAGCCAGGCTACAACTGCGTCGAACGCAAAGTGTCAGACAGATTCATAATGAATTTCTTTCCGTCCCGCATCATCACCATGCCTCCAATTTCAACGAACTCCAGGTCGTTCAATTCAACCGAAGCCGGAAGCACGTAGACTAACAGCGTCCCGGAAACGATCGACAGCAATTTGGTGCGTTCCTCAGGCTTCTCCAGCATCGCTCCGGTGAAATTGTCGCGAAGATAGGAATGGCCGGTGGTGCGGACGATTCCGTCCTCGAAGTGATCCACGCTGCCAACAAAAAATCGACTGCCGTCCTTTTCGAAGAGTCGTCGATGAGCCACGAATATCTTTTCGCCTGGTTTGAGTAACATGAGTCTGTCCTTTCATTAATGGTAAGTTTTGTCTGAAGCGGAATGCCTCAAACGGTTCCAAATTGAATAACTCAGCAGATCCTTGGCAACGGTGCGCCTGACGGTTCGTCGAGTGGTTGCGGCGAACCGAGAGCTCTGCGTATTGTGACCGGGCAGATTCCTTTTTGCCGTACTTCACCGATGATGGCCGCCTGCTCGCAACCCTTCACGCTTCGAAGTGCGGCCAACACATGATCGGCGACGCTCGCATCCACAGCGGCAACGATGGTCCCTTCATTGGCCACATAGAGAGGATCGAGCCCCAGCAGTTCGCACGCGCCTCGCACGTCAGCGGTGACGGGAATTCGCGATTCCGCTAGTTCGAACGTATGACCACACTCCAGCGACCATTCGTGCAGCACGGACGAAACGCCGCCGCGCGTTGCATCGCGAACCGTGCGAAGTTGTTCTCCGGCAGCGTCGCGCAAGGCCACCATCTGAGCCAGCACGGGACCGGAATCGCTCATTGGTGCCGGATCGAATAAGAAACTCTCTCGAGCGCACAAGACGGCGATCCCGTGACGACCAATCGGTCCTGAGACAAGAATCCTGTCACCGGCCTGAATGGACTTTGCTCCCGGCGGAACAGGATCAATCATTTCACCCACGCCAGTCGAATTTGCGAACAAACCATCAGCAGCGCCGCGTGGCACAACCTTCGTGTCCCCCGCGACAATCAAAACACCGCACTCCGCCGCCGCGCGAGCTGCGCTGTCCAACAATTGCTGCAGAATTACGACCGGCAAACCCTCCTCAATGATCAGAGACAACGTCAGCCAGCGCGGCCGCGCACCAGCCACAGCCAGGTCATTTACCGTGCCATAGACCGACAATGACCCCAAATCGCCTCCGGGGAAAAATAACGGCGACACAGTATGGCTGTCGGTGCAAATCGCCAGCCGACGACCGTCCGATGTCACTCTCGCCGCGTCTTCAAATCCATTGGCGGCGGGATTGAGTCTCCGCAGGATCACGTCCGAAATCAGCTGCCGGGAAAGACGAGCCCCCTCACCATGCGCCAGCGAAATCCGCTGCGCATCGGCGGTGAGAGGGATGGGACAGTTCCAGCGATCACCAGGCTGAACATTCATGAAAGCAGTTCCTGAGTCTTTCTGTAGTTTGGGCAGCATTCAAGGCCAGGCTCACACAATACTCGTGTGACCCGAGCCAGCGGCGAGGCATCATGGCCGCGAAAATCCTCGCCGCTGGCTCGGGTCAAACGGCGTGGGGCTGATATCGAAAGTAGGCGGCGCAAGCTCCTTCCGACGAAACCATTGGCGCACCCAGTGGAGAATCCGGCGTGCAATTTTTTCCAAACTCCGGGCAGTCGCACGGCTTCAATCGACCGGACAGGACGTCGCCAGCTCGGCAGCGAGAATCTGTCGATGTTGTCAACTCACCAATGAATTCGCTGAACCGGCATTCCGCGTCAAACGCCGCAAACTCATCTCGCAGCCGATAGCCACCAGCGTCCACAATCCCGAATCCCCGCCACGGACGATCGTCGATTTGATACACGGTGTCGATGATTCGCTGAGCGTCCCGGTTGCCATCACGTTCCACTGACCGCCCATAGCTATTGCTCACCTCAGCCCGACCGGATTCCAGTTGCGTGACGCATTCCAAAATACCCTGCAGCAAATCAACCGGCTCAAAACCCGTCACGACAACGGGAACTCGATACCGCTTCGCAAACTCATCGTACGCCGCATAACCCGTCACGCAGCAAACATGCCCGGCCGCAAGGAAAGCCTGAACTCGATTGTCCGGCGATTGCATCAGTGCCTCCATCGCCGGCAGGACGCGAACGTGTGACACGAGCAGAAGGAAATTGGACAGTCCAAGCTTTTGAGCCTGGAGGACTGCCAGCGCAGTTGACGGTGCCGTTGTTTCGAAGCCAACGGCAAAGAACACGACCTGCTTCTCCGGATTTTTGGAAGCGTACGAAACCGCGTCCAGCGGAGAATAGACCGTCATCACATTCGCGCCCGCCGCCCGAGCCGTCAGCAGGGAACCACTTGATCCCGGCACGCGGAGCATGTCTCCAAAACTTGCCAGGATGATGCCCGGCTGGCCCGCCAGACGCAACGCTAAATCGATGGCTCGCGTATCTGTGACGCAGACCGGACATCCGGGACCATGAATCAATTCGACGGCATCCTGAAGCTCCTGGTCAATCCCGTGCCGCAGCAAACTGTGAGTTTGCCCGCCGCAGACTTCCATCAGCACCCAGCGCTTTGTGGTGGCCGCTTTGATTTGTTCAACCAGTCGCAAGGCAATGGCAGGATCTCGAAATTCGTCAACGAAACGCATTGTTATTCGACCGATCTTGTCACTTTGTCAAACGCAGGTTTCAACCACGGAAAACACAGAATACACGGAAGAAGATGCAGTGATAATATCTCAGTAGCGTAGTCCAATCCCTTCCGTGTTTTCCGTGACTTCCGTGGTTACAAATGCGATTCCCCGGGAGTTCCAGAGTGATCTTCACCACTTTCAATCTGCTGCAATTCATGAATCACTGCGAAGTCCTTGAGTGCCCGCACGGCTTCCTGTTCGTTGATGCGGCTGATCGCGATCCCCGCATGCACGACGACATAATCGCCGACTTCGATATCCGGGACGCAGGCCATGTGGCATTCGCGACGGATGCCACCGAATTCCACGACGGCGCGACCAAATATCGGGTCGCGATCCAGCCATTCAACAACACGTCCCGGAACTCCAAGGCACATCACAATTTCCCCGTATGGTTGTTTGACTCTCGTTGTTCCTCATCCAGCAACGCAGCTGCAATTGCGATCTGACCCGCCGCCAGGCCACCATCATTGGGCGGAATCAAGCAGGGCAGGGCGATGACTCGATTTTGATCTCGCAGTTTTCGATCGGTCATTTCTCTGAGGATGCGATTCTGGAAGCAACCGCCGGACAGGACGACTGGATAGTTTGGAAATCGATTGGCCACGGCGGCGATCATATCGGCGATGGCGCAGTGAAAAAACGTTGCGATGTTGCTTACGGTGCTGGTTCCCGACCTGAGACAGGTCGGGCTACTGGACAGGCTTGTGACAATGCGGCGGATGATGGGTCGCCAGTCGATTCGAAGGAGTTCGTCTGTTTCCATGAGACTGAATCCTTCGTTTAGGCGAGCGGCAGAAACAAATTTACCGTAAGACGGGCACTTCTGCCCGTCACGGACCGCGACGGGCAGTAGTGCCCGTCCTACAGCTGAAAGATCGATTTCTGCCGCTTGCCTCAGCGCGAGGCGGTCAGACTGCGCGCCACAACCCGCCTCCAGCAACATCGCAAGTTGACCTTCGAATTCGGCTGTTCCCTTTCCGATCGCCAGTGCGGCGGCACCGTCAAATAATCGGCCCATGCTGCTGGTCAACGGCCCGAATGACGAGGTTTCTCGCGCGGAATTCTTTTCACGAACGAGTCCTTCAGCAAGCCTGCAACAAGGGCTGTCAGCGGTGTGTCCCAACAACTCCGTGATGCCCAGCGGAGTCAATTCCGGCATCGCATCCGTCAGCAGCGAAACGGCCACGCGCCAGGGTTCCTTAACTGCGGCATCTCCACCAGGCAGAACAAATGGACGCAGTGACGCAACTCGCTGATAACTCCGTGTCGTTGCCAGCAGAAATTCGCCGCCCCAAATCGTGCCGTCCGTACCATAGCCCGTACCGTCAAACGCGACACCGAGGACATGCTGGCCCAGCAAACCGTGTTCGACCATCGCGGCGACGACGTGCGCATGATGGTGCTGAACAGCAATCGTGCGGCATGACTGTTCTGCAGCCCAGCGTGTCGTGAAGTAGTCCGGATGAAGATCGTGTACGATCACATCAGCCTGCGTACCATAAAGCTGCTGCAGGGATTTGGCCTGTTCCACAAACCGTTCCCGAGCGGCAACCGATTTCATGTCGCCGATATGCGGTCCCAGCACTGTTTGCCGACCATTCGAAACGGCACACGCGACTTTTTGTTCTCCACCAACAGCCAGAATCCTGTGTGTTGTATCCATCTCCAGCCGCAACGGCGCGATGCCGCGTCCGGCGCGAATGGTCACCACGGAACCACCGATGATGCGAACGACGCTGTCGTCAATGGGTCGCTCGATAGTGCGATCGTTGTCCAGCACGGCGTCGGCAAGACCATTCAGAAAATTCGCCGCCGTTCGCTGATCAAACACGAGCGGATCACCGTCCACGTTGCCGCTGGTCACCACCAGCGGCGTGCCAACTTCATTGACAATCAACACATGCAGCGGTGTGCTGGGCAGGAAGACGCCTACACTGTTCAGTCCAGGACTGATGTTCGCCGCCAGCGAATGGATTGTCGCGTGTTCCAGCACGACGATGGGGTTTCCGGGTGACGCGATCGCCTTCAATTCCGAAGGCGTTGCTCCGTCTTGAATGTCACTACACGACGCCACCATCACAGCCAGCGGTTTCGATGGTCGCTGTTTGAGTCGTCGCAGTTTCTGCACGGCATCCGCGTTGGTGGCATCGCAAATCAGTTGATAGCCGCCGATTCCTTTCATCGCCAGAATGCGACCAGACCGAATTACATCGCCAGCGGCGACAATGGCATCATCGCCGATCCGCTGCGTCTCGCCGTTGTCCATCTGCATCCAAACTTGCGGACCGCACTTTGCACAGGCGATCGTTTGAGCATGAAACCGGCGATCGTGACTGGCGCTGTATTCCTGAACGCACTCATCACACAGTTGGTAGTCACCCATCGAGGTTGCCGCGCGTTCGTACGGCATCGAACGAATGATGCTGTATCGCGGACCACAGTTTGTGCAACTGCCAAACGAGTACCGAAAGCGACGATCGTGATTGTCCATCAACTCTCGGCGGCAGTCTTCGCATATCGCCAGGTCCACGGGCACGTCTGCCGCCGTTGGGCCAGCCTGGCCGCTTTCACGAATCTCAAACGCCTGACTTCGCGACAATGAGTCGATAGGCTCAACCGTCATCCGAAACGCTGCCGAGTGCGGCAACTTCTCTGGCAGCAACTCAATGAAGCGATAGCCATCGACGTCGTCGCCTTCCAATTGAATCAGCACGCCTTCCGATGTGTTCGAAACAAATCCCGTCAGCCCCAATTCGGCAGCCAGACTCGCAATCGCCGGACGAACGCCCATCCCCTGGACTCGCCCCTGAAGCACAATTCTCCAGGCGACGAAATTGGAATCTGACTGCGCCAGTCCATCACTGTCCTTTCTCTCCCGAGATCGGGGGAGAAGGTGGCCGAAGGCCGGATGAGGGGGCTTGATCGCGGCATTCATGAAGAACACCTTGCATCATGGGCGACCGGCTGAATTGCAGACTTATCTCGATCAACAATCATTTTGTCCCGAGCCTCAGCAAGATACTCACACCAGTCATGCAATCCGTCGTCCTGAATAGCGCTGGTGACAATGGTCGTCAGTTCCGGCTGAATCAGCCGAGCGTCCTCACAGGCAGCACGAGTCGAAAATGGCACATACGGCAACAGATCAGACTTGCTAATCACCATGGCGTGGCTGGTGCGAAACATCTTTGGGTATTTACCGGGTTTGTCGTCGCCTTCGGTTGAACTGAGAACGACCACGCGGAGATGCTCACCCAGATCATGCGACGCCGGACAGACGAGATTGCCAATGTTCTCGATGAACAGGAAGTCGTACGTTTCCTGGGGCAGTCGCGCGAGCCCCTGATGAATTAACGGCAACTCCAAATGGCACGCTCCACCGGTCGTGAGCTGTTCCACGGGAACGAAGGGACGTAATCGCTCGGCATCGCGATCTGTCGCAAGATCACCGACCAGCACGGCCATGCGATATCTATGTCCCCAGTACTTTGCGGTCGCCTGCAGCAAAGTCGTTTTGCCCGCGCCGGGCGATGAGACCAGATTGATAACCAGCGTTCCACGCTGAGTAAACCACGTTCGCAATTCTTCGGCCTGAACCTTGCAGTCGGTCAGAACGTCCTGATTGACGGTGATTATTTTTGTTAATGTTTGCATGTTTAGTCCCCAGATCTTTTGGTCCACTGGCACAGGGCAGGCCTAGCCACTGGAGCTGACTTCCGGCCTTATTCTGAATTCCAGTTATACTCCACGCAGCTTGGAATGAGGCTGTTAATTCTCGTTCCAGGGCTCCAGCCCTGGAACGCACTGCACTGGAGGCTCCTGCCTCCCGCGACAATCTCGCGAGGCAGGAGCCTCGGGAGCCGTGTGTTCCGAGGCAGGAGCCTCGGAACAAGGATATCAATCCACACCGCGTGAAGTATAATGCTCAACAGCAATCGTATCCTCAATTTCCATCCGTACATTCAGCAATCGCAGCGCATCACCGCGCAGTGTCTTCAGCGAGATTGATCCACACTGACGGCAAACAAATTTGAAATCAGGCAGCACAAACTCGCAGTCGCAGTCTCGGCACTTCATGAGCAAATCGACATTCTGGATCGTCAGTTTCGCGTTCGAACAGTCCTTTGCATTGTCCTTCAATCGGTCGAATGCTGACGACAGCAGCAACGACTCGACGCCGCTCAATGGCCCGACTTCTACCTCGATCTCTTCGACGGCAACAGCATGATGCTGTTTAGCCAGCTCCTCGATCTGCCGCAGCAGTGAACGCATCAGCGATTCTTCATGCATGGGAGGCCTCCGTTGTCTGCAATCCGTCTCGGATCAGTTCCGTAGTTTTTGCCACGGCCAGATTTGTCATGGCTGACATTGTATCATCCGGCTGAAATACGGATCCGGCAATTGCCCAAACGACAACATGACGTGGAAGCCGACCGGTAGCTTTGGCCAGTTGCAGCACTTCCACGAGACCGTAGTCGTGTGAACCTCCGCGATGCCGACTCGCAAGCGACAGGGCAGGGCGGTTGTCATTTGGTTCAGCGGAGATCAATCGACCATCCGACCAAATCAACTGCCGTACCAGCAATTCATGCGACTCGGCGCGGCAAGCATCGCAGACGTGGAGTGTGTCCACATTATCGAGCCAGTCGATTAGGTCGAGCGGCACGGCCGCTTTACGCACAATGACGTCCGACGGCAAATCATCAACTGCAGCAAGTTGCTCGGCTACCAGCCAGCCGGCGCGATCATCTCCATGAGCACTACCGAGTCCCGCGACCAGAATTCGTGGTGGATTGCTCATGCCTCACCCCGAATTTCGCCAGACTCGATTTCCTCGCTCCGTCCGCGATCGATGGTGAGCTTCAAAAAGTGCGTCGAACAACTGATGCAGGGATCGTAACTGCGAATCAGTCGTTCGCAGTCGTCCGCCGTTTGCTGATCGTCGCCTCCCAGCACGCGGGGCAGCCAGTCGATGAGATCCAGTTCGATCTGTCGCTGGTTTTGAGACGTTGGTGGTACAATTTTAGCGAATACAACCTTGCCCGCGTCGTCCACTTTGTAACGGTGATAAATCAAACCTCGCGGAGCCTCAGTGGCCGCACAGCCTTCGCCGTGACGGTACTCATAGTCTATTCGGCAGGGCTTGAACGGGCGGTAGTCTCGCAAGATTGACAGCGCTTCATCGAAGGCATGAATCACTTCCAGGCCACGGGCGATAATCGCTTTGAATGGATTCATGCACGGCGTCTCAAAGCGAATTTCATCGGCCACGCGCTGAGCCGTCTCACACAATCGCTCCCGATTCAGGTTGACGCGAGCCAGCGGGCCGACGTGGTAACTTGTCTTATCGACTGTCTTCAGTGAATGCAACGCGGTGCTGTGAGCGACATGATGTTCGGCGAATGTGGCTTCGTAGTCCGCGACGTCGATCGACAGGCCCGAAGTCGAAACAATGCGGCCTTCGTTCATGGCGTATTCATCGGGATGGCTCAGCGAAACCATTTCGTACAGTCGCTGGAAGTCCGGAAAGTCGAATCCGGCCACCCAGCGTGTCGCGTCGATCGCCGCCTGCAGCCCCCATTCGAACGCGGGAATCAGCTTCTGCATCTCCTCCTTCTTTGGTGCTCGGTAGAAACCGCCGACCGCCACATTGATTGGATGAATGGCCCGCCCACCGAGCGCTTCCAGCAGTTCATTTCCCTGCTTCTTGAGTTTCAGACCGCGATTGACTTCTTTTGGAAAACGACCGGCCAGTTCGATTCCACTGGCCACATTGAAGAAATCCGGTGCCTGCAGTAAATGCATGTGCAAACCGTGACTTTCAATCCATTCACCGCAGTACAACAGCCGCCGCAGTCGCCGAATCTCCGGAGTGATAGTGACTCCTAACGCCTGTTCCAGCGCATGCACGGCGCTCATCTGATAGGCGACCGGACAAATGCCACAAATGCGGGCTGTGATGTCCGGAACTTCTTCGAGTGGACGACCTCGCAGAAAGCCTTCGAAGAAACGCGGCGGTTCGTAGATCGACAACTGAACGTCCTCGATCACATCTCCATTAAGACGAATATGCAGCCCGCCTTCGCCTTCAACGCGGGTCAACGCTTCGACTTTGATGCTGCGTGTTTCGCTCATGAACGCGTTTCCTGCTCAGAACGGCTCTCCAACGCAATCGATTCGACGCGATTTGAAGCCTCACGAAACTCCGGTGCTGTCGCGTTGAAGTTGCGGAGCAGCGGCAGTAACGATTCCGCGCGCGTTCCGGTGTTCAGATACTGATCCGTTAAACTCTGACAATTACATTGTGCCGCCGGGCCGAAACAACCATAACAGCCTCGGTCAAAACTCGGGCAAATCGCTCCGCAGCCGGATTGCGTGACTGGTCCGAGACACGGAATCCCGTGAGCAACTTCAACGCACACCGTTCCGCGACGCTTGCAGTCCAGACATACGGAATAAGTCGGCAGACGCGGGCGACGACCGGCGACCAGCGCGCCGATGACTTCCAGCAATTGATGACGACTCACAGGACAGCCACGGAGTTCGTAATCGACTTTGATGTGATCGGCGATTGGCGTCGAGGTAGCCAGTGTCGAGATGTATTCGGGCCGGGCGTAAACGCAGCGGAGATAGTCTTCGTGATCCGCCCAGTTCTTCAGCGACTGAATCCCACCCGCCGTGGCACACGCGCCGATTGTCACAACGACTGACGCACTCCGTCGCACTTCCTGAATTCGCTCCGCATCGTGTGGAGTTGTGATGGAACCTTCTACGAGAGCGACATCGTACGGACCTGCTTCCATCCGGCTGCTGGCTTCAGGAAAATAGGCGATATGAACGGCACTTGCGACGGTCAGCAGTTCGTCTTCGCAATCGAGCAACGACAACTGACAGCCGTCACACGACGCAAATTTGAACACCGCCAGACGCGGACGTGCCGGGGCCGGTTGATCGTTTTGACTGAGTGAATCCGCAGGATTGCTCACAGGTCGTCCACCTTGAAAATCGACGCCACTTTGTCGTAACGAAACACGGGCCCGTCCTTGCAGAGAAACTGCGGCCCAAACTGGCAGTGCCCGCAGAGACCAATGGCACAGTTCATGTTGCGTTCAAGAGAGACATAGAGCGATTCCGCTTTCAATCCACGCTCCATCGCTCCCTGCACCGTGTACCACATCATCACTTCCGGACCGCACGTCAGCAGCAGCGTATTTCCCGGATCAGGCAGCGGCAGGCGATGCAGCAACGCCGTCACCATGCCAATGTTACCGTGCCAGGTCCCCACCGATCGGTCAACGGTCACTTGCACATCCAGACCTGCTCGAATCCAGTCATCATATTCTGAGGGATACAGCAACGCCGCCGGTTCGCGAGCACCTATCACCAGCGTCACGCGACCGTAGCGTTCCCGATCGGACAACAAGTCATAGATCACTGGTCGCAATGGTGCCAGGCCGATTCCTCCAGCCACGAGCACGACATCGCGTCCAACACATTCATCGACAGGCCACCAGGCTCCAAATGGACCCCGCAGTCCGATCGTTGAACCGACCGACAGTTCAGCCAGAGTTCGCGTCACATTGCCTGCCTCGCGAATCGTGTGCGGCACACGGCCCGTTTGATTTGGATCGCCGCTGATGGAAATCGCGATCTCGCCCAGCCCGGGCAGATACAGCATGTTGAACTGGCCGGGACGAAACGTAAATTTTTTACGCACGGCAGCGTCTTCGAAAACCAGATCGTAAGTGGCAACGCCTGGCGTCTCTTTGACGATACGATCGATTCGCACGGTGTGCGCCAGCCAGGGATTATGCGGATTGGCGGTCGCGGAGGCTGCGGCGAGGTTCATGACGCGGCCTCCCCGTTGGATGAAGCGTCCCTCTCGATATCATCAGCCTTCAAACCCGGTGACGATCGAATCGCGGCCACTTCCTGAGTCAGATCAATCCCAACCGGGCACCATGTGATGCAGCGACCGCAGCCGACACAGCCGGATGTTCCGAACTGATCATGCCATGTTGCCAGTTTGTGAGTCAGCCATTGCCGATAACGACTCGCGATGCTGTTGCGTGTGGGTCCGCCGTTCATGTAGCTGAAGTCGATGTTGAAGCAGGAATCCCAACTGCGTTCGCGATCGATGTGATCGCCGGTGAGATCCGAAACTTCACTTACCGACGAACAAAAACACGTCGGACAAACCATCGTGCAATTGGTGCAGGACAAACATCGCGTTGCCAGGTCCTGCCACTGCGGATGCCGCAGGTTGTCCATTAGCAGACTTTGTATTCCGCCGGTGTCCATCCGCTTTGTGATTTGGTCGACAGCCTGCTGACGCGATGTTTCGCCTCGTGCAAGTTGCTTTGAAGTAGCCTCAGTCACAGGAAGCCTCTGAATCAGTTCATTACCGGCATCCGATCCGACCTCCACGAGAAATCCATCGACCACTTCCGTCAGCGCCAGATCGAATCCGGACGAACATCGTGGCCCAGTATTCATCGACGTGCAGAAACAGGTCGGCGCGGCCTGAGTACAGTTAACGGCGATCACAAACGCGGCGTTTCTTCTTGCCTGATAAATCGGATCAACAAACGGCCCACCGGTGAAGACCTTGTCCTGAATCTTCATCGCGGCCAGTTCGCAGGCTCGCACGCCCAGAAACGCATAGCGCGGTGGCGTTTCATCCGGCGTGCTCATCTGCCAGCCTACTTCTGTCCGATCTGCCGAAGCGACGACTGTCACCGGTGGAAACAAATACTTCTTCCACGAATGCGGGCCGACGACATAACCAAAGTAAGCGTCATCATCACGACGCTGCAATCGATACCGACCCGCTTCCTGAAGATCAGTCCAACCGATTGGCAGGTCTGCGGAGGTCGTGATGTCTCCGTAAACAATGGCTCCCTGATCCACGGTGGGACCAACAACCTGATAGCCGTCGTCCGTGAGTCTTTGAATCAGCACCTCGAGATCCTGTCGGTCAAGAAATCGTGTAAGCTGACGAGTTCCGCCAGACTTTGGATGATCTACATCATTGGCATCCGACCGCGTCATGACTTTGCCCCCGCATCTCCGAACAGATCCAGCAGCTGCAGCCGCGTGGACAGTAATCGTTGTGACAGGACCTGGGCGATACGTTTCATCAACTCGAATCCCAGATCAGCATCGCCGTGACACAATTCACGCAGTCTGCTTCCGGAGAGTGCAATCAGAGTGGAATCTTCGGTCGAGACAGCGGTAGCTGTCATGCGACCTTCGCCGATGACACTGGACCAGCCAATCAGATCACCTGGACCAGCCGTCAGAAACGGCACTTCGCCGCGTCCGGGAACATTCATCGTCAGGCGGACGTGACCAGACGAGATCACAAAGATTTCGTCTTCAGCGGAACCTTCCTGAAATAACCGCTGGCCAGCGGGAACCCGCAGCAGCCGCGCTGCTCGACAAATAGACTGCAGATGTTTATTCGGCAAACCATCAGCGAACCGTGTCTCTGAAAGAATTTTCAGCAGGTTGGGTTGTTCCATAGTCATCGTTGCTGCCCCATGTCGTAATGGCGAATTGCTTTAAGCTGTGTGCGAAGTTCACCTCGAAAATCGGGGTGCGCAATTGAGATCAATCTTTCTGCTCGCTGCCGCAATGATAAACCATGCAGGTTGACAGCACCATATTCCGTCACCACCCAGTGGACATGACCTCGCGTGGTCACCACTCCCGCGCCGGGCGACAGTTCCGCGACAATTCGCGAGTACTTGCCGCCAACTGCTGTCGATGGCAGCGCAATGATAGGAAGGCCTCCCTTTGACATCGCGGCACCTCGAACGAAATCCATCTGCCCGCCGATCCCGGAATAAATTTTATGCCCCAGCGAATCGGCGCACACCTGTCCCGTCAAATCGATCTGCAGTGCGGAATTCACAGCAACGAGTCGATCAATTTTCCGCAGCAAATTTGTATCGTTGGTGATGTCGCAGGGCAAAAAGCAGACCTCGGGATTGTCATTGACGAAATCAAACAGTCGTCGAGTGCCGCTGACGAAACTGGTCACAATCTGCCCCGGATAGATTTGCTTTCGTTTGTTCGTGATGACACCAGCCGCGACCAGATCCACAATCTGATCCGAAAACATTTCGGTGTGAACCCCCAGATCCGACTTATCTGTCAGTCGTGAAAGAACGGCATTTGGAATCGCTCCAATGCCGGTTTGAAGCGTCGATCCGTCTTCGATGAGCCCCGCAATCTGTTCGCCAATCGCTGCCTCCACGGGAGATTCCTCAGAAGCAGCATGTTCATGCAGCGGTCGATCGGATTCAAAGCAGGCGGTGAAGGCGCTGAGCGGGACCGTGCTGTGTCCATGAGTCCGCGGCATTTGCCGATTGACCTCGGCGATCAGCATTGGCGCGCTGTCAGCAACAGCACGGGCGGTATCGACCGATGTGCCCAGCGAGCAGAAGCCATGACGATCGACCGGTGACACCTGCAGTAAAGCGGCATCCAGTCGAATCGTGCCATCGCGGAACAGAGACGGGATATCTGACAAAAAGACAGGAATGAAGTCTGCGTAACCTTCCTGAACGGCACGCCGCGCGGGACGGCCGGTAAACAACGAGATCGAAGTGAACCGATCCCGGCACTCGGCATCCAGAAACGGAGCCGGGCCTTCGGTATGCATGTGATACAGCTCGACATCGTGTAAGTCCGTCCGGCGACACATCGCCTCAATCAATGGAGTCGGCGTGGCGGCGGCACCGTGAATGAAGACCTTCATACCGGCTTTCAGATGACTAACGGCGTCATCGACCGTCACCGAAGTTTTCAATTCTCCAGCCAATGGTTCACTCCATCAAATTCTGTTCCGATGATCGTCGCTTCGACCGCACATGCAGGATTGTAAGAACATCGGCACGCCATTCTTTTAGATACCATGTGATCGCAGTCGCTTCCAGATTCGTGAGCGTTACCACAATCATCGCCACTCGGAATGGCCAAACAGCGTAGTCCCAAAAAAGACAACTGATCCCGATGAGAACAAACCACTGCGACATCTTGGCACCATACGTGTGATAGCTGGGCGCTTTGCCATACTTCCAAAGTCCCGCCGAAGTGGTCAGCACGTAACTGAGAAACGCGGTGCCCCACCACGGCATCTCTGGCTTCAGAATATCCCATTTCAGCCAGATCAGTCCAAAGAACAGAGCGCCGTAGAGGACTGCGTCGGCGATGCTGTCCAGCCTCGCGCCGAAATCCGATCGTTGATGCAGCCAGCGAGCCAGTCTGCCGTCAATAAAGTCACTCAGGTTCAACACGATAAACACGCTGGCAAACAAAACGGCATTGTTCGTCAGCGCAATGACAAACAAGCAGAGAGCTCCCAGCAGTCGCAAGGCACAAATAATATTCGGTACTGTCACAATGCTGTCGCGATAAGGATTCTCTTCCCGTGTATTCTCCGTGGACGTGTCGTTTTTCGTTTCGATGGAATCAGAGTCCAAATCGCCGACAGATGCAGGCGGATGACCGGATGTGGGTTGTTGGTGGCTCATGATTATTTTTGCGACCTTTGACGCAGTCACATGACAAGTCGAACGAAGCAATAGAAGACAGGAGCGGTGAATGTCAGGCTGTCAATTCGATCGATCACGCCCCCGTGCCCAGGCAGCAACTGACTTCCGTCTTTGACTCCGAAATCTCGCTTGATGCCGGACATGTTGATATCGCCAAGAAAGCCAAAAAGTGAAATCAGGAATCCGGCAATCAGTGACAATCCCATTCCGGACACTGTTGATCGACCCATCGTTAGTCCCGTCAACCACGGTGCCGTCAATACGGCGAGCAGAACTGTAACCGTCATTCCACCCAGAAGTCCTTCGAGTGACTTATTCGGCGAAATACGCGGTGTGATCTTCGTCCGTCCAAATCGACGACCAATAATTGCCTGCATAATATCGTTTGTTTCTGTCAGCAGGATCAAGAACAGGAACCAGCCGGTGCTTCCGACAAACGGCACGTGCTGGCTCTCCGCAGTGAGCAGCATCGCGGCGTGAGAGAGACAGTAAACCAGCAGCATGAGCCCCAAAAACAAGGCAGCGGTGGTTCGGATGTAACTATCGACCTTCCCCAACGACGCTCGCAGTCCGCCCAGCACAATCAGAAACACAATCGGTGCCGCCTGACGAAGCAAGGCCGCTTGTCCAGCAACCATCATGCCGTAATATAAAGGCACGAACGAGAAAACGATGATTGCCGTGGGCCGACCAACTGAACTCCACCCCAGCAGACCAATCAACTCGCGTAGTCCAAGAATTGCTGCGAGGGCCAGCAGCACGATGACTCCCGCTTGTCCTCCAATCACCGCCACCGAAAGAATTCCGGCCAGAATCCACCAAGTCTTCAGGCTGCTCTGGCGCGACTGAACCAAATCCGCCGCCGCACCGCGCAGCGCGACAATCCGCACAAGTGTGCCACACAAGAGTGCGACAAACACTGCAGCGATTGTCCACAGCAAGGGGCGATCCACTGGAAACATGAACACTCCGAAAAGGATTCGCATCGAGCCATCGACTAGTGCCGTGACAGAAATCAGCCGCAGAGCGCTAGCTCACGGTTTTCACAGAACCGGACGCTAGCGCGTTCCGGCTGATGCTGTCCAACTAAGATTCAGCGTCTCTCAACTCCTAAAAGACAGCCGCATCCTCCTCCTGACCGCAATCGTCATGCCGTCTTTTCCGCCATTTACTCACGAACCTGTAGATACCTCGGATTAAAACAGGCACGATGCCAGTCCCCAGGAACGCGGCGATCATCGTCCAGTCCAGCAGCGCCATAACGCCCCGCTCTGCAATCACTGATAGTGTCGGTATGCGAGTTCCCGCGAATACAAAGATCATGGTGCCAGGCAGCATGCCCAGCTGCGTGGTCCACCAAAACGTAGACGCCGGAACGATATTTGTCGCTCCCGAACCATAGTTGACAAAACTGAAAGGCGCATGGAGCAGCCGGATCGTCAGCAGATAGAATCCTCCGTTGGATTGCAGTTTCTTTCGGAGGTAGCCAAGTTGAACTCCAAATCGCCCTTCGATCGCTTCGCGAAAGAGATATCGACTCACATAAAATATGATCAACGCTGCGGTGGTCAACGAGAAATTCACCATGATCACCGCCATCCAGAACCCGAACAACCAGCCAAATACCACCGATTTTCCGCCTGTTCCGGGAATCAGCGCCAGACTTGTGTAAGCCACAAAACCAATGATCCAGGCACGAATTGGATTCGCCCGCACGGCGGCTCGAAGTTGTGATTCCTGAGCGACCAGCGATTCCAGCGACGCGTACCGATTGGCAAAAATACCAATGGCTAAAATAACGACGACGACAATCAGGGATGCCAAAATGCGTCGCTGGATGTTGTTCATTCCCTACTGATCCCTTGCCGACTGAAAATCAAATCTGACGTCTTGACCACCCGCTGAAAGCAGTCCAACTGTGATCGAATTCGAAAAACCTCAACTCACACTCCTGCAGATTTCCGATCTGCATTTTGGCCCGCCGTTTGTTGAAAAAGTCGGTGAAGCGGCCCTCGACATCGCCCCAAATCTCAATCCCGATGCTGTCATCGTCAGTGGAGATTTAACGCAGCGCGCCAAGCGAAGCCAGTTCGAAGCCGCCAAAAAATTCCTCGACCGCCTGCCGAATGTCCCTCGGCTTGTCATTCCCGGAAACCATGACGTGCCACTGTACAGAGTCGCCGAACGAATACTCAACCCGCATGGACTCTACAAAGAAATCATCTCGGAAGATCTCAACCCGGTCCTGCGAATTGACGGAGCTGTGATCGCCGGGCTGGATTCCACCGCTCCACGTTCCGCCATTAGTAACGGACGAATCTTCAAGTCACAACTGGACGACTGCGAAAAAGTCTTCCAGGACGCTCCGCCCGACGCCATCCGGATTGTGGTCGCCCACCATCATTTTGCGCCCGCCCCAGACTACCTGAGTGACTCAATCATGCCCAAAGCGAAGCGGGCGATGGAACGATTTGCCGACCTGAATGTGGAAATGATCATCGGCGGGCACCTGCACCGCTCCTACGTGGGCAATTCGCTGGATTTTTATCCGGGAATGCACCGCGATCGAGGCATCATTATTGTCCAGAGCGGCACAACAACTTCACGCCGCGGGCGAGGCCGTGAGGCGGAAAAAAACAGCCTGAACCTGATCGAAATTCGCAAAAGCACGATCACCGTGACTCATCACATGTACTTCCACGAACGCCACGCCTTCGAAGCACTCAGCCGCCACACATTTCGCCGTGGCATGCGCACGCTGCCGGATGCCGTTCAGGTCGATCCGAAGCCTCAAAGCGACGGTTAACTCAACTGCCCGGCGAGCGGTTGGCCGTCAGCCTACCGAGTCTTGCGCGCCAGCGCAGCCGCCGAACATTCTAAGGCGAGCTGAAGAAACATGATTACCAGGGATATCGCGTCGCCGAGGGAATCCGACCTGAGACAGGTCGGACTACGTAGGCAGATCTGTCCTCAGATCTGCTTCCTTTGGCGTGGTTCAGTCGCACGGGGCCGCTCGACCCGATGACTCGCCAATGGTAAATCCTTTCCTGCCGCTCGCCTTACGTCTCTTTCCAACCGGACACGGTGTACGGGCGACTGTTCAAAAACCCTGCTCCACTCGGAGGGCTGACGCCCTGCCGCTCGCCTTTGAGGTGGCGAGTGCATTACGATCTGATGATGAACCACAGCGCACAAGACTCACAAAATTCCCGGGCCGCGATGCTGCATCTCGGACTGCTGTTCGCTCTGATGTACTTTGTGCAGGGACTTGCGGAACCGACAGAAGGGCTGATCGCCCAGCCAGTGCGGTCCATGCTGGGTCGATGGAACAAGTCGCCAGGAGAAATCTCGCACTTCATGGCGATTATTGCCGCTCCGTGGGCCATCAAGCCGATTTACGGACTGATCATCGACTTCGTGCCGCTGCTGGGATCGCGGCGCAGAAATTACCTGTTGCTCGCGACACTGGCAACGGCGATCAGCCTGATGTGGCTGGCATTTGCGATGCCGCAACAAGGCGCTACCAACGAACTATTGATGTTGCTGTTTATCCCCACGCTGGCCGTTGCTTTTTCCGATGTCGTCGTCGATGCGCTCATGGTGGAAAAAGGACAGCCGCTCGGGATGACGGGACGTCTGCAGTCGATTCAGTGGGGCTCCATGTACGCCGCCACGGTGCTGGCGGGAAGTCTGGGGGGCTGGCTGTCGGAAAATCAACGCCAGGAACTGGGATTCCTGATTTGCGGCGTGGGAGCGGCCGCCAGTTTCTTCGCGACATTCATGTGGATTCGCGATACTCCGTCGGTGAGTCTCAAGACGCCGGAGATACTTTCTTCTTCCGATCCGGCAGAGCAACACGACACACCGCCGACGCGACCACCGGATTCCGCCCGCTCACGCCTGCGCGTCATGCGGCGGACGCTCATCAGCCGTCCGTTTCTGATCGCCGCTGCATTTCTGTTCCTGTGGAATTTCAATCCATTCTGCTCGACCGTTCAGCAGCACCACATGACGCAAACTCTGCATCTTTCGGAACAGGAATATGGTCATACGTATTCACTGTTCTCACTGGGCTCGATCGGCTCGTGTCTGATGTACGGTCTGCTGTGCCGCGTGATTCCGGCGCGATGGCTGATCCATCTGGCAATCATTGCCGGTGTATTGGCAACGTTGTTGTACTTGCTGGCGACAGGAACCCGCAGCGCGTACGTGGTTTCGGTGATTGTCGGAGTCGCCTATATGCTGGGGAGCTTGATCCAGATGGACGTCGCGGCTCGGATGTGTCCGCCTGCGATCGCGGGGACGATGTTTGCGATGCTGATGTCTGTGTCCAACATCGCCATTATTCTGTCAACCAGTCTGGGCGGCTGGTTGTATGAGATCATTGAAAAGCAGCACGGCCCGGTGCAGGCTTACACGGTTCTGGTCTGGCTGGGTTCCGGATCGACGGCGCTGTGCTGGGGCTTGCTGCTGCTTAAGACACCAAGTACGCACGTAGCTTCGTAGTGTTGGCATCGCAGTGTTCATAAACCATTTTCAATTGCGACAATTCGGCACAGTGGATCTCCGCAATTCGCACACATGCACACATGAGTGCATGTGAATCCATAGTCAGGCACTGAACAAATCTTCAAATGAACGAATTATTGGGATATGCCTCCAAACTGGCACTTTGCGTGAGTTTTCTTCGGAACCCGGTGCAATTCGACCCCGGGGACGTGTCCGTGACCACGGCTGCGATTTCATTTGGAATACTTCCTGCAACGTGAACTGCGAGTTCAGTTTCTCTTCGTTCCGTAGTCCAAAGGGATAGTGCCATGTCACGGATTAGAAATTGTCGCAATATCGTCTGCGTCGCAGCCATTGTTGCGGCTGGCGGGTTGTTTGCCTTCTCAGGGCTGACTCACGACGTCAAGGCCAGCGGTGCGAACAAGGCAGATGAGAAGAATCCGCCGACTGGCTCGAAGACGTCGCCTGAGAAACAGGACGGGCCAGTTCCGATTCTTCAGAAATTCATGCGGCAGAAGCTGCACGCATCCACTCAGATTCTCGAAGGGCTGTGTACAGAAGATTTGGACATGATCAACAGCGGCACGGAGACACTTCTGAAGATGAGCCGCGAAGAGCAATGGCGCGTTTCGAACGACATCATGTATCGCCGTTACAGTGATCAGTTTGTGAATGCGGTGGAAGAGATGAAGAAGGAAGTGGAAGACAATAACATCGACGGAACTTCCCTGGCCTGGGTGAATGTCACCATGAAGTGCCTGAAGTGCCACGAATGGGTCCGCAACACGACTCTGGCCGATGCGTCAGAGAAATAGCTTCGTCTCTACAAAACGGCCAGATCCAAATTTGTAATTCTTGCACAGCACGTTCGGTTCGACATGTCGCGTCGGTTCGCAGAGTCCGAGTGTTTTCCAGCGGAATGCTGGCAGTTTGCACCTTCGAAACACGAACTTCGCTCGGCGGCACGGTGTGTGCAATCTGAGTTTGAACACAATGCCAGTTGCCAGTCCGGCAAATCTTTCAACCAAAGACGGAGTTTTCATATGCCGCGTTTTTCAGCCCTTGGCGGCTTTCAGGCAGGGATTGTGGCAATCATGGTCACCTATGCGGTGATTGCACTGACTCAGCCTGCAGACCTGAAAGCTTCGGTCGGTCCGCAGCCCGTTCAGGACGAAATCGCGGCACCGCCTTCAAAAGACTCAATCGAAGAACTGATGCGGCACAAGCTCACCGCCGCCCAGGCGGCGCTCGAAGCGATCTCTAAGGAAGATTTTGATGAGCTGCATGAAGCGTCCCTGAAAATGATTGCCCTGAGTAAAAAGGAAATCTGGGAGCGAATGGCCAGCGTACGCTATGTCCAGGACACGGTCGATTTTGTATCGGCAGTCGAATTTATGGATCGGATGGCGGTCGCTCAGGATGCCGAAGGCGTGACACTGGGATTTGTGCGAATGACGATGGCCTGCTCAAACTGCCATCGCCATATCCGCACGGCCCGGGTCGCCGACCTGCGACAACCAGCCAGGAATAACGCGGTTTCAATCGCAGCCAACGCTGAATAGCAACAACGATTTGGCATCCGGCGCTCCGGGCCGATCCAATCGAATCCATTGTGGAGATCACCGACGAACGGTGGATCAATTTCGAACATCACGACGATGGCATCTCCTCATGTCATTTGAATGAATGTTTACTCAAGATGCTTATCTGTCCTGAAACCACGCCTGATACTCGCAACAGTCACCGATCACATTTCGATATTCAACTGGCCCTGCGGCTCGAACGAATTCTGCAGCGCCAGCTACTGAGATCGATTCGCATCCACATCTGCGGAAATGACCTGCAGCTGTTTGGGATGGTTTCTTCCTGGTACGAAAAACAACAGGCTCAGGAAGCCGCCCGCACCGTCGCTCCGATGTACCGCATCCGAAACGAACTGCGAGTCCAGCCGTATGCTTAATGTGCTGTACGGTAAGCTGCCAGTGTAGGACGGGCACTTCTGCCCGTCCGGTCTCTCGACGGGCAGAAGTGCCCGTCCTGCATCATCGCAGACGCATCAGATCGTCAAGGTTATCAAGCTGCGCCTCGATCCGTGTATGCTCCGAGTCAGGGGCTTGCACGGAACGTGGAATGGATGGCTGTGACTCGTTCAGCTTCACAAGATTTGGAATGTCACTGCTCAGAACGGGCTGCGAATAAAAGTATCCCTGCGCGTGTGAGCAGCCCATTTCAAACAGTAGATCCCGTTGTTCGAGTGACTCGACGCCTTCGGCGACGACATCCACATTCAGATTCTGGGCGAGATTAATAATCGTCCGCACAATGTCCCGCGTTTCGCCGCAGTGCAACATATTATGCACGAACGAATGGTCAATCTTCAGCAGGTCGAGCGGAATCCGATGCAGAAACGCCAGCGATGAGAAGCCGGTGCCAAAGTCATCAATCCCAATTCGGACGCCAAGGTCTCGAAGCTCATTCATCATGATCCGAGTTTGCTCTGGTTTTCCCAGCAACGCCGATTCGTTGACCTCCAGCCGAAGCGTGCATGGATCGATGCCAATGCGTGACATCGTCAGCAGCAGATCATGCTTGAAATTCGGCTGACCAAATTCATCACAGGAACAATTGACCGTGACGCTGATTGCAACACCGCCGCGAGCCAAATCGTTCCATTTCAGAACTTCCTCGCAGGCTTCTTCAAGGATAATCTTTCCCAGTCGACTGGTCAGTCCAAGCGATTCGACGAGAGGCATGAAGACATTCGGCCCAATCTCTTCACCTCGGGGATGTTCCCAGCGGCACAGCGCTTCAAATCCTGTGATGCGTCCAGACGACAATCGCACAATGGGCTGATAGACCAGATAGAACTCATCATCGCAAATTGCTTTTCGCAAATCCTTTTCAAGATTCAATCGGGCCGTCGCATCGGCCTGCATTTCCGGATCGAAAACACAGTAACGACCACGACCAGTCGTTTTGGCATGGTACATCGCCGTGTCCGCTTCGCGGATCGCGTCGGCAGGCGTCTTGTCTCCAAAGCCACCAAATGAAATCCCTATGCTGACTCCAATCAATACCTCATTCGTACCAATGGGAAATGGTTCTGCAAGCGCCACAATCAAGCGTCCGGCAATTTGTTTGGCGTCTTCGCGTGAACTGAGCTGATGCAGCAGAATGGTGAATTCATCGCCGCCGTGTCGAGCGACCGACCAGCCGGATTGCTGCCGGGCGATGACATCCGAACCGCGCAGGCAACTTTCCAGTTTTCGAGCCACACTGCACAGTAGAAGGTCGCCTGCGTCGTGTCCGTACGTATCGTTAATACGTTTGAATTCGTCGAGATCCAGAAACAGAACGGCGCTCAGTCCGTGTTCGCTTTGATCGGGATAGATAAACTTCGCAAGTTGCTCTTCGAACAGCAGCCGGTTCGGCAGTCCTGTCAAAGCGTCCCGCACCTTGCCGTCGGTTACGTCAGACAGTGAACCTGCCAGCCGGAAAACGTTGCCTGCGGAATCCGTCTGAGTTACTCCGCTGCACAGCATCCAGCGATACGATTCGTCACGATGCCGCATTCGCAATTCAAAGTCAAAACGCCCATCGTCCAGTGAATCCGGAACGCTGATCATTTTGATAAACGCATCCCGGTCGTCCGGGTGAATCCGATCGAACCAGGTGGCAATCGTGGAATCCAATTCGCGTTCTCGGAACCCAAGCGACTCTTTCCACCGGGAGGAAAGAAAGATCTGCTGCCGGACCAAATCCAGATCCCACAACCCCGTTCTTGCCCCCTGCGCCGCGAGCGCATAGCGTTCCTGACTGCGCTGAAGTTCGGCCAGCGCTTTGCGATGTTCCAAATGCAGCGCTACGCGAGCGAGCAGAATTTCGTCGTCGATCGGATTTTCCAGAAAATCACTGGCCCCCGCGCGAATCGCCATCCGGCCCAACCGCCGATCGTCGTCTGCTGTCACAACCAGAACCGGAAGCACCTCATCAGAATGCTGATTGCGAATCGACTTCAGGATCTCCAGTCCGTCGTGACCAAACGAGTAACCCCAAAGCAGCACTAGATCGGGCCGAGCGGCATTGATCGAGATTGTGGCTGCCATCGCCGAGTTCACGCACTCCACACGATACCCGCCGGAATTCAGCAATCGCTCCAGATCGTGGCTCAGAACGGGATCCGGATCGATCACAAGTATAGATGCAGCAGTTCGCCCTGCATGGATCTCCACTCGGCTTTCCGGGAACCCCTGCAGCAGCTCACGATGATTTGTAGGAAGAATCACGCCAGATTCCATTTCTGTTCAGATGATTGCCATGTTGTATGCTCAACGCACAATGTATCCCGCGTGAAACTTGGGTCAAAAACACTCCCGACGCCACCTCCGTCTTAGCGGGATTAGCAAGAAACTCACGAGCGGAAAATACCTGACGCGAGTTGATGCCATTTGGCAACAGACCAGGCGGTCCGTTTGTGACAATTGGCGGGATGGCGACGATTGGGACGAATCTCCTTCGGGTTTGCATCCGGCCGTCGGTGCTTTCTTGTGCGGCAACGTCCTTTGCAACAGGGTTTGAGACAACGGAGCATTTCGCCATGTCGAAACTTGTCGGAACAGGGAACAGACCCTATAAGACGGCACAAACGCGAGAGTGGCGAAATTGGCAGACGCGCTGGATTTAGGATCCTGTGCCTTAACCGGCGTGGGGGTTCGACTCCCCCCTCTCGCAGTTTTTTTCTTTTGGCGGTGACAGCTGATGTTTTCGGCGTTGAAGAATCAAATTGCATTCTTCCGCCAGTTTCGACAGCGGTTCGAAACCACCGGCGCAATCGCCCCCAGCAGCCGGTTTCTGGCGCGTTCAATGACCAGCTTCCTCGCTGCCCGTGACAGATCGGTTCCAGTGCGAGTGCTGGAGATCGGACCTGGCACCGGGCCAGTGACGGACAGCATTGTGAGAGTGCTCCAGCCCAATGATGTGTTCGATCTTTGCGAATTGAATGAAGAATTCGTAAGAATCCTGAATCAGCGGTTTGAGTCCGAATCCGCATGGAAGTCGGCGCGGACGCAGGCGACGATTCATCAGCTTCCCGTGCAGGACTTCCAAACATCGGAACCGTACGATTTTGTGATCTCCGGACTGCCGCTGAATAATTTTCCCGCAGGCCTTGTCGAATCTATCGCCGACACGTATTTCCGACTGCTCAAGCCAAGTGGCGTGCTGAGTTACTTTGAATACATGTACGTGCGTCCCATCCGGAAAGTCGTGACACGCGGTGCCGAAAAACTCCGCATCACGGCGATTGATGACACATTGCAGAAACACTGCGATCGCTGCCGCATCCGGCGGGACAATATCTGGATCAACATGCCGCCCGCGTGGGTCCAGCATCTGCGTAAACCTGAGTAGAGTCGAAGTTTGGTTTCGCCAAATCGATTCGGCAAGCGGCAGGGCGTCAGCCCTCCGAGTTTTGCGTTAATTGAACCACAAATCGACCCAATGAATCTGATGGCAGTCTCGTCACTCGCTTCACATACACAGACTTGGGATTCCTCGGTGGGCTGACGCCCCACCACTCGCCATCGGCCGTCAGAGTCGCAGAAACTGCCGATCTTTGTCGAGCCTCACGCGATTCAGTGTACGGCTGTCGCAGATCATTCTATCAGACAATTCCCTGCGGCTTACCCAATCGGAATTTTTGATGATGGCGGCACGATCGACTGCCCGATAACTCTGTACGGAGAAAAAGAGGAGTGGATTTCAATGGTGTCGTGGCAGGGATGCGACGATGGGCCGGAGTTATCCCACAAAACACAGGTCGTGAAGGTGAGGGATTGACGGATGCGTCCCAGATTGCGCTTGTTCGTCGGAGCTGAGGCTCCCGAAGTATCAGTTTTTCCTGAGCCAGAGGTCTCAATGAAACTTGGCGAATTGACACGGATTCTGGCCGACGCGATCATCTGGGACCGAACCTGGATCGCGGATTTCGCCGATGACGACATTCGCATTTCCGCAGACCTGTTCGATGTACTATCCTCTTATTCTCAAATGAGGCCATCGGCGTGAGTTGAACGTGTGGTGGCTGTAGCTGGCGACGGATCCTAATGTCTCTTCGTGACGATGCTGTCGCCATCTGGAACGCTGGGGTCGCCGCCGTCGATTCCGCACAGGCCGTACAACGGCACGTTCGCATCGAAGACGACTGTCTATTGCTTGCTGACGTGCGCATTCCGCTGACGGCCACGCGACGGATCGAAGTTGTCGGTGCCGGCAAGGCCGGGGCTGGTATGGCAAGCGGCATCGAATCCGCACTGCTGTCGATGCAACTTGCCGATCAAGTCTCCGGGTGGGTCAATGTTCCTGCCGACTGCGTCCGTCCGCTGAATCGAATTCATCTGCACGCCGCGCGGCCTGCGGGGCTGAATGAACCGACAGCCGAAGCCGTGCGCGGAACTGAAGAAATCCTTCGCCGAGTTCAGTCGCTGGCGAAATCTGATGTCTGCATTGTACTGCTTTCCGGCGGTGCCAGTGCGCTGCTGTGCTGTCCCGCAGTGGGTATCTCGCTGGATGACAAGTTGACTGTGACGCGAGCCCTGGCCGGTTCCGGCGCTCCAATTCAAGAACTCAACCTGGTCCGCACGCAACTTTCCCAGGTCAAGGGCGGACAACTCGCGGCGGCCTGCCGCGCTGAAACGCTGGTGGCGCTGATCATCTCTGATGTGATCGGCGATCCGCTGGAGGTAATTGGATCTGGCCCCACGACGCCGGTCGCCGCACATGCCGTCGATGCGCTGGCGATCTTGCGAAATTACGATCTCCTGAACAGAATCCCGCCGAACGTGATCGCGTTCCTCGAACAACGCGCAAAAGCCCCTCCTGAACCCAGCATCGTCATGCCGATCCACGCGACAAATCGCATCGTTGCCAGCAACGCCATTGCCATCGCTGCGGCGGCGAAAAAAGCGAAATCACTCGGATACACGGTCGAATCACGCGGTTCAGCAAACGCCAGTGAAGCCGCTGATGAAGGACGTCGGCTAATGAACCGATTGCTAACGATTCGTTCTGAAATTGAGCATGCATCACAGCGCCGGGTCTGCGTCCTCAGCGGCGGTGAACCCACGGTGAATCTGACAAGTCGGATCGGCGACGCTGAGCAACAATCTGCGGCGCCTCGCGGAGGCCGCAATCAGGAACTGGTGCTCGCCGCGATTGCCGCGCATCAAGATCCTGCCGACTGGCGCAACGTCGCCTTACTGTCCGGCGGCACGGATGGCGAAGATGGCCCAACGGATGCCGCAGGGGCAACCGCCGATGAAACTCTGCTGACTCATATTGCAGGCAGCCATCTAAACCCGAACAAGTACCTCTGCAGACATGATTCGTACTCTTTCTTCGACGCGGTCGGTGGTCTCTTAAAGACCGGACCAACTCATACAAACGTGATGGACGTTCGCGTCGGTCTCGTCGAGTCGTAGTCGGCTGTAACACGGGCACTTCTGCAGGTCGCGGTTAATGACGGGCAAGAGTGCCCGTCCTACGGTGTGTTTGATTTCGCTGCCAGCTTTAGCACATCGCCGATCGGAATCGCGAGAGTTGACTCTCGGGCGCGGCGCGCGATATTCACGGCGATCAGCTTGCCATTGATATCGAACAGTGGACCGCCGCAAGCTTCGGGATCAATCGCGGCGTCATGTTGCAGCACTCCATGGAATCCGCTTCGACGCTGACTCACACGCCCGGTTCGACCGTCCAGGAATTCCGTCTTTTCAAACTTCAAACTCGGATCGAACTGAAGCTGTGCCTGCGTTGTGGTCAATTCTGCGCGTCGCCGAATTCCGAGTGTCAGCCAGTCTCCCGGCTGCCTGGCTGTAAACACATCCGCAATATCCTGCAGTGAAACCATGCCCGTCATATCAATTTGCCGCAGTTCGTCGCCGACCATCAATCCGGCACGCATCGCACTCCCGTTTGGTGCCAACTCAGTAATTCGAAGGATTTCATTGTCAGCCTGCATTGTCGCCCCAAATCGCGGTGGCAATCCGGATTCATCATGCCCGACTCGGCTGATAATTCCAGTCGCTGCAAAACCCGTGGGGCTGACTGCGGCAAACACGATCTGACCGGCGTGGACCGGAGAATTCCGCGACTTGAGGATCGCAGCCTCCACTTCATCCCCACCGTCGTACAAATCCGCCAGTTCTAAAATCGCCAGATCATGCTCTCGATCAGATTGCTTCAGTGTCGCAGCGATTGTGAGTCCGCTCGACCATCGGCATTGCAACGAACGATACGGATAGATCTCGCTGAGTTTCGTGGCGACCTGGTGGGCATTGAGGACAGTGCCCAGCGACCGAACTGCGGACACACTTTCCACGTCGCCGCCAAGAATCTCCACTGTGACTCGGCGACCAGCATCGAGTTTGTACGACGCTGGCGAGAGTTCTTTCGAGGGGAGCAACGCGCGTTCCGGCGAATTGTTTCGCTCTGTCAGCGTCGTCCAGTGCCTCGATTGTTCCAAAACTCTGCGAATGACTGTCAGCGAAATGTATCCGTTTGATTCGAGCCCTTCGCCAATCTGGCGATGCAATCCAATCAGTTCACCGCGACTGTTCACCAGCGGACCGCCCGAATCACCGCTCGTCAGCGTGCAGGATGACATCGGCACCGATTTGTTCACAGGTAGAATTTGCCCGAGCCGAACCACAGCCGTCAGTGCATCAAGCTCCCGCGCTGGAAAACCAGCCGCCAGGACAACGTCGCCCACGCTGGCCTGCGCGACAGCACTGATGGGCACCGTGTCCCATTCAGCAATTGGCAACGACGCAGCGTCCATCTCCAGCAGCGCGACGTCCGCCGCTTCATCAACAACCAACGGCTTCGCCTCACACGAACTGCCGCCAGGCAGCAGCACCAGCACTTTGTCAGACGAAGACTTCAGGCCATGCGCCACAGTCAGAATCAGTCCTTTCTTCGATACAACGACTCCCGATGAAACATCTGATCCGCTGCGAAGTCGCACGGTTGCCGCCTGCAGATTCTGACAGACTGCGGAAATCTGTTTTTGAACCGCACTATTCTCCTCATCCGCATTCGCGTCGTTCAGACATGTCGCGGCCAAACAAACGATCAACAGCCAAACAAATCGGCGTAAGGCGAGCGGCAGAAAACGAATTACCTGCTGTAGGACGGGCACTTCTGCCCGTCGCGGACTTCGACGGGCAGAAGTGCCCGTCCTACGGTAAAACTGTTGCTGCCGCTCGTCTAGCCCCGTCAGCAAAGCAGGTCCTGCCTGCCGGGCTGGACTTCGCGGCCCCGCCGCGACTTGCGAACAAAAGCCGTGCCATATCAAATGCAGGCCGCCGGAGATCACGCCCGCGCGGCGCGGCTGCAGCAAACCGTGACCCGCGTCCGGTTCGCTTTGCGGCGAAAGTCCCGCCCGGCAGGCGGGACCTACATTTTGTAACACTTCATGAATTCGCGGCGATGGCATCGTACGACAACCTCTGTTGCATTCCGGGTTCGGCTGATCATTCTACCAATTCTCCGCAGCAGATGCATTTTGGGGCAACTTCTGTATCATCGTGCAGTTTTGGGTATCTCGACGCCCGATAGTCGTCCTTCCTGTTCCCGGAGTGCATACCGCCATGCCGCAATCCTCACGCCCAACGCGACGCCAGGTGCTGGCCACCACAGCATCCACCGCGATCGCGGCAACATTCTTTCCGGCTCAAAAACCCACGGAGGCGGCTTTGTCTACTTTCGAACCCGTCGCCGCTAAAGACGACGCTCATCCCTGGATCGACGCGCATTCGCATATCTGGTCCACTGACCTGGAAAAGTATCCGTTGCGAGATCATCAGACCGTCGACGCGTTGCAACCTCGCAGCTTCACGGATGAAGAACTGATGGCCATCGCAGCGCCGCAGGGTGTCGGACGCGTCGTCCTGATTCAGCACTATCCACATCACGGCTACGACAACTCGTACCTGATCGATACCTGGAAGAAACACCCGGAACGATTTCGCATCGTCGGACAGATTGATCAGTCTCAGCCCCACGTCGATCAACTGATGCGAAAGATGCTGAAGACAGGTGTCACGGGTTTCCGCATTAGCCCGCGCCCGGAACAGACCGACTGGCTGACAGGCGACGGCATGAAACTGATGTGGACGACGGCCGCCGAGACGCGTCAATCCATGTGCTGCCTCATCAATCCCTCGAACATCCTTGAAGTCGGTGCATGGTGCCAGAAGTATCCCGACACGCCGGTCGTGATTGATCACTTCGCCCGCATCGGAGTCGATGGCACGATTCACGACAGGGATCTAACGAATCTGTGCAGCCTGGCCGACCACAAACTGGTCCGCGTCAAGATCTCCGCCTACTACGCACTGGGGAAGAAAGAACCGCCGTATCACGATCTGGTGCCGATGATCAAACGCCTGTTTGATGCCTTCGGCCCCGATCGCCTGATGTGGGCCAGCGACTGTCCCTATCAACTGACGGAACCGAACACTTACGCGGCTTCGATCGCCCTCATCCGGGACCATATTGATTTCGTTTCTCCCGAAGAACGCCGTAAACTGCTGCGAACTACGGCTGAATCCACCTTCTTTTTCGATGTTACAAAGTAGGACCGGATACGCAAGACAAGTGATTTACCAATCGCTAAAGTAACCAACTCGCCAAAACCTCCTGCCTTTACGGCCTCACCCTGAATACGCGTTATCCACGCGAAGATCCCCGAAAGTGTCTTATGATTGAAGTCGATAAGTCGATAAAAATCGACGATGAACAGCGCGCCGCGAAACTGGTTGAAGCCTGTAAAAAGATTCGCGAACAGGTCGGTCGCATCGTGGTGGGTCAGGAAGACGTTGTCGAGCAGTTGCTGATTGCCATCCTGGCCCGCGGCCATTGTTTGCTGGAAGGTGTTCCGGGACTGGCCAAGACGCTGATGGTGCGGACACTCGCGGAATCAATGAGTCTGTCGTTCCGCCGCATTCAGTTTACGCCCGACCTGATGCCTGCGGACATTACCGGGACAGACATCATTCAGGAAAACCGCGAAACCGGCCATCGAGACCTGGTCTTTGACAAGGGGCCGATCTTTACACAGATGCTGCTGGCCGACGAAATCAACCGGACGCCGCCGAAAACCCAGGCCGCGCTCCTCGAAGCCATGCAGGAACATGAAGTCACCGTCGGCGGCACAACGTATCGCCTTGAGGAACCGTTCTTCGTCCTCGCGACCCAGAACCCGATCGAACAGGAAGGCACGTATCCTCTGCCGGAAGCTCAGCGCGACCGATTTCTGTTCAACGTCGTCGTTGACTATCCATCGCGCGACGAAGAAGGCGAGATCATCGATCGCACGACTTCGACGATGTCTGCCAAAGCAGAACACGTCGTTTCCGGAGCTGAGATCATTGAGTACCAGCAGACCGTTCGCCTGGTGCCGCTGCCAGACCATGTCAAACAATTCGTACTGAATCTGGTCCGCTCGGCACGCCCCAAAGATCCAACGACTGCGCCCTGGGTCCGTGAACTCATCGAATGGGGTCCCGGCCCGCGCGCATGCCAGCAATTGGTGCTCGGCGCAAAGGCCCGAGCCCTGTTGCGTGGCCGTCATCATGTCACTCTCGATGACGTCGAAGCGCTATCACTCCCCGTGCTGCGTCACCGCATCGTCCCCACGTTCAACGCCGAAGCCGAAGGAGTCAGCGTGGACGATCTCATCCGCCGGTTGGTGCGTGAACTTCCAAAGGCCTCCAAGCAACTGTTGTAAATGACCAATGCCCAAATCCCAATGACCAATGAGAATTAGCGACGCACTCGTTGGTCATTCCAGAATTGGTCATTGGTCATTCCCTCATTGGTCATTCCCCTCCCATGCCTCACGTTTCTGACGTTTTATCCGCTGGCGACATAGCCAAATTCTCAAACCTCCAGGTTCTGGCCCGGGGTGTTGTTGAGGGTTATTGTTCGGGGCTGCATCGGTCGCCGCACAAGGGATTCAGCGTCGAATTCAAGGAACATCGTTCCTACGTCCCCGGTGACGATATTCGAACAATCGACTGGAAGCTGTTCGGAAAAACGGACCGCCTTTACATTCGCGAATACGAAGAAGAGACCAATCTGCGATGTACGATCCTGCTGGATTCGAGCGGATCAATGGCGTACAGCGGATCTCGCAGCAACGGCAGCACGAAACACGACTACGCCGTTCGAACGGCAGCGTGTCTGGCCTACTTGATGCTGCAGCAGCAGGACAGTGTCGGACTGGTGACGTTTGATAAACAAGTTCGCCGCTATATCCCTCCACGCGCCCGGCCTAAACATTTGCACGCGATCATCAATGAACTGAAGAGCCAGAAGCCCGAGTTCGAAACAGAACTTGGCGACGTTTTTCACGAGATGGTCGTCAAGATGCATCGCCGCGGTCTGCTGCTCATCATTTCCGATCTCTTCGCGGATGTGGATCGACTGATGAAGTCGCTCGCACAGTTTCGACATGCGAATCACGAAATCATCATCTTCCAGATCTGGGATCCGGATGAACTGGATTTTCCGTTTCGCCAGTGGACTCAGTTTCAATCGCTCGAAGCGGCATCCAATCGACATCTCGTGGATCCCGCCCAGATTCGCCGCGCGTATCTTGAAAAGCTGGCGCAGTTTCGAGACCAACTGGCCAAAGGCTGCAACCGCCATCGCATCAGTCTCGTCCCCATGACCACCGACCAACCCCACGCCGATTCCCTCGCCGCATATCTTGCTTTGAGGAACGCGCGATGACATTCCTCAACGGGGTCCTGGCATTTGGTGCGGCGGCGTTCTTGATTCCGCTCATCATTCATATCCTCAACCGCAGTCGATTCAAGACAGTGGAATGGGGGGCCATGCATTTGCTGGAATCGGTGATCAAGGTCAATCACAAACGATTCCGACTCGATCAACTTATTCTGTTACTCGTACGGTGCGCAATTCCCGTCCTGCTGGCGTTGTGTCTCGCAAAGCCTGTGCTCACAGGATCTCGCTTGCTCGAAGGCGATTCGCCGGTGTCACTGGTTATACTGCTCGACACGAGCTATTCGATGGACGCTGTCGATCCGTCGGGCACGCG
>JBBQSE010000021.1:0-38791 GCA_038214195.1 Planctomycetales bacterium
ATAGTGTCGTCAAAGATCACCGAACCGCCTTCGAGCATCATGTGCGTGATCTCGCCGTTAAACATGGCGAGAATCTGGCTCACATTTCCGTCAGCGTTTTCCGCTTCGATCAATTCACGGTCTCCCTGACCGAACTGACGCAGGAAGTGATCCGACGGCAATGGGAGCGGCAATTCGGAGGCTCGCGCAAGGATCGTCCGGTTGTGGTATGAATTCCGCTGCACGGTCAGTTTTCGCTGGGCCTGATCACTGTATTTCGCTTCATATGCTTCGGCGGACTGCTTCACCTGATCTCCGGTCGCCTTGTTCAGATCCAGCCCGACGACTTGCGCCATTCCATTCGTCGATGGTCGAGTGAACGATTCAAAGTTGTAGACCGCCATGGTGAGCAGCGAGTCCCAAAGTTGTTCCGCAGTCATTCGTCGCAGAGTCGGGCCAGGGAAATAATACGGCTCTATGTTCGTGATCTCGTGGACCTGCGCTTCTCGCTGCCATGTTTTGGTATTGCAAATGATTCGCCGCAACTCGCGCACATCGAATTTGAGGCGGATGAGTTCGGATTCAAGGAAACTCATCAGTTCCGGGTTGGAGCACACGCTGTCGTCGCGAATATCGTTGGCTGGCTCAATCAGGCCAAGTCCCATGATGTGTTTCCAGGTCCGGTTGACAATATTCTTTGCAAAGCGTGGATTCTTCGGAGACGTGAGCCATTTCGCGAAGACCGCTTTGGGCGAGTCGCCCTTATTGATCGTCACCATGTCGCCAAAAATCGGTTTCGCGGAGACGACATCGTCCGGTTTGCCATTGTCATACTGATAATCATGAGGCAGTTTCAGGCGACGGCCTGGGTTTTCATTAACATCAAACAGATTCGCGTTAAGAATTCGTCCAAAGGCACCGTTGACGTTAAAACCTGGATTCTTCGCCTTCATTTCCTCCCTGACGCGTGTCACCGGATTGCCGTTTGGAAATCGGCTCTTGTCGCCTGCTCCAACGCGAGTCTGAGTTCCAAAAAGGAACGCCGACATCTGATAGAACTCTTTTTGAGTCCACTTGTCGAAGGGATGGTCATGGCATTGAGCGCATCCGATTTGAGTCCCCAGGAAGACCTGGACGGTGTTGTCCACATGGTCAAGTTCCATGCCCGCATCGCGCAGAGAATAGCCCACAGCCGGGTTATCCCAGATTCGTCCTTCCGCTGTGAGCATTTGAGTAACCCATTGGTCATACGGCGCGTTTTCTGCCAGCGACTTCTTGATCCACTCGTGGTAAGGCTGAGCCATCTGGTTATTGTTGATCGGGTGGTCCTGAAGACGAAGAATGTTGCCCCAGTAGTTGAACATGTGGCTCACATGATCCTGAGAATTCAGCAGGTGATCAATCAGCTTCGTGCGATTATCAGAGTCCTTCGAAGTGATGAAAGCCACGGCCTCTTCGAATTTCGGAATGCGACCCGCCAGTTGCAGATAGACTCGGCGAACAAACACGGAATCATTGACGCTGCGGTTTGGCGTGACCTCATGCTTCTTATAATTCGCGTCGATAAGTTCGTCGATTTTGGCGGCCGACGCTTTCACGTCCGCCACTCGCGCGGCGTCAACAGCCTTGACTGGCGGTGCGTCGATCTTGCCTGATCCGCGAGGAATCTTGCTTGTTGCCTGTTGCCCCGATTTCGGCGGCTGGCCCGATTTCGGCGGCTGGCCCGATTTCGGCGGCTGGATTGCGCTTGCTGCGTCAGCGAAGTTCGAAAATACGATCGCGCTGGTGACGACAAAACAGACCGCAGTCCGACTTCGCATGAGAGTATGCCCTTCACGTTTCATTCCACGCCAATGGCGGCATTGGGAACTCCCGACCCCAGCGTGACCGTTGCCAAATCGCCGGAGCAAGTCCGGTGCCATTTCGTACACATTGTTCTCGTCGATCGATGATTTCGCAAGGCCGCTGCGGCACCGCCGTGCAAAAATCATGACGACAATTTTGCCTGGGTAGCCCGACCGGTGCGTGAGGTTTTGAAGTTGCGCATTTTTGACTTACGGTCCTTGCCGATAGAGAAACCACAGAGAAAAATACTAACCCGAAGCGCCAGCGAGGCAAATACTTCAGGCCGAAGGAGAGACACAACTTGTTTGCCTCGCTGGCGCTTCGGGTTAATATCAGGACAGTTTGCGCAACTTCCGAACCTTGAGATTGGGTGGCATCGCAAGGCTCAACAAATGGTTCGTTTTTGTTCCGGACACTCGACTGTCGAGTCCGTTCAGCCAAATTGAATGCCCTGAGCCAGCGGCAGCGAATTGGACCAGTTGACCGTTGTCGTCTGACGCCGCATATAGGCCTTCCAGGCATCGGATCCAGCTTCTCGCCCGCCTCCCGTATCTTTTTCGCCGCCAAACGCGCCGCCGATTTCCGCGCCGCTGGTGCCGATATTGACGTTCGCAATGCCGCAGTCGGAACCCGTTGCGGAAAGAAATTTTTCCGCCGTCAAGAGATTGCTCGTAAAGAGGGAACTCGACAATCCCTGCGGCACGGCATTTTGCAGGGCGATGGCCTCATCGAGATCACGGTAACTCAGCAGATACAGGATGGGAGCGAACGTCTCTTTGCGCATCTGATCGGTCTGAGTCGGCATGCGAATGATGGTCGGCTGGACGTAGTTTCCCGGTCGGTTCGTCAGCGGTCGGCCGCCAGAAACAATCGTGCCTCCTTCCTTCACTGCCTGCTGCAGAGCACGCACCATGTTTTCAACGGCGACAGGTGTGACAAGCGGCCCCATCAATGTTTTTGGATCCAGTGGGTCACCAATTTGGACCTGTTCATACGCTTTCACCAGTCTGACCTGTACCTCGTCAATCACTTGTTCATGCACAAGCAGCCGACGTGTCGTCGTGCATCGCTGGCCTGCCGTTCCGACAGCTCCAAACAACGTCCCTCGAATGGCAAGGTCCAGATCGGCATCAGGTTCGATGATGACAGCGTTGTTGCCGCCAAGTTCGAGCAGCATCTTCCCTATCCGCCGACTGACGACCTCAGCGACATGTTTTCCCACTTCGCATGAACCTGTAAAACTGATGAGCGGTAGTCGTTGATCTTCGATCATCCGCTGAGCGACCGCGTCATTCGAACCAATCGTCAGGCAGAACAGTCCATCGACCCCATGGTCGGACATGATGTCGTTGCAGATGTGCTGTACGGCGATTGCGGAGAGCGGCGTTGTGGGAGACGGCTTCCAGATCATGGTGTCGCCGCACACCGCCGCCAGCGCCGCATTCCAGCTCCAGACGGCGACCGGAAAATTGAACGCACTGATGATGCCGATCGGTCCCAGCGGATGCCACTGTTCATACATGCGGTGACCGGGACGTTCGGAGTGCATTGTGCTCCCGCAAAGCTGCCTTGAAAGGCCCGTCGCGAAGTCGCAGATGTCGATCATCTCCTGCACTTCGCCAATGCCCTCAGCGCGGATCTTGCCCATTTCCAGTGACACCAGTTCACCAAGCGGTTCGCGAAATTCTCGCAGGCGATTTCCCAGATCGCGAATCAGTTGCCCGCGCAGCGGCGCAGGTTTTTCTCGCCACGTGACAAACGCCGCCTGAGCCCGCTCGACGACAGCATCGTAGTCTTCTACAGTTGCCATCAGCACTTCCGCGATGGCCTCGCCCGTAGATGGCGAATAAGAAACGAGACGCTGTTGACCGGATCGCCAGTGGTCGATGCCTGAGCAAGCCCCGGCGTTGACAAATTGAATCCGCAGTTTCTTCAGCAGAGCGTTCATATTTCAGCCCACCTCAGGGAACTGCCGGAGTCAGATGCAGATCCAAAGAAACAGAGTCTTGCAGGAACGATTCGCGCGATGCGTTGGAGTCTGACTCATCTGCATGCATTCACCGAATCAGATGAGAAGAGTCTTCCAACAGCACTTCGCAATGCAAAGAAGGATGACTACCAGCGAACCGCATCAAAAGCCGCTCGCTACCGTCCACCGAATCCGGACAAGAAGCCACTCGGTGAACCCAACATCCGATGACTCAGTGCGGAAGAAATGAAGAAGCCCAAGGAATTGAAACAGCGAGATTTATCAGCATAAAATCCTACACCACGTTGCCTGTTGGGGCTTCGGGGAATGTGGGAACGCTGAACCGTGGGCGTCATCCCATTTTGTCTATCCACTGCCGTGGCTGAATCGCAATCGTTGAATTCATCAATAACGCCGAAAAATACTGAGATTTTGCATAGAGTGGCGCTGTCGAACTAAGGCCGTATTCCGCTGTCGATGACGACAAAATCAGGAGAATCCGCAAGTGGCGAAATGATCTGCCTCGCAAGGAACACAACACACCGCCAGAGGTTTCGGCATCCATCGCCTCAACGGTGTGCGAATCAGCGAGAAAGATACAGTCGCTGGATGTCTTCCAGCGTCACTGTAATCGTGCGGGTAAATCCCGTGTGGCTGCGTTCGTACGAGATTTTACTGGCCAGCTGCGGCTGTTCATGAATCGACTTCGCAACCCACTGCTGATCTTCGTCCGACAAAGTGCCGACGGACGGATCCCAGTGTGTTCTGGTTTCCATGACAAGTGCATCGATTCGAGGATCAAACTTGTTCATGAATGTTCAGTCCTTGCTTGCAAGAGCCAGCATGCTGCGAGCCTTCTCAAGACGGCGAGAAGCCACAGAGAATTCATCATCAGATTTTGTTCGGCTCGATGCCAGGACTTCTTCCAGTTTCGCCGCTGCAGCCTTGCGACTGATTTCAGTAACTGGAATTGCTGCATTCGTCAGCACAGAAACCACTGGCCCTTTGACCTGCACGAATCCGCCGTCCACAAAGTACGATTCCGTCCCGCCCGCTGCGTCAGTCAATCGCAACTCGCCAATTCCCAATCGTCCTACCAGCGGCGCGCGTCCTGGGTAGAAACCTGCTGCTCCGTCGAATAGTGGAACACGCACTGACGCGACGGGGCGGTCGAACAATGTTCGCTCAGGAGTGACGAGGACTAAACTCAGATCAGCCATCTTGGTTTCCCTGGACGGAAGAAGGGACAAAGACTTCCATCACAATCAGGCTTGTGCCTGCATTTTCTTGTACTGCTCTTCAGCTTCTTCGATCGCACCGACGTACATGAAGGCAGCTTCAGGCAAATGGTCCCACTTGCCGTCGCAGATTTCTTCAAAGCTGCGAATTGTGTCAACCAGCGGGGTAATTTTTCCGGCCTTGCCAGTGAAGACTTCCGCGACGAGGAACGGCTGAGACAGGAAGCGTTCGATTCGGCGTGCCCGATGCACTACCATTTTGTCGTCTTCGCTCAATTCATCGACACCCAGAATCGCGATGATATCCTGTAGCTCGCGATATCGCTGAAGTGTCTGCTGAACACGGCGAGCCGCATTGTAATGCCGCTGACCAACATACTGCGGATCCAGAAGTCGACTGGATGATGCCAACGGGTCGATCGCAGGGTAAATTCCCTTTTCAGAAATTCGTCGTTCCAGATAAATGAACGCATCCAGGTGAGCAAACGCCGTTGCCGGTGCGGGGTCGGTTGCGTCGTCCGCCGGTACGTAGACGGCCTGCACGGATGTAATAGCGCCCTTTTTCGTCGAAGTAATTCGCTCCTGAAGTTCTCCAAGCTCAGTACCCAGCGTTGGCTGGTAACCTACTGCGGACGGCATACGTCCAAGCAACGCTGACGTTTCGGAACCTGCCTGTGAAAATCGGAAAATGTTATCGACGAACAACAGTGTGTCCGCTCCGGTGGCATCACGAAACCATTCCGCCATCGTCAAAGCAGATAAGGCAACTCGCAGGCGAGCACCCGGTGGCTCGTTCATCTGACCGAACACCATGCAAGTCTGCTCAATCACTGATCGGTCTGATGTGCCGATCTTGGTTTCCTGCATTTCCAGCCAAAGGTCGTTTCCTTCGCGAGTTCGTTCGCCCACTCCGGCGAAGACCGAGTAGCCCCCGTGGGCACTCGCGATACGCGCAATCAATTCCGTAAGAATTACGGTCTTACCGAGACCAGCTCCCCCGAATAGTCCCGCTTTTCCACCGCGAACAAAGGGAGTCAGCAGGTCAATAACCTTAATCCCCGTTTCAAAAACTTCGGCCTTTGGGCTGAGGTCTTCCATTAACGGAGGGCGACGGTGAATCGGCCAGCGTTCGTCATAGGCCACAGGTCCGCGACCGTCAATGACATCACCGAGGACATTGAAAACGCGTCCCAGCGTGGCCTTCCCAACCGGCACAGACAATGGCTTGCCGGTATCGATTACGTCCATGCCGCGGCACATGCCGTCGGTATTCCCCAGAGCCACACAGCGAACCCGGCCTCCGCCGAGATGCTGCTGCACTTCTCCGGTCACTTTGACTTTGTTGCCCTTAACGTCAGCTTCAATCAAAACTGCGTTGTAGATGTCCGGCAGATGCTCTTCAGGGAACCTGGCGTCAAATGTTGATCCAATTACCTGAGAAACTTTACCTGCTGTCATTGTCTCGCTCATGGGTCACTTGCCCCGTTGACTGCTCTGTCAAAAACTTAAATTACTAACCCAGTGCCGCCGCACCGCCGATGATTTCCGCCAATTCCGAAGTAATCCCGGCCTGGCGAGCGCGGTTGTATTGCTGTTTCAGGCTGCCTGCCATTTCGTCCGCGTTTTCCGTCGCACCCTTCATCGCCACCATGCGTGCGATTTGCTCGCTGACCGCTGCGTCGAGGAAGCACTTGAAGAGTTTAGCGCGAAAGGCTGTTGGCACAATCTCCGCAAGAATTTCTTGTGCTGATGGCAGGAATTCGTATTCGACTCCCGCTTCGGATTTTGACGAAGCCCCACCACCCCCAAGGCCAGCAATCGGAAGCAATGTTTCGACCACTGCAAATTGCTTTGCTGATGTCACGAATTGAGTATAGGCAACGTCGAGTCGATCAATTCGGCCCGCGATGAAATCTTCCACATAACGCGCACCAAGTTCGTCTACCGCCGCAAACGATGGCTGATCCTCAAAGGTCGTATACTGTTTGTGAATCGGCACCTTCTGATAATTCAAGAACTTGATGCCGCGTTTACCGGACACTTCCAGCTGAAACTCAATTCCCTTTTCTCGCAGATCCCGAACCTGCGTCAGGGATTGCCGCAGGATGCTGGCGTTGTAACCGCCACACAATCCGCGATTAGCAGTCAGAACCAGCAACACACTGCGTTTCTCTTCCGCCCGGCGCTCCAGCAGCGGATGAGAAAATTTCAGGTTCGCCTGCCCCAGATCCGACACAATTTCAGAAATCTTCCGCGTGTACTCAGCAGCCTCCTGAGCTCGATCCATGGCCTTCTTGAAACGACTGGTCGCAATCAGCTCCATCGTGCGCGTAATCTTGCGGATATTGCGCACCGCTTTGAGCCGTTTGACAAGTAAGCGTCTGTTCGCCATGAATCAAAAACCCGTCACTGTGTGATAGGACAATTCTTGCAATTGTTCCGACCGTCACTGAAGTCATCAAACTTCAGTTGCTGTGAATTTTAACTATCCCGCTGAAGTCGTAAGACCTCGAAACATCAGAACTCTCACGAGTTCACCTGGTTGATAACGTGAACTCTCACGAGTTCAGCTACTTGTACTCTGAACTTTTACGAGCTCAGTTACGCTGGCTAAACTTTTGCCGCCAACCTGGCGACGAATGCTTCCAGCGCTTTCTTCAATAAGCCTTCAACCTCTTCCGTCAAAGCCGCTTCAGTAACGAGCTTGTCACGCATGTCCGCGTGTTCGCTCAGAATAAACTCATGCAGCTGCCGCTCAGTCTCCTGCACCTTATTGACCGGAACTTTATCAAAGTAACCTCGGGCACCTGCATAGATCGCAATGACCTGGTCGGCCACGTGCAGTGGGGCATATTGTGGCTGTTTGAGCAGTTCTACCATCCGGTAACCGCGATCCAACTGCGATTGCGTTGCTTTGTCAAGTTCTGTGCCGAGTTGGGCAAACGCTTCGAGTTCTCGAAACGCCGCAAGGTCGAGTCGCAGACTGCCGGCGATCTTTTTCATCGCTTTGTTCTGGGCGTTACCACCCACGCGACTGACCGAGACCCCTACGTTGATGGCTGGGCGAATGCCCTTCCAGAACAAGTCCGATTCCAGATAAATCTGGCCGTCGGTAATCGAAATCACATTGGTTGGGATGTAAGCCGAAACTTCCCCTTCAAGCGTTTCGATAATCGGCAAGGCCGTCATTGAACCGCCACCCAGTTCTTTGTTCAGCTTGACTGCTCGTTCCAGCAATCGGCTGTGGCAGTAAAAGACGTCGCCCGGAAACGCTTCGCGGCCCGGCGGGCGACGCATGAGCAGCGAAAGCTGGCGATACGCAATGGCCTGCTTCGATAAGTCATCGTACACCACCAGAGTGTGCTTTCCCTGGTACATAAAAAACTCAGCCATTGCCGCACCTGAGTATGGGGCAATGTACTGAATCGGGGCCGGATCAGCACTGCTGGCCGCGACGACGATTGTATAATCCAAAGCACCGTGCTCACGCAGAATTTCGACAATCCCGGCGACCGAGGATCCGCGCTGACCACAGGCAACATAGACGCAGATAACGCCGGTGTCTTTTTGATTCAGGATCGTGTCGATCGCAATGGCCGTTTTCCCGGTCTTGCGGTCGCCGATGATCAATTCACGCTGCCCACGACCAATCGGCGTCATCGCATCGATGGCCTTGATCCCGGTTTGCAGCGGTTCCTTCACCGGTTGCCGTTCAGCGACACCAGCCGCCTGCCATTCCACTGGCCGTGAGTCAGATGTGATGACGGGGCCTTTGCCGTCCAGGGGATTTCCGAGCGGATCGACGACGCGACCCAGCAACGCAGTGCCCACCGGAACGGACAGCAGTTTGCCCGTGGAACGAATTTCGTCGCCTTCCTTGATTTTCAGGTAATCCCCGAGAATCACGACGCCGACGCTGTTTTCTTCCAGGTTAAACGCAAGGCCGCGCGTGCCATTCGAGAATTCAAGCATCTCGCCCGACATTGCCGTAGACAAACCGGTGCATCGGGCAATCCCGTCACCGACTTCAATCACGCGACCAACTTCTGCGGTCTGAATCTGACCGCGAAAGTCTTCAATCTCCTTCTGGATGACTGAAGCGATCTCGTCCGCTTTGAATTTCATTGATTGCTTTCTCCGCCAAACGACCCCTCAGCTGCTTCAGCCGGGATCGCAGGGATGAATCATAAACTGTATCACCGACCTGCAGGATCATGCCGCCGATCAACGCCGCATCGACCGTTTCCTGCAACAGGGGTTCAAACCCCAGCTTACTTTTTACCTGTTCACGAATCTGCGACCGTGAACCATCTGACAGCGGCCTTGCACTGAGGACTTGTACCCGCCGCCTGCCCGCTGCTTCGTCCCGCAGCCTGCCAAGCACATTTTGAATCATCGGCAGCATCGTGATCCGACCATGCCGAACAAGGACTCGCAAAAAATTGGCGAAGAACTCCGACGACTTTGGAGCAAAGACTCGATCCACAATCGCAAGCTTCTCGTCGCGCCCCACAGAATCAGAGAAAAGTACTTCTTCGAACTGTGGAGAATTTGCCAGCACATCATCCACAAGGGAGTTCAGTTCTTCCTCGGGATTTGAAATCTGATGCTGCGCAGCAGCCGTCATGTACGAGCGAGCGTACATCGTGGCAACAGCCAGCGCGCCGGGATCTTCCAGCACACTTTCAGTACGACGTTTTACACTTGAATCACTCATGACAATCCTCGAAGACGGCCCACGACAGACCGACGTCCGAACTTCGCAAATTCATCTAACCATTGCTGAACCATGAATGAACATTCCCGGCAGGTCACTGCAGACTGGCCCGAGAGGACATTTGTGGAAAATCAGCGACCAATCGCCTCTAACGCCTGACTCACGAGTCGATCCTGATCCCCGTCCTGCAACGCACGCCCCAGAACGTGTTCCGTCGCCAGTAAGACCTGAGAATTCACCTGCGTGAAGACTTCAGCCAGCGCGGTATCTTTTGCCTGCCGGATATCATCTTTCGCCCGATCGCGAATCGCTTCGACTTCGCGCTTTGCGCTGGAGAGCAGATCCTGACTGGTGCGATCCGCATCCCGTCTCGCCTCTGCCACCATCTCCTGCACCGTTCGTTCAGCGTTCTTCAATCTCTGGTCGTATTCTGCCAGCAACGCCTGGGACTTCCGTCGATCTTCCGCAGCGTCGCAGATTGCCTGTCGAATTCCTGCCTCGCGTTTGTCAAGTCCTTCGATCATCGGAAGCCATGCAAACTTCTTCAGAACGACGAGAAACAGCACAAACACGATCACCGACCAGAGTGCCAGATCAGTCGTAAACGACATTGGGGGGCCGTTTTCACCGCTCCCGTGATCGCCTGCCTGTTCGTGACCACCGTTTGCAACCTTGTGATCATCTACCGAAGAAACCTCGGTTCTCCCATGATTTGACTCGGCAGTGACGCCCTCGTCTCCGTACGCGACTCCGCCGGAAAGACACAAAAGTGCTCCAACGGAAAAGCAGACAGTAAACGCCAGCCACGCAGTAAATGATTTACACATCTCAGCACCGCACCAGAGAAGAAACCCTCAACACCGAACACAAACACAAAGGATTCGATGCGGTGCCTAAGTGGACTTAGCCACGAGACAAACGATCAGTGCGAAGAATGTCGCACCTTCGATCAGAGCCGCTGCGACGATCATCGCACCACGAATGTCGCCAGCGACTTCCGGCTGGCGAGCCATGCTCTCCACGGCAGCGGCGCCAATCTTAGCAATCCCGAAACCAGCACCCAACAAGACGAGACCGGCACCAAATGATCCGGAAAAGCTGATTGAAGTGCCAGTGGTCTCCTGTGCCATTGCAGGCACGGACATCACCACAAATGCGGCCAGAACCAAACAGGCCAATCGAACAAATCGACTCACGTTAGAACTCCTCTCGGTACAGTAGCGTCGCAGACCAGGAAACAACCCATGCGGGCAACTGCCTGTCGTGCATCCAAAAGTTAAACCCAAACCACCAAAACCAGATCAATGCCTGTGAACAGCTCCGGCAATGAAGATGGTCGCCAAAAAGGCAAACACATAAGCCTGCAGGAAAGCCACAAACAGTTCAAGGCACCCAATAAACACCTGACCAATAATGCTGCCAAACGTGACAAGTCCCCAAATCGCGGTGATCTTGTCCGACCCCTGAGCCGCCTGAGCAATGAATCCGAGGATAACAGCAATTACGGTATGCCCGCCCATGATATTTGCGAACAAACGCACGGCAAGCACCGAGTGCTTGATGAAAAAACCAAAAATTTCAATACCAAAAATACCGAACGTCAGCACCGCACCAAACGCTCCGGGCAACCCCGTGTCCGGCATCATATTCCCAAAGAAGCCGCGAGGCCCCATCGCCCGGAACCCGAAAAACACGGTCGCAACGAACGCAGAAATCGCCAGCACACCAGTCACATTGAGATTGCCGGTCGCAGACCCCAGAAAGGGAATCGCCCCCAACAGATTGCAAATCAGGATGTAGAAAAAACAACTCCAGATGAACGGGAGATACTTGTCCGCCGGATGCCCGCCATTGCCAAGCGAAGCAGGTGCATAGAGATGTGGCTCACCGACATGACCAGCGTGCGTGTCCAGTTCGACATTTCCATGATGATCTTCGTGATGACCTGGCTCATGTTCACCAATGGTCGGCCGCACCACTTCATCACGAATGAACAGAGCGAGCGTTTCCCAGAAGTTCCAGAATCGTCCCGTCGCAGGCTGCCCTGTCCGAATGCGGCGGGCAAGACCTCGAAAAATAATAAACACAAAAATTGCAGCCACGAGCTGCAGCACCATGAACTTCGTCAGCTGAAAACCGAAGATGTTCGGCAGCGAGAAGTCCAGCGCGCCATGGCCGTGCGCATCCGCATAGCCACCAGGCACGTCAAACCCGACCGCATCACGAACGTGATGAAAAACATCTTCCTCGTGTTCGTTGGCTAAAAACATGATTCCGGGAATTACCTGCGAAGTCTTTTCGAAACTCGAAAATAAACAACATTTAACAACCGATTCAGGCATCATTTTTCTTAGGGCGACTGAGAATGGTCTCTGCGGCAAGTGCCAGCAAATAGAATCCGATCAGCCACCCAAAAAAATCGATCACCCCAATCTCAGGACGCCACACGGCAACAACTAAGGCAACGGCACCCACCAGCCCAAGACGCAACAGAGTCTGAACCAGCATTGCCACCAAATCGCCTCGAAAGATAGCGAGTCGAGACAGGAAAACAACGATCCAGCCAGGCACTAAACAACAAATCGCCGCAAGCGACATCCAACCAATACCCGAGTGACCTCGCAACATCCTTGCGGGCCAGAAACACAAAACCCAGCCCACCGCGATAACGAACGTCAGCCACACTGCAGCCCTGAGCCCACCAGTTGCCGGAGAAACAGTCACCTGGATTGACTCTCCTTCCTGCTGGACACTTGCTTTTTCTTTTCCGCTGACTCCCGATCCAGTCGTCGCAGGAGAACCCGCAATGAGGCTCCAGCGGCGACAAAACCCAGACTCGCTCCAACGATCGTCAAGACTGGCGACCAGCCGAATTTACTGTCCAGCCAATAACCGCCGCCAGCCATCACTGCCATCGACATCGCCGCAGAAATAATCTCATGGGCTGTACGATAGCCCTGAGCAACCTGCGATGCGGAAGTCTCACGTTTTTGAGTCAACCTGGACCTTCTTTCAGACATCGAAAAAACGTCCTGCAAGTCGCTCCCGTGTCCCCTGACCAAGTACTTTCCCGGCTGTTGGGCGGGAGTGTAGGAGCGTGACAAAATTGAGTCAAAGAGGCACGAACTTGCTCACACCGTTTCCTGGGATCGGGATGTAACCTCGTTCGATTGGGAACAACCCGCTGACTTGTTCAGTCTTGTGTCGGCCCGATCAATAAGTCGTCGAATCGATACACCCCACAGATCCAATTGAAGCCATCGATCGCAAAATTTTCCTCCATGTCGGCAGATTGGGGGGATTCACTTGAGTCGTCGCGGACAATCCACCTACACTTTCATGTGAGAGAATTGTGAATCAGACGCAAAGACAATGCCGGGCGACCGCCTTTGCAGCGCAGAGTATGGATTCAGACGTATCCACAGGAGTCGTGCCGTGAGATTTCGATCGCGAGCAAAATCCAAATTAGATTCGCTAAGCCGCAGCCAGCGTCGCATGACGATGCTGGTTGTTGGAATCGGGCTTATCGTGCTGATCGTGTCAGCCACCGGAAAGTCGCATTATGTGACAAGCCTGTTTTCAAGTCCTCCTGCGACCGTGCCGCAGGCACCTGAGTTGAGTCGCAGTTTGCTGGGAACCGAAACTCTCCGTTCCGACGAATTCATAGTTGTTCCATCCGGATCCAATGAGGTCGCCAGCAAGTATTCGTCCATGCTGGATCGTGAAGGGATCGCGGAGATGGAAACCACGGAACCCGATCTCAGCTCCGGTGCCCCGATGATTCCACCCGTCCTGACACGCACGATTCGTGACGATGTGTTCGGAGTTCGATCGACCGAAATGGCGGCATGGTGTGGTGGACTGAGGCTCGCCCAGAAATTGACAAAAGACCACCTGAACACTCTTCCCGAGGGACAGTTCTCGCTGTTCATGGATTCGCCGGAGTCATGTCGCGGTCGCGCCTACACGCTGCGAGGCCGGTTGCGAAAGATGTCGCCGTTTACGATCGATCAGTCTGCTGAATCGTTCGGGCTGAGGACCGCTTACGATGCCTGGATTTCAACTCGCGATTCCGGCAACCAACTGGTGCATATCATCGCCGTGTCAGCCGATCCCAAAATCCCCAATCCGGAAACAGTCGGCAAGGACGGCCCGGATGTGGAACTGACGGGCTTCTTCTTCAAACGCGAAGGATACGCGGCGAAAGGCAAGACCGGCGAAGGTGAAATAGCAATTACCGCCATGTTCCTGACCGGCAAGATTCGCCTCATGCCGCCACAGACGATTGTGACCCGAGCTTCCGAAATGACGCCATGGCTGACGTGGATTGGACTTGGAGTTTGTTGTGGAGTGATTTTGCTGATCTGGCAGTTTCAGATCTCAGACAATCGATTCCGCGGGACCCGCACGCATCAGCTGACGACGCTGCCCGTGCGAGCATCATTCGACGGGGTTGAAGTTCTGACAATCGAGCAGGCTTTGCAGGAAATGCAGGACTACGCTCGAAGTTCCTCGCCTGATACGGGCCTGATTTCCTGAGGCAGTTGCGCCGCCCCACAGCCGAACTCGTGCGAGTTCGGATTCATAATGCCGCGTAATACTCTTGGTGATCACAAGTGGGTTCTTTTCAAACCACGGATGACACGGATGGTTCTGAACAGTCCCGCCAAACTCAACCTGTTCCTTGAAGTGTTGAGGAAGCGACCAGACGGTTTTCACGAACTGGAAACCGTCATGCTGCGAACGCAATTCTGTGATCAGTTGACGTTTCAATGGACGTCATCCTCTGAACTCACACTGGCTTTCAGTGACGCGACACCCGCTGATATGCGATCCGGCGTGCCGCTCGACGAACGCAATCTCATCCTGAAAGCCGCCAAGGCGATGCAGATGCTGTCGGGCACGGAACTGGGTGTTCACATCATTTTGCACAAACGCATTCCGCCGGAATCCGGATTGGGAGGCGGCTCGAGTAACGCGGCGACGACGCTGCTGGGATGCCGCGAACTTTGGAAGCTGGATTTTTCCGACGCTCAGTTGCATGGCATCGCGGCTTCACTCGGAAGTGATCTCAACTTTCTGCTCAGCGGTGCGCCCGCCGCCGTGTGCCTTGGCCGAGGAGAACTTGTCGAACCGATCCCGCTGGCGCGTCGGTTATTCTTCGTGGCACTTCGGCCAAAGACAGGAAATTCGACAGCAGCCGTGTTTTCTCGCACGCAGATATCAGAAACGCCACGGTCATCGCGCGGCCTCGCCGCCGCTCTGATCTACGGCGACGGCCATCTTGAGCCAATGCTCTTCAATCGTCTTACTGAAGCTGCTGCAAGGCTCAACCCGGCGATGGCAACCCTGCTGAATCATATCCCGCACATCATGCACCGTCCCGCCTTCATGTCCGGCAGCGGCTCAACTGTGTTCGTCGTCGCCAAAAACCGCACCGACGCAAAATCGGTGGCCGAGCAACTGGAAAAAACATGCCACCGCCCTGCATGGATTCTGGAATGTGGGCCAGCGGACTGACAGCCTGTCGAACGATGCTCAACAAAACGAGTCGAGTACGGTTCGCTTTGGAGATCGCAAAAGGGGAGAGATCGCAAAAGGGGACATTCTACTTTACATTGGGTTTGGGAGATCGCAAAAGGGGACATTCTACTTTACATTGGGTTTGGCATCGGTTAGGCTGCTTCGATGCCAAGAACATCCAGAGCATCTCGCGGTGGTTTTGTTTACCATGTCCTGAACAGGGGTAATGGGCGCAGTGACGTCTTTCACAACGATGATGACTTCGCCGCGTTTGTGAGTCTCATGCGGGAGGCGCACGAGAAAGTGCCGATGCGGTTGACGGGGTTTTGCCTGATGCCAAACCATTTTCACTTGCTATTGTGGCCGCGTGAGGATGGAGATCTGAGTCGCTGGATGCAATGGCTGATGACGTCACATGTCCGGCGATATCATCGGCACTACAAGGGCAGCGGGCATGTCTGGCAGGGTCGCTTCAAGGCTTTTCCGGTTCAGTCGGACGAGCACTCTCTGAAAGTCCTGCGTTATGTAGAACGCAACCCGCTGCGGGCGAACATGGTCGAGCGAAGCCAGGATTGGGAGTGGTCCAGCCTGAAACCAACCGCTCGGAGCGGTCCCGAGGGATTGCTGTGCGACGGACCGATTCTGAAGCCCGCTCAGTGGACTCGCTATGTCAACGGTGTGGAAACAGAAGCCGAACTCAAGTCGCTCCGCCACAGCCTTGCTCGGGGTACACCATTCGGCAATCCTCGCTGGCAGACGAGAACTGCAGCAAACCTTGGACTGGAATCCTCTCTTCGCCCGCGTGGCAGACCAAAACGCCCCGATAAGTAGAATGTTCCCTTTTCCTGGCCAATCGGTTTTGGCTGAGGCATCATTCTGTTCCTGCGTCAATGACGCACGAGCCTCTTAATTTTGGACAATCAGCTGAAAGCTTTTTTGGGAGACGCCGATTATCCGTTGCACAGCTACGACAAGTGTCCCATCTTTCCAGCCTGGTAATCTCGCATTGCCTGCTGAATTTCTTCGCGGGTGTTCATCACGAAAGGGCCCTGTCCCGCGACAGGTTCCCCAATGGGTTGACCTGTCAGTGCGAGAATCTGTGACTCTGATTCGGATTGGAGCGTGACGACACTTCCTTCGCGCTCAAACTGGAGCAGTTCAACAGCCTTCGCATCTTCGTCATTGACTATCACGTCGCCTCGCTGAATGATCAGGACGCATGTATGACCATCCGGTACTTGAAACTCGGTCTTGCTCTGAGCTGCCAATTGCAGATCCCAGGCGTTAACCGGAGTGAAAGTGCTCGCCGGGCCGGTTTCCCCCATGAACTCACCAGCGATGACGCGCACCTTTCCTGCGTCGTTGGGTAGCATCACTCGCGGAAACTGAACATCGAAACAACTGCGTGAACTCGAAGATGACGGCGTTGTCAATCGCAAAGATTTCGGCGAGATTCCACCGAAGGTCGAGTACGCGCTGACCCCGCTTGGCAGGTCACTTGAGCATGTTCTGCTGTCAATGGAAGCGTGGGGCACAACCGTTGAGAAGCAACGCACGAAAAACACGCGGAGTTGAACAACGATCGGACCGATCGAGATGCAATAATGACGCTAAAACTCCTGGCGTTCGCAGGCCGCACTCCGCCGGAATCGTTCTCAGTCAGGCTGCTGTTTCGAGTGCCCGCGAAGCCATTGATGAAGTTGATTCGATGTCTAGGCTTTCAGTCGATGTTCGTGCATAATCCACAGACAGTGATACTGCGCCACGCAGCACGACGAATTCAAACTCAAATGGAAAGCAGATCATGACTTATCCTCGGACATTTTCTCACATCGGCATTTCAGTCACGGACCTCGATCAAGCCGTCGAATTCTACACCACAGTTCCTGGTTGGTACGTCATCATGCCTGCGACCGAAATCGTGTCGGACGATTCGGCGATTGGCGTGATGTGCGATGACGTCTTTGGGAAAGGATGGGACCGATTCAGAATTGCTCATCTGGCCACCGGTGTCGGAGTCGAGCTGTTTGAATTTAAGAGTGCCGAGAAGCCGGAGAATAATTTTGAATATTGGAAGACAGGCGTCTTTCACTTCTGTGTCCAGGACCCGGATGTGGAAGGGCTTGCGAAGAAGATAGTAGAGAATCGTGGCAAACAGAGAATGCCCGTCCGCGAATATTACCCTGGTGAAAAACCATACAGGATGGTGTACTGCGAGGACCCTTTCGGAAACTTGATTGAGATTTATTCACACAGCTACGAACTCACGTATTCTGCCGGAGCCTACCAGGGCGATCCTCAGTAAGACGAGGCGTTCAGACTCAGCGTAACACGTGCCTGAAAACGGTGAGCGATGATTGATTCATTTTCGCCAACGCAACACACGACGAATAGACCCCTAACTGCTGGAGCTAACAATGGAAAAGAGAACCAAAGACGATCCGTGGAAACTCAAGACGCCGCCGCAGACTTCGGAGTTCGAAATGTACGTCGATACGAAAGATGGAAAAGAAATTCTCGTTTGCACGGTTGGAAAAACGGTCCTGCACTACGACTATCGTTGCCTTGCCGACCTGCACGCGATGCTGAAGAAACACGGCGACTGGATGGAACTCGGCAGCAAGGATCAGAAGCAGGATACGAATGACGGCACCGTCGAGCACTGGGCGCGTTCGGAAGACAATCCGATTGGTGGATGGTACGGCCTCAAAAATGGATTCAAGGGCCGATTCGCGATGTACATCCCGCCTTGATGGAAGCACTCGGACTCGCTGAAGTCGAACACAATGCGCGTGGAAACCGCATGAAGGCGAAGTAGTAAACGACACCTCTAAGACAATTAGGAATCAAAAAATTGAGGAGAAGGGCGCGATGCCACGAAAGCCCGTTGACGAATCGGTCAAGCTTTCTGAATTGAGGAATATTGGTCCGACCTGCGAAGCAGACTTGAATGCGGTGGGAGTTTTCAACCTGGGACAGTTGAAAGAACCGGGTGCTGAGGCTGCGTTTTTGAAACTACTTGAGGGTCGGCGACAACGAGGCTGTAGTGTCAAATGTTGTAATGCCGCGTACTTGTATGCCTTGTATGGTGCGATTCACGGTATTGACTGGCGCGATCTGCCTGAAAGAAACAAGAGTTCAAAAAACTGACCTCCGAAATGCGTGAGTCTGGCAGTTTTGCATCCGTCACGTCTCTCCCCACGAGGGTCGGTTAGTGGAATTCACTCTGCGAAATCGCGAGGCCGAATCACGAGGGTTCTGGCGATGTCCAGCCAGGCTGGTTCCAATGCCTTTAATTGCAAAACGCTCATCGAGTTCACACTACTCCTCTCGCAGGATCTGCTGCAAGATATCGACACCGACAAGTTCGCTCCACGTTTTCGCAAGCTGGCCGAAGACCGGACCTGGTAACGTCTGACCAATGGGTTCCCCCTGGACATGACTGACGGGAATCAGTCCCGCAGCGCTCGATGACAGGAAGGCCTCACTGGCAAACTGGAATTCATCGGGCAGCATCGGGCGTCGTTCGGTGGCAATTCCGATCGAGGCTGCAAGTTCCTCCACAAGTTGACTGCTCAGACTGTTCAAGACGCCACAGCTGGGAGTGAGGATACGACCGCTGCAGACAAGGTGCAGGGCTGCGGTGCTCGTTTCCGTCAGAAATCCCGCATGATCCAGCAACAGAGCTTTGCTGCCCGGTTCCAGTTTCTCGGCCTCCTGATCTGCCAGCCACCAGTGCAGCCGATTCCGGACTTTGAGTGTGACATCAAAGCAGTCGTTCGGAATCTGCCGCACGGACGTAATTCGAAGTCGGACCCCGTCGCTCAGCTGAGGTCGCCAGATTTCAAACGGCAGCTCAAATGTATGCACGACGGTTGTTGGCTGAGATGCCCACGCGGCTGCAGCGCCAAGATACGTCGGATTCGCGCCGGCTGTGGAAAAGAGCACGATTCCAAGTTCCCGCTCCGGTCGAATCATGGCCAGATTCTGAGTCAGCACCTCTTCTGCCGCCTGCAGCAATCGTTCACGAGTAAAAGGAGTTGGGAAGCCGATTTTACGCAGCGAATCGAAAAGTCGATTCATGTGCTGTGGAAGTCGAAACGGCTTGTGAGCAAACGTCCGTGCCATCTCGGAAATGGAGGCTCCGGCGACAACCCCCAGATCCCATAGTGGAATTCCGCCCTGAGCGAAGGGAATCAAATTTCCGTTGATCCATGCAATGGGGGGCATCATGAAACAGCATTTCAGTGGAGAAGATTGAAAAACAGGCCGATTATTTGCGGCTGAACGCAGATCCTGGCCGGAAATCGCGCATCGTCTCTTCACGCCGCATTCCCTATTGGGCTATTCTCCGGCAAGTACATTTCAGCCTGAATCGATCCCGGTTGCAAATAGCCCTGCCACTCATTGTCCTGGAACAGCCATTCCGCCCTGGAAGTGATCTATGAAAATTCCGTCCATCGTCCTGATGTGCCTGCTGGCGGCAACCGCTGGCTTCTATACCGCTCAACCAGCTGCGAACGCTGTTGAAGACACTTCAGCCGCAGAGCGGACACGCCAGGACTTTGAGCTGATGAAGCTTTTTGCGGAAGCCTATGAACAAATCGACCTGAGTTACGTGGATGAAGTCGATCGTCGCGACCTGGTCGAAGCGGCGGTTCAGGGAATGGCAAGGCATCTGGACCCATACTCCAGTTTCATTGCGTCGAAGAATGTGAGTCAGTTTGATCAGTATATTGACCAGGAATTTGGTGGCATCGGAATCCATGTCAACGGGGTGAGCGGCAAGCTTGAGATTATCAGCACGCTGCCTGGCTCACCTGCCTTTCGCGCGGGTTTAAAAGCAGGTGACGAAATTGTCGCAGTCGATGGCGAATCCGTGAAGGGGCTGACTCAGGCGGAACTGGCGACCCGCATGACTGGACCGGCGGGCCGTCCGGTGGAACTGAGCATCATTCGCCCGGGGGGCACCGCATCCGAACAGATCAAAGTCGTGCGGGAGATCATTAAGATACCAACGGTCGTGGGGCATCATCGAAATCCCGATCACACCTGGAATTATCTGATCGATGAAACCAGTCACATCGGATATGTGGGAATTACGCACTTCAGCAAGAACACCACAGCGGATCTGCGACAAACCCTGGATCAGTTGATTGAGGCCGGAGTGAAGGGGATCGTCCTTGACTTGCGTTCCAATCCGGGTGGATTGCTGACAGCGGCAATTGAGATTGCTGACATGTTCCTTGAGACCGGCAAGATTGTCAGCATCAAGGGTCGAACTGTTCCGGAACGGACATGGCGGGCAAAGAAAGGCGACACGATTCCGGATCTGCCAGTTGCCATTCTGGTCAATCGCAACAGCGCATCGGCCAGCGAAGTCCTCAGTTCCGCACTGCAGGACAATGAGCGAGCGATCGTCGTGGGTGAACGCACGTTTGGAAAAGGGAGCGTGCAGTCGGTGCTCAAACTGGAATCCGGCAGAAGTCTGCTGAAGTTGACGACGGCGGCCTACTACCGTCCCAGCGGAGTCAATATTCATCGCTCGGAAGCCATGCAGCCTGAAGACGATTGGGGCGTGCAACCGTCCGAAGGGCACGAGCACCAGATGACAAAAGAGGAATGGCAGGGATGGCTAAAAGCCCGAGACGCCATCGACTACGAACGACCAAACGCTGACGCCAATGCGTACGAGGACCCTCATCTGACAGACGCCACTGCCTGGCTCAAGCAGAAAATCGCCGAATAGCAATCTTCCTTCGATTTTCGCCGATTTTCAGGTCATGGGGACGATGCCTGTACAGATGACGGCTACGCTGGAACTCCAGCATTTCCGTAAATGCCGAGTTCTCGGCAGGCGATTTTGCGTTTGAATCGCGTAATTCGGTATGCTGACAGACAACGCGCAATTCCGTGTTAGATCGCCTCAAATAACCCGTCATTACTCGCAGCAGGGCAGAAAATTGCCAGCAAATCCCATAGAAACGAAGTCACGCAGCGTCGGCAAGGTTCTTGCATGACAAGCGTGAGTTCTGAACCAGATAACCTTCCGGAATCGGACCGAGATCAGGTCATTTCACAGTTTTACCGTGAACATTCCCGCGAATTGTGGGCTTTGTTTTACGCGATGTGTAGTGATCCTGAGCGTGCGTACGATGCCGTGCAGGAATCCTTTTTAAGGTACTACGATTACAAGGGAGAACCCGTCCGCGATTTACGTGCATGGTTGTTGCGGGTTGGACAAAACTGGCTGCGGGATGTGGCTCGAAAAAAGAGCAGCTCCTGTCGGCTGCTGCCCGGCCTGGATGACTTTGCCGCACAGCGTAATTCAGGGGAAGATCTTCTGCTGTTGTCCGAGCGACAGGAGCAGATTCGCGGGGCACTGAGAGAGTTAAACGAAGACGACCGGAAAGTTCTGGTCATGAAGTATTCAATGGAATGGTCGGCCGCTCAAATGGCGACCGTGATGGATTGCAGCGCGGCTGCGATTGATATGAGATTGTCGAGGGCAAGACGCCGACTCGCTGAAATTCTGGTGGAACGAGGATTTGAATATGAATGACAATTCTTCCACAAACGGTTCTCACGGCAGTATTCCGTCTGATCAACAGATGGATTTGTTGCTGCAGGATTTTTTCCGTCTGGAAATGCCTGCTGAACTGAATCGACCATTTCTCGCTGTCCCGGTGGCAGGTGCCTCTCCGGTCACATTGTCAGTTCAAGAGGAACAGCGCGCCGTGCAACAGCGTCCTCGCTCCGTGCGGTTCTTCTCCATGGCGGTCGCCGTCGCGTCGATGGGACTCGCAACCGTAATGATCCTGTCGAATTCCAATTCCCGCCCGGCAGGCCCCCAAAAGCCAATGCTTGTGTCGCCTCACGGTGACGCTCAAAAACCAACCGCGATCGTCGGCCCTGACGGCGTGACGCTGGAAGAAACTGACAGCATCGAACTGCATCCCCGAAAGTAGCGGCAGTCGTCCGTTAAACGTTTACACCGATCGTCGCAGCCTGGAAGAATACGGCTCGGTCGGAGACACCTGTGTGGAATGCGAAGCCGTGATCGCCTAGCATATGCCGTAGTCTTTCAGATCGATTGCGAGGAGCATTCCTGCCCTGCGGCGTTTTCGATCTGAGACCGCTTAAGACTGACAGCACTGTCGGGATTCGGATTTATGGCAGCCAGTGAACCGTTGGGCGACTCGATTGTATCGGCTGCTGATCTCAGCAACGTGCGGATTGGCGAGTTCCTGCTGTTGCGACGTCTGGGCAGTGGCGGGATGGCCGATGTGTATTTGGCCGAGCAAACTTCGCTGCATCGCAACGTCGCTGTCAAGGTGCTGAAAAACGACGCGATCACGGGTAATCCGGACGTGTTGCTCAAGCGCTTTGAGCAGGAAGCCCGCGCCGCCGGTGGGTTGAGTCATCCCAATCTCGTCCAGATCATTACAACTGGCCGCGAAAATGATGTCAGCTACATCGTGCAGGAATATGTCGCTGGTTTGAATCTCAGCCAATGGATCAAGAAGCACGGCACTCCCGACTACGGCACCGGCCTCAAATGGATGCAGCAGATTGCGGCGGCACTTCATGCCGCAGCGGAAGAGGGCATCGTGCATCGCGACGTAAAACCGGAAAATGTGATGGTGACGCGAAACGGCGTTGCCAAAGTGACTGATTTTGGACTCGCCCAGTTCAGTCAGCCGTCCCGTCCAAAGATGAACCTGACTCAAATTGGCACCACCTTGGGCACGCCGTGGTACATGAGTCCCGAGCAGATCCAGGGAGAAAAGCTGGACCATCGAAGCGACCAGTATTCGATGGGTGTCACCTGTTATCATATGTTTGCCGGACAGCCACCGTTTCCTGGAAAAAATGCAGTGACGGTGGCAGTGCAACATTTGAAGGAAGAGCCCGTTCCTTTGAGTACCTTTCGAGGTGACTTGCCTAAAGACCTCTGCGCAGTCATTCATCGAATGATGCAGAAGAAGCCCGCCGATCGATTCCAAAGCCATGAAGAGCTGGAAGCGGAACTCAAGCGTCTGGATTCAGTGCCGATCAACTCTCGACTGGGTGCACCAAACAGCCTCTTTGGTCAATGGACGCCGTGGCTTCCGGATGCCAGACGGATTGCACTGGGATTCTTTGCCGTCCTGGTTGTGTCATTTGTCGCTGGTCGGCGCAACGAGCGTCCGGTCCAGCTTCCTGAACCACCTCAGGCAGCGCAGATTGAGCGACAGCCATCGGCTGTTGCCCAGTTTGCAATTGCCATGTTGCAACCCACGCGAGCATCGGCATGGCGTGCCGTCATTTCTAATTTCCCAAACAGTCAGGAAGCAGATCTCGCGCGACTGCGGCTTGGCGTTGCTCTCATGGCGGGCGCGGTGCCGGACTCCAAACAGGCGCTCGATGAGTTTCGCAAGGCGGCAGACATCGGCGCATTGGCTCCGGAGAAAAGTCATCTCAAGCTGCTGGGACTGGTCGGACAGTTGTGGGTTCTTGAGAGACATCCAAGAACCGACGAGACCGACACGATCATGCGTGACATCCAGCAGGTCGTTGATGGCTATGGAGATACTGATGAACTCGAAAGCGTGCTGGACAAGGGGCCACAGGAGTTGAAGTGGTTCTTCGAGCGATCTCAACTGGGGATGACTTCGACATCAGCGATGCAGTTTAACACCCCTGCTTCGCGGTCGGTGGAATCGGTCGGTCCTCGCCCTAATTTTCGACCTCCTGATTAGAGTAACCTTCGTGTACAAGACCCTTTTTTGGACCGGTGATTCTGACGGCCAGCTGCATTTGCTTGACCAGACACTGTTACCGCTGCAGGTGCGGAACTTTGTCTGCAGTTCAGTTGAAGACGTATGGCACGCCATCAAGACGCTGAAAGTCCGCGGAGCGCCAGCGATCGGAGTGGCGGCGGCCTATGGACTTGTCATCGGTCTGCAGTCCGCGCGGAATGCTGAGACGGACGAGTTCCTCAGCGAGGTAGACCGCGTGGCTGCGTATCTTGCCACCAGTCGTCCCACTGCAGTCAATCTCTTTTGGGCGCTGGACCGGATGCAGGCTGTCGCGCGCGAGGTGGCTGCGACGTCCGGCACATCACAGGCCGTCTCGGCGGAACAGATGCTCGATCGATTGCTTAACGAAGCCCGCCGGATCGAACTCGAAGATCAGGAGATGTGTTTCGCTATCGGACGTCACGGCAGTACGCTCATCAAATCGGGCATGTCCATTCTGACGCATTGCAACGCCGGAGCTTTGGCGACCGCCGGAGATGGCACGGCGCTGTCGGTAATGTTTCAGGCCGCTCGCGAAGGCAAGCAGATTCATGTCTATGCGGACGAAACGCGTCCGCTGCTGCAGGGGGCTCGACTGACGACATGGGAACTCCAGCAGCGAGAGATTCCCGTCACCCTGATCTGTGACAATATGGCGGCACAGGTGATGAAGGAGGGACGGATTCAAATTGTAATCACTGGCGCAGATCGCATCGCAGCCAACGGCGACGCGGCGAATAAGATCGGAACCTACGGCGTCGCCGTCCTTGCCCGTCACCACGGCATCCCGTTTTGCGTCGCCGCTCCGTCCAGCACGTTTGATCTGACACTTCCTGACGGCAGCCGGATTCCGATTGAACAGCGGGCGTCCGAAGAAGTATCCTGCGGCTTCGGCACTCGCACCGCCCCGGAAAATGTAAACATCTACAATCCTGCATTCGACGTGACTCCTGCGGAACTAATTACCGCGATCATCACGGAGCGTGGTATCATCCAGTCACCGACGACGCAATCTGTTTACGATCACTTCGCGGCGGACGGCCAGCAACGTTCTGGATGTTCCGAGATCTGAATTCTCTCGGAGCGATGTTGGGCGTTGTATTAACGAATAAGCACTCATGCGTAAGTCCTGAGGAATAACTTGGCGAGCGGTGGGTGTCAGCCCACCGAGTTGGAGGCATTTGACTCGGAGGGCTTACGCCGCACCGCTCGCCGGGTGACCGGCGACTTTCTTGACCAATCCTAAAACTCTGCGGCATTCAGGATTCCGCCATCTTTGCGCGACGCCAGTTTTTGCAGCACTTCCGGGGAAATCGTTTTGCGGATTCCTCGGACACTGCCATCGGCCATCACGAAATAGACGTGACTGATGTGCGAACTTCCAAACGTTCCCACGCGTCGTATTTCTTTCGCCGTGTCCGTTGCCACTTCCTCGGCAGTCATGTTCTGACTGTTAATTAATCTGCCGATGACTGGGTCGTAGTTTGTAAAACGATAATTACCATTAATCGCCTCTCCCGTGTTGCGAAGCGTTGCGCGGTCTCCAAATACCCAGGCAGTCCCTGGCGGAAGATGTTCGCCGACCAGCAGCGTGTTGGACGCTCCGTCCGGGACAGATTCGAGCGATTCTGAACTGTTCAGATACAACAATCCGTCGCCATCAACGTCGATGGGCAGTTCTGTGCTGTTGTAAATCCCCGCATAACACGATACCGGGCTGCGGTTGTTCGGAGACGATGGACATTGCAGCACGCTGATCATGAATCTGGAATTGGCAAGTCTCCCGGCGAGGTCCGTCGGGCGCGGCATCTCCTTTGTAACATCATACCGGCCGGACAATTGGACGGAGGAACCCATCATACCTCCGTCGGGAGATTCGGAGGATTTCTGCTGTAATTCCCTGGCTTGATCCAGAGTCATCTCGCCAGATTGAATCATGCTCCAGACATGAATCGCGTTTTCAAGATCCGCATTCTCTGCGGGTGACAGGAACGAACGCTCTGGATTCGAAAAGTTGATCTGATGCCAAACGGCTTCCTGGCCAATGAACGGCAGAATCTGAGCGATCCAGCCGACTCGATGCCCCACGCCATCAGCCAGAATTGGCCCCGTGTCGTTCACGCAGCCTGGCGGCAATATGCCGTGGGTCTGGTTGTAATGTTGCAGCGCGACCCCAAGCTGCATGAGATTATTCTGGCACTGAGTTCGCCGGGCGCTCTCACGGGCATGTTGGATCGCTGGGAGCAGAATGGCTATCAGCACCGCGATGATGGCAATCACCGTGAGCATTTCCACGAGCGTGAAGCCTCGATGCGGGCGATTCGTTTTGTTCGGAATCTGCCGCATCAGAACTCTCCCACGATTTCCATGTCCTCGCGATTCCCAAGATACGAATAGATTGACGAGTCGATGTTTTCGCTCAGGAACGTGACAGATCCGTCTGCCAGAACGAACTGGGACCCACCGACATGGTAGCTGGAAAAACCACTTGTCGCTGTGTCCGAAGGCGGCGGCAACGGTTTGCGCGTTCTCGATGCGCCAGGATCCGCGCCTCCGACGTCCCAGCCTTTGTTGATTGGAACACCCGTGTTGCGCAATGTGGACATGGTGCCTGACATCCAGCCGAGTTCGTCGACGTCTTCAACGATACATTTTTCCCCAGCCAAAATCGTATTGGACGCTCCGTCGCGAATTTGTCGAAATCCAACGCTGCTGTTTAAATACATTGCACCGTTGTTCTTTACGTCGATCGGCACGTCGTCGCCTCCGAAGCACCCGGCGTAGTTGTTCAGAGCGATCTTCGCAGTGCCTGCGCCTGCAACCCTTCGCCAATCCGACGGACAATACAATGTCGGGATCGAAGCACCGCGAAATGCGCCGTTGGTCAGCGCATAAGCGCTCACATCATAATTGATCTGACTGAACAAGGGGGATTGTTCCAGCATCGGCAGGATCTGAGTGATCCAGCTCATGTGATAACCTTCCTCCAGGTTGCGAATTGGTCCGGTCGGGTTGACACAGCCTGGAGGCAATACTTCATGCGCCATTTCGTAAGTGTGCAGTGCCAGACCGATTTGCATCAGGTTGTTTTTACACTGCGTTCGACGAGCGGCCTCACGAGCCTGCTGGACGGCCGGCAGCAGCATCCCGATGAGAATCGCGATAATGGCGACCACGACGAGCAGCTCAATAAGCGTAAAGCCGCGAACAAAGCCACGTCCTGTAGCCCGATCTGTCCTCAGATCGGGATCCTTAGAACAACATCCATTCTTCTTCGATCTCATGGTGACAACTTTCCAGTCCGAGTAACCTGAAAGGGAATTTCCGCATTTGCCGGGTATCGGGCGACGACAGTACAGGAATGTTCCTGCACGCTGATCACGACTTCCGCCGAATTTGTCTGATGAATGGCTCCCGGTGCCTGTGTCCAGGTCATTCCGGTCCATTGAGGATCTTTTTTGACGGCTTGCGCTGCCAGCAGCAGACCAGCTTCCGCTAGTTTTTTCGCCTGCATATGCGTGACTTCATCTCGCATTTGGCGACGCTCCATCAAGACGCGGCGGATCTGCTGAGCCATGATGCCGGCAAGGACGACCAGCACGGCAACGGCCACGATGCTCGCCGCTCCGCGCCGCTGCAAGGGCGCGAGTTTGGGCCTGAAGGTTGTCGTTGTTTTGTTCGGGTGTCTCATGTCAATCACTCAGGGCACGGGATTCAGTAGGACAGCGTCGCTTTATGCAAAATCTCAGTGGTCTTTTCGTGGGGTTGACGAATTCAATGACTGCGATTCAGCCACGACAAGCAACGCCGTGAAGGATTTTGGATCGTAAAAACACAGGGATCGGAAATACGAGCAATGCGATTCAGGCCTGGAAGGCCGACATAGCCTCTGCCGGGGCCGTCAGGCCCCGGTCATGCTCATAAGGAACCAGAAAGGCCCGGAGGGCCGACACAGATTCCGGCCGCAGTCATTGCTGTGTCGGCCCTTCGGGCCTTTTGTGCGGTATTGGACCACTCCGGTGGCTCACGCCACCGGCAGAGGCTGTGTCGGCCCGCAGGGCCTGAATCGCATTCGGATCTCACATACAAGCTCGTCTTTTTATTGGTAAAACCCTTCACGGCGTAGCCCTCCGGGGTTCAGGAATCAACTGAAATTCTATCCGTGGGCTGACGCCCACGGCTGCGTGCTGCCGCCGCTCCAGGGCTGTATTTAGCCGTGTATTCCCTACAAACTGGCGCTGTCCAACTTGCGGCTGAAGCACGATTTCGACCACTGGTTGAGCGGCTGCCGCTTTTGGAGTCTTGGGAAATGCTTCTTCCACTGGTTTATGTCGGTTCAAACCACCACTACCAACGGCGCTGTACTTCACGAACGCGGATGGCTCGATGAATCGAACCACGATCGCGCCATCGTCGCGCGACTGCATTTCAATCCTTGACCCGGCTGGAAACACAAAACGATCCGAACTTTGCGTTGCACCGTCCAGTGTCTCCGAGCGAGTCACAATTCCTCGATCCGCTGCCCACTGAATCTGTACCTCGTCATTCCTCGCGATCATCAGACTCGAGTCTGAGACCACGCTGATTGTCGCAGCATCAGAGTCGTCACGAAGAATCTGTTCGCAACGCCGCAGCGAATTGAGAAACATGGCGATTCGACGATCAGTCTGGTCACTTTGGAGAATCGTGTGTAGACAAACTCCCGCCATCAGCAAGATGGATGATGTCAGCGAGACATACGCCAGATAGTAGTGGAAAATTGCACCCCGCCGTTGCGAACCTTTTTGCGGGGGCCGTTGAATGATGAGTTTCACGGTGTGGGATTCCTCCTGGCTCGCCAGACGACAATCGATACTTTCTGATCAGGCATGGATTCGGCCTGCGGGCGTCGGACCGTCAGTCGCAATCCTTCGAGGACATCTTTGGATTTCTCGTCCGCGTCTGGCAAAGGTTCCACTTCCAGCGTGGCGTCTGAATAGCGATGCGAAAACCAATCGGAAACGGTGACATTGGACGTCGGAACTGCGGACTTCTTGACAACGTCTGCGATGTTGTTCAATTCCACCATGGCCAGCGTATCGAACCGCACGGCCTGTCGTTGTCGCCCAATGGCCGTCAATCCAGGCACCAGCATTCCGATGGCAACGCCCAGCACAACGCACGCGACAATCGCTTCCGAAAGCAGTGCACCTCGGCGATGAGTCGTTTGTTTGAAATGAATAACGAGTTTCACCGGGTCAATACCCTCGCGTTAAGGTTGGACGTTCAACTCAGCTTTTCAATCAGTACTGTCAGCGGCGCGAAGTACGCGACTGCAATAAACATCACCACCCCGCCGATCATCAGAATCACAAGCGGTCGGCCCAGTTGAGAAATTCGCTGGAGACGATTTCTGCGGCGGCGTTCGACCGAGTTTGCGAGATGCCGCAGCGCCCAGTCCAGATGATGCGTCTTAAGCGAAGAATGCAGGAACGACGCTTCAGACGGTCGCAGCAATCCGAGAGACTGCATCGCCACCACTGCATCTTCGCCCCCGTGAACGCGGTGTCTGAGAGCACTGACAACGACGGCAGATCGTCCCGGCGGAAGGTCCTGCATGACGCAGTCCAACGCGCGACCCAACGGCTGGCCACTGGCGGCGGCAAGGCTGAGAGTTCTCAAGATCCATGGCAGCCAATATCGCGGCCAGTATTCGGCAAATCGCGGGTAGCCGTGTTTGAGCGATCTGCAGACAGATGAATAAATCAGCTTCAGGAATATCACGACTGCTGCGGTCACCGGAATAAACAGGATGGACCAGTACGAGTCCAGAAAATCCGAAATCTGAATCATTCGGATTGTGGATTCCGGCAACTTGACATCAAACCCGGCGAAAACTGCCTTCAGTTTAGGCACGATATAGACAGCCAAGAACGTTGCGATCGGAATCAGAATGGCACCTAATGCTGTCGCCCACAGCAAGTCGCTTTCCAGCGTGCCAGCCAACGTCGCCCTGTTTCGTCCCCGCTGATGCAGACGGCGAGCTTCGTCCAATAGGACGTCTGCGAGGCCGCCAGTGCCTTCGGCAACTCGAATCGCGGAAATCGTTTGATCGGGCAAGAGTTCACTCACAATCGAAAGTGATTCCGCCAGAGAATGTCCCTGCTCCAGCAACATTCTCAACTGGCCAATTTTGCCAGCCCAGGTGGACAAGCTTTCCTGCTGATGAGCGTGCAACGATTGAAGCAGCGAATCGCCGTGACCGACGCCACCCGCCAGCAGCATGAGCAGCGACGTCTGCCGCAGCGGCTCAGACTCATTTCTCATGAACAACCGCATCTGAATGAATGTCATTGTCCAACTCCAATCACCCAGAGACAAATTGCCAGGCCACTCAGCAGCCTGAGGAGCGGATAAAACATGGCAATCACAAACATGCCGACGAAAACAGCAGTTACGGCAATCACCACGAACTCGATGATAGCCGCAAGAATGGTACCTTGTCCCGATGAGGCTTCTTCAAGTGATGAAGCGAACATGAGAAACGACTGGCCTGTCTCCTGCCGTGCCGCAACGGACGTATTCTGATCACTGATCCGCAGGAGCAGCGACAATGGAAGTCCATGCAGGCCTTTGCAGGCAAAACTCACGGTCGTTCCCTTTCGGATGGCGGCGGCGACATACGCTCCGTGTTTTCTGACTTCCCTGAAACCACTGGCCTTTGTCGCGACCGCCAGCGCATCCGCCGCTGACGCATTGTTGCAAATGAGCACACCCAGAATTCGAGCCACGCGAGCCTGCATCAGGAGCCGGAGCGATGTTCCCAGCATCGGCACCGCACCCAAAATCTCGGCCGCCGGTGACCAAATCAGCAGGACGTAGAACACACACGTACCAGCAATCAGGATGAGCACAAGAGCGATCAGGCCCGTGATCCCTCCAACAGTGCCGACGTCACTGATTGCAATCATCAGTTTCGACAACCCCGGCAGTGCAACGCCAAATCCCTGAAAGATCTCTTTGAATTTTGGAACAATGATCAGCATCCCGAGATAGCCGACCAGCAAAAGCAACAGCAGCGTGAAAAAGGGCGCCACCATTCGTGTCGCAAACAGGTGTCGTCGAATCTGCATGACGCCCAGCGATGGTTGTAGTTCAGCAATGCTGAGTGATTTCTGCTCAGCAGACATTGAAGAATCCATGATTGATCGAATTTCGGCTGGCATGAACGAGGCCTGAAGCATCGTGTCTGCATTGCCTGCCTCCAATTTTTGCGCCATGTGCCGCAGGATCGCGCGGGGACGAAGCTGCAGCCACCAGTATCCTGAAACCCAGAGTCCCAGACACGCAACAATCGCGAAAATCGCCACAGAGATCAGCGCGACGGCAATCGCCGGAATGACTGCAGCGGCAATCATTGACGCGATCAATCCACAGACAGCGATTCCCGTCAGCCAGGGCATCGCCATCAGCAGCGGATGTTCGAACGGTTCGTTCGCCATGGCGGTGACAGCAACGTGCGCCGGCAGACCGGTCAGCAATGCCTCCTGAATGCGTTCACCGATCCTAAGCTGCAGGAATCGCGGAATCACCGCAGATTGCGATCGCAGTCCCGGATCGATGGCAACCTCCGAAAAATCAACAAGCGTCATCCCGCGCGTCTGCAGATACGCGACCAACGCCGTTTCGTCGTCGGCGTCGAACATGCCGAAGACCGAAACGCCGGATGAAAGAACTGCCTGATATTTAAAGGTGGGCATCGTGGAATTGTTCTACGCTAATCCTGCGAAACGCTACTGCCCGAGATGCCGGTACAATTCCGCAGCGGGCCAGAAGACCATCGCGGAATACAACAGCGCGCTGCCACCGCCGATGACGACGAACAACACTAACGGCATCAACAATCGAATCCAGGCAAAATTTCGTTCGAGCCGACCGCGATAGAAATCCGCAACCGCGCGCAGTCGCAGCACGAGCCGATCTTCACTGTGCTGCAATTGCTGCAGACAGGCTTCCAGCAGGGGCGGCAGAGGAAATCTACGCGACCAGACTTCACTGCGGTCAATGAGCTGAGCCAGTTCATCGCAGGATCTTTCAAGGCGCGCCGCTCCCGATGTGGCTCCTGCCAGCGTCAAAGCTTCTGATAGCGGAATGCCGCGATCGGTGAGCAATGAAAGCATCCGCGTGAGCGTGTAATTTTGCAGATCGCGCACCAAAGCGCGGACGCCAGGCAGAAACAACAGAATTTTCTCCGGCCCACGAAATGCCATCGTCGCCGCACGACCGGAAATCATCCACAGCGTTGTGAGCAGGATCAATCCGGCGGGCAGGACCAGCGTCCACCACGGTGCGGCTTGGTTGAACTCGAGCAACTGCAGCAGCCACGGATTGATATCCAGTCTCCACGTTTGAATCGTCTCCAGAAACAACTCCATGGTGTGCTGCACGTACAGAATCATCAACACACTGGCCAGCAAAACGATTGTCAGCGGATACGCGGCAGCCTGCAGCAAACGGTTACGAAGATCAACAACATCCGCCGCAAAGTCGCCCATCATTTCGATGGTCAGGCTCAGGTTTCCCGATCGAATCCCGGCACCAACCGCCGAGGCCAGCATCCGCGGCGCGCCGACAGCTTCGTGTTCAATCAGGTCCGGCAACGATTTCCCTTGACTCAAGCCGTCTGAAAGACCCTGCATCACTTTTTGAAGACGTGGGCCTCTGCCCATCCCCGCTTCCGCCAGCGATTCTTCCAGCGGCATTCCCGCGCGGACCAGATGGCTGATCTCTTCGGATAACGCCTGCATGTCTTCAAGGCTAAGTTTAGAGCTGAACATCAGTGGTCCCAAGAACTCGCAGGACTTCCGTATGGGTTGTAAGTCCCGCCGTGACTGCGGCAATCGCGTTTTGCTGAAGTGTCGTCATGCCCGCTCCGGCTGCCAATCGAGCCAAATCCGGGGCGTCGGACTTGTTCAGAATCGCCCGAGCAACATCAGGGAGATTTGGGTTGAGCAATTCTGCCAGCACAAGTCGTCCGTGGTAACCCGTCGATCCACAAACGTCACATGCGACGACATGAGTCTCCGCCAGTAGCGATTTGTCTGCCGTTCCGGCGAAATTCAATTCAGGTTCAAAATGAACTCCTGCGTCCGCGAAAGTCCCTTCTCCCCCGAGATCGGGGGAGAAGGTGGCCGACAGGCCGGATGAGGGGGCTTGATCCACCGATCCACGACAATTCCCGCAAACTCGACGCAGAAGTCGCTGGCAAATCGCGATCCTCAGGCCGCTGCGAATCAGATAAGGTTCGATCTGCATTTCCAGCAGTCGAGTGATGGCCTCAGCCACAGTTCCGGCATGAAAAGTCGTCAGTACCAAATGTCCCGTCAAAGCGGCCTGAAACGCGGCTTCCGCAGTGGCGGGGTCTCGAATTTCACCGACGAGAATGACGTCCGGGTCCTGTCGCATGAGGGACCGCAGTCCGGTCGCGAGATCAAAGCCAGCAGCTGGCCTGACCTGCGACTGCGTTGCGCCTTCCACGGCAACTTCGACGGGGTCTTCCAGTGTCATGATGCACCGCGTTCCGGCGGAATCGGCGATGATGTCTCGCAGACAGGCGTAAGCAGTCGTCGTTTTTCCGCTGCCGGACGGACCTGTGAGCAAAATCACGCCAGCAGTCGCGGCGAGATGGTGGCGGAGTTCGGATTCCACCGAAGCTGGCAATCCCAGTTGCTCCAGTCTCTGCAGTTGATCATTTTCGGCAAACAGTCGAATGGCCGCCTTTTCGCCATGCAGCGTTGGGAAAGTAGTGACACGAACCTCCGTGCGACTGAATTCCCGCGACACACGTCCTTCCTGAGGAACATCGGTGCGATACGTTAACAGTCCGGAGATGACTTTCAGTCTCGCCACAATCCGGGGCGCGAGGTCGCGGTCGAATCCAACAATCGAATGCAGGACGCCATCAATCCGCCACTGGACAACCAGAGCGTTTTCCGTCGGCACCAGATGAACGTCGCTCGCACGGGCGTTTCGAGCTTGTCTGAGCAACAGTGAAACGAGAGACGGCACGTATTCTTCTGATCCAACGGACAGTTTCTTCAATGCGTCAGCAAACTCCGCCGCCAGCGTCACGACTTGCATGGTGTACTTTCTGTCATCAGCCCCAGCGTCATCGCGGCCATGCCGGAGTTCGACCTGCTCAGGACGATTGAGCCAAGCGACGCATCAGGTCATCCATTGCTCCGAGATCGTTCAACGCCCTATTTATCTGCCGAACCCTCAATTTTCAAACAATCCAGCTTCATTCCACAGAAGTCGGTGCATCGTCACGCCACCGCGACCCTATCGGAAATTGGCGTTCGAAGCCCGCGAAACTGGTTTAATACAAGCCAATGGTTTTAAAGTTGCGCAAATGTGCTGACATTAACCCGAAGCGCCAGCGAGGCAAACAAGTTACGTCTCTCATTCGGCGTTAAGTTTTTGCCTCGCTGGCGCTTCGGGTTAGTGTTTTCTTAAGTATTTTCACTGTCGGTAACGGCCGTAAGTCAAGAATGCGCAACCTCAAAAGCCAACGGCCAGGCCGAAAAACGCCAGACTTTGGACGAACGCCATTGAGCGCCACGAGACACCGCTGCAACTGTTCCCAAGAAACAGAACCAAAAAAACGGAGAGATCGGAAAACGTAAACACATCACAGATAACACTTTACACCGTTGACAAAGTTTTGACACACGCATGACGGCGGCGAAACAAGGTGCCGTTGTGAGTTGTCGATAGGCAGCGTATTGTTCAAAGGAATTGACAAGTCAGCGATGAATTTGGTGGAAGATCTCCCATTTGTCGCCATTCAACTTTCTGGCCCAATCCTTTCAGAAACGATGGACTGATCCAATGAACGCTCCTTCAGCCTCCTGTGTCACTGCTGAGCACGACATTGCTGAGCCTGTAATGACTCCCGGAGAGATTAAACGGCTTCAAGCTCAATCCGACACCGATACGCTGGTGACCACATTTCATCGTGACCAATTGCGATGGAGTAACGTTGACTGGGTAGTTGCCACCTTCCTCATCTCCGTGCATGTTGGTGCGTTGTTCGCTCCATTCTTCTTCAGTTGGACCGGGTTGGCAATCTGTCTGGTCATGCACTGGGTGACCTGCAGTATCGGCATTTGCCTCGGTTATCACCGCTACCTGGCCCACAAGTCCATGAAACTTAAGCCTGCAGCGGAGTTCGTCGCTATGGCCTGTGGTTGCCTGTCCGGCGAAGGTTCACCAATGACATGGGCCGCAACGCATCGTCTGCATCATCAGAAGTCGGATCAGGAAGGTGATCCTCATTCACCTGTCAAAGACAACGGCTGGTGGTCGCATATTCTGTGGCTATTTCCAAAGCGTTCGACCGAATCCGGCCGAGTCCTGTTCCGACGCTACGTTCCGGAACTGGTTGATCGCCCGATAATGCAGTTCTTCGAAAAGACGTTTGCTCTGTGGTTGTGGGGCGGCGGTCTGGTGGTGCTTGTCGCAGGGTGCCTTATTGATGGCTGGCGATTTGGCCTTTCACTACTTCTATGGGGCATGTGTGTGCGAATGGTCGCCGCTTACCATAGTACGTGGTTCGTTAATTCCGCCACGCATCTCTGGGGTTATCGCAATTACGACACACGCGATCATTCGCGAAATCTGTGGTGGGTCGCCATTCTTGCTTATGGTGAAGGCTGGCACAACAATCATCACGCTCACCCGGCAGTCGCTCCGGCGGGCCACAAATGGTGGGAAGTGGATATCACATGGTGGTCAATTCGCCTGCTGCGAGCCGTCGGACTGGCTTACGACGTGAAAGACCGAATTCCGAAGGGTCGGCGAGCTAACGATCATGAACAACCAAACGATCACAGCGAAATCCCATCCAAGCTGACGGAAATTGCCGCCTGATTCTCGTTACGCGACCAGCGGAACAGTGTTCACCTCAAGAAGCCCGGCTTTTTCAAAAAGCCGGGCTTTTTCGTTGATTGCTTTTCGTCTGCCAATCTGGGTTTGACCCACATGTGGTTGACCGCAGGACTTGTTTCTTTTCCCGTAAGTTTGACTTTGCGGGATTTCCAGCGAACATTCCTGTCTGCGACGCAGATGCGTCATAAAGATGTTGCTTGAATTTGAAATGAGGCCGTTAATCCGATGTTCGATGAGTTTGAACAGTTTCAGCGATTCAGATCCACCTGGAATTCCATTCGCATTGAACGCGGTGTGGAGTTTGACCTGTTTACGTTCGGCGATTCTGACCTGCCATATTACCTCGTCACTGCGTCGTCCGAAAAGCAATCGATGGTCAGGGTTCGTCGCGGAAACGTCACCGTGACACGAGCCCGCATCATTACGCCAGAGACAATGCACCCGGAATTGCGAAACTTCTTTGAAGAGAACGAGGAAACGGGACTCATCGAATTTCTGATGTCACGCACGGCGGCGTTTTCAAATCTGAAGCTGACCAACGAATCCGGGCCGGAAAAAATTGTCACGGATACCGTCGAAGAAGCGGTGACTCGACTGAATCGTCAACTGGACGACGAAGAAGAAGACCGCACCGCCATCCTGTCCGCCCCCGCCGCTCTCGCAGGCTTCGCCGTGTTCCGTTACGCCTCAGAAAGAATACTCGCCAGCGCCCCCGGCAACATTCAGGATCTTCGCGAACGCGGTCTGCTGCCATAGCGTGTCGCTTCACTTCGGCAGCGCCTTCTTTATCGCCTCCAGATCCACTTCGCGAGACTTGGGAAATTCCATCTCGCTCAGGAACCAGTCTTCTGTAAAGCCTGCCGATTCGCCGGGCTTGAGTCGTTCACGAGGCCCGATGGGTTCCAGTTCGATCATTTCGTTATCCGGGTACCACACTGAAATCGTCAGTCCCGCCGCTTCGTTGTAGACGCGATCCGGATAAGTCCGAAATCGTTTCACAAACAGCAGATTGTTGGGTGACAGATACGCCATCAGTCCCGCGTAACTGTCCAGACCCAGTTTGGGTTTTCGTGGCGTGCCGAGGATTTCCAGAAAGCCGTCGCGCACCCGAATGTTGGGGTCTTCCGGCTTCATGTTGATGAGCGTACCTTCTTCGTACATGACATAGCTGTTCGGAAACCGGCTGGGCGCGGTCAACGGAATGACGCAAATGCCGCGTCCCACAGCGAAAGTGCGACTCCAGTGGCACCATTCGACCGTCTTCTCAGAGACGTTGTGAATCGTCTGGGTACAGCTGAGTTGCGTCGTTTTTTCATCGAGCACAAAGTCGCGTACCAAACGGACGCCGGTCGCCACATCGTCTGGACTCGTTAGCCTCGCATGGCGGTCACCAACAATCTCTGACGTCCACACACCACTCCAAAGCGTTAGACGCTGTGGAATAATGAGTTCCGGACCGATGTCGAATCTCCCTGCGGAAGATTCCGGACGATCACCGGCTTTCCACTTCTTTTCTCCCTCCGACAAATACAACGCATTGTTGCCATTGAGAGCATACTCCAGAACTCGCCCGCCAACTTCGGGACAGAGCACAACGCTGACACGATCATTCGCCAGATGCACGGCGTTTGAATAGCCCAAATACGGAGCAACTTTCACACCGGAAAACTCCGCGCCTGATACCGACACCGCCGCCAGGGAGACTGCGAACACGAAAGCCACGAGACACCGACTCATACAAATCTCCAAATCCTGGTTCAATTCCACTCCGGGTTTCGTACATCATGCGGCAGCACACGGGTCGCACGATTGAATTTTCTGGTGCAGACTTCCCACAGACCGTACGGATCTTCTTCCAATACCAAACTGCCATCCGCTGGCACCACATGCCAGTCGCCGCGGCGGATTTCCTCTTCCAACTGCCCGGCTCCCCAGCCAGCATATCCGCACACCAGTCGAAACTGAATGCCTTTGTCTGTCGGCAACTCTTTTCGAATCAATTCGTCAAATGAATCTTCACTGCCAACCAGAAAGACTCCCGGAGCGATCTCCTGATCCTGCTTCACCAGCGAAACGTTGTTGTGAAGCACGAACAGTGAATTCTCTGACACTGGACCGCCTTGGTACACAGGCTGAGCCAGACAGTTGACGGGACTGTGCTGAGCAAGAACCTTCCCGACCGTGATCGCAGTCGGGCGATTCACAATCAGCCCCATCGCACTTTCGGGACTATGTTCCAGCATCAGGATGACGCTGCGATAGAAGTTTGGATCACGCAACTGGTTCGCGGCAACCAGAAAAGAACCTTGCAGTGAAACAGGCATAACGGGCCTCACTGAATCAGGCGAAAAACTCGCAGAAAGTCCGAACGACCACTATGTGAACTCCACTTCTCCGGAATGCAAATGTCACAACCCCAACGTCCCGTCAAAGGAAATGTAGTTCCCCATGTTTGTTGACTCTATGATGACGGTTAAGATTAAAACGGCAACGCAGAATTTGCTCCGTGTTTTTAAATGTTCGGAAGAAACCGCATTCATGGGCTCAATACAAACAACTTCGCCCGTGCTCGTGGAACTTTGTGCAGGCGGAATTGAAGATGTCCGGCTCGCCGCGAAATTCGCCGTGGATCGCATCGAACTCAATTGCGGCATGGTCGTCGGAGGTCTTACTCCATCGGCAGGCCTGATCGCAGCAGCTCGAAGAACGTTTTTCGGACCGATTGTTTCCACGATTCGTCCGCGCGAAGCAGGATTCACCTATTCGGAAGCCGAATTTATACAGATGCTCGACGATTGCGAATTCGTCCTCG
>JBBQSE010000022.1:0-38448 GCA_038214195.1 Planctomycetales bacterium
GCGTGAAACGGTAGCGATCCGTCCTCATCGAATACCCCATAAGCTTTCGACCGCCCACCGTGCGCGGATACTGACTGAACGCCGCCGACTTCCAGGGACGCTGGGCATCGTCGAGCAACGGCTTGACGCTTATTCCCTCCAGATGCCCCGGTAACGGGATTCCTGCCAGTTCCGCGAGCGTCGGATACATGTCAACGAACTCGACCAGCGCGTCGGTCTTCATACCAACCGCCTTCATGCCAGGAGCGGCAATAATCAGCGGAGCGCGGGCGTCGTTCTCGACGTTGCTGTGCTTGGCCCAGCGATCGTGTTCGCCCAGCTTCCAGCCGTGATCTCCCCACAGGACGACGATGGTGTTGCCACGCATTCCAAGCGCGTCAAGTTCGTCAAGCACCCGGCCCAACTGCGCGTCCATATAGCTAACCGCTGCGTAGTAACCGTGCTTCATCTGCCGCGCGTAGTCATCCGGCAGGTGGCTCACATCGGGCACGCCGCTATAGCCCCACAATTCAGCGCGTTCCACCAGGGCGTAGTTGGGCGCGCCGTGAGGTGGGAAGGGATTCGTTGCGAGCGGAATCTTCGCCGGGTCATACAAGTCCCAGTAGGCTTTCGGTGACACGAACGGCAGGTGTGGTTTGTGAAATCCGACCGCGAGGAAAAAGGGCTGCGACCTGACTTTGAATTCGCGTAGTGCGGAGATTGCTTCGTCCGCCAGTGCGCCTTCCCCGCCGCCATTCGGTGGATCATCCGTGGCACTAAACGCTGGCCCACGATTTGTCCTGGTGACATTGCCCGCCAATTCGCTCGGCGACGTACTCGACTTCTTCTTGTTCTTTTTGGGAGCCGCCGGATTCTTCGTCGGCAATGCGTCGGCGTCCTGCGTCACCTTTTCTGTGTCCCGAGGAGACCAGGACGGCGGATCGTCAAAGCCGCCGTGATAGATCTTGCCCAGGCTCTGCGTGAAGTAGCCGTTGTCCTTGAAGTGCTGCGGCAGCGTTACCACGTCCGGCAACGCCTTGCGGAAATGCGTGTTCAAATCCCAAACCTTCGTCGTGTCCGGCCGCGTGCCGGTCAGCACGCTGGAGCGCGAGGGCGAGCAGACTGCCTGTTGACAGTAGGCGCGGTTGAAGACCATGCCCCGTGCGGCGAGCCGGTCAATGTTGGGACTCTGGATGATGGAGTTGCCATAACAGCCCAAGTCCGGGCGGAGGTCATCCGAGACAAGAAACAGCACGTTAAGTCGCTGTGCAGTCACAGCTTCGGTTGGTGGGGCGGCTACAACAGGAGCAGCCGTCAGTCCAACGCCAACGATCAAAACGGCGAGAATCAGAATGTTCATTCTTGTTTTCATTGTTTCACTTCATTCCGATTCAAACCTGGTGGTAATCGATACGGCTTGCGTCCTGAATTGAGGCATTCCCAAGTCGCCGAAGTCGTGAGACTTCGGACTAAATTGCTGCCAAATCTCCGAACTCTCACGCGTCCGGCTACATCTCAATTCTGCCCGCGTGCAGGATAACAAACATCATTAAACCGCTCGTTGCCTAATCGGACATCGCCACTTTTGGCGAAATCCAAGCGTTTTTAAAGCCCGAAGCGTGAGCGATGGATTGGACCCAACTTGTTCCCTCACTGACGCTTCGAGCTACTGCGTCAGATAAACTGGCGCTGTCCAATGAATTGTTGCTCGGGACGGCATCGCAATTTCGCGAGCCCTGAACGACACATCGCACGCATGCGATTGGCCATTCAATATAGTGATACTCCATCAGGTCGGCACGTGGCTCGGGACGAAGCCCGGCCTTTGTGTTTTCCTTCCTTGGCTGATAACAATATCCAGCACCGCCCGTTTGCATCTCGATAGACATGACTCCCCTCAGCGACGGTTGTCACTTCAATGGATTGGTCTTGCTGAGCACATTTGCGGCGTCGGAGAGGGTTGCACAAGGTGAGTCGCGGCGTTTTTGTCACGAAATTTTGTGCTCAGGGTATTCAGATCGGGATGAACTGCGGCATTCAGTGGCTGAAGTGAAAGGCGGTCGCACAATGCGGATTGCCGTTAAGCCAGCCCTTAAACGATCGACACCGGCTAGTCCGGCTAACACGGCCAGTCGAGGCGCGACGACCATTTTGACGGATGCCGCCGCGCAACTCTTCAATCTTTCCGGGGATTTCGGGTCGCAGGCAACACCCAGCAATGTTGCCGCCGATCTTGATTCCGACGGCGACCTGGACATTCTTAGCATTGATGTCTAGGGCTCGGACATCTGGTATCGAAACGTGGGTAACGGGCAGTTTGAACGAGGTGGCGAGTTGCCGGGTTCGGGAGTGGGCATGTGGGAGGCGTCTCTGGGAGATATTGCCGTGGGCCGTCGCTGCGGAAAAAGCCGACTTGAATTCCGACGGCTTCCTGGATCTGGTCCTTACTCGACGGACGGACGAAGATCTTGTTCTGCTTGGTCAGGCATCCGGAGGTTTTAGGGAGTCGGCGGCATCGCTGGGGATGCACACTTCCTACCATCTCGTCCTGGCCGATCTGAATGCGGACTCTCATATCGATGTGTACGTGTGTGGCGGTGCAAGTGAGCCCGATGTGATTTACTGGAATCGTGGCGATGCGACATTCAGCTTCCTGATCAACCAGACGCTGCAGCCGCCTCCAAAGTGATCACGCAACAGTTTAAGATCACTCGATGAATAAGTGTCTGATTAGCCGCAACGCGCCAGCGTCCGGTTCCGTAATAACCGGGAGCTAGTGCTCTGAGGCTGATTCAATCAGGACAGTTGTTTATCGAGCGATGGTAAGTTGACTGCATTGCGTACGAAATCGCCTTCACTCTCTGAGTGAGGTCTACTTTGTGAAGTCGAGTACCATAGGACTCGCGGCTGCATGCTGCCACTGTCCAATTGTACTTCACGCGGTCCAGACTGAGGTACTTTCAAAGTCAACGTTTTCCACGTCCCTTCTCCCCTGACAAGGGGGAGAAGGTGGCCGACAGGCCGGATCAGGGGGCTGACCGGGAGTTAATATTCTGCACCAGAAAACAGTTGATTCTTCCCCCTCACCCTAGTCCTCTCCCCTGTGGAAAGCGTGTCAAGTTGGAAAATCAATTGCGGGGGGGAGGGGACAATCGCAAGAAAATCCACACCATCATTTCTGACCACGTGAAGTATCGTCGGCTGGCCTGGGATCCTTCGGGTCCGCTCTGTCTTGAGCGTCCGTGCGAAAGGTAACGCAGGCTAGCCATTGAGCTCCCGGTTTTATGCTTGAACACAGGCACCACTTTCGTGTGCCGATCCTGTCCTGACAGGGGGAAGGCAACATCGTCGCTGCCGTTTATGGCAAGGCATCGACGAACACGGCGGAGTCTGAGACTCTGTGCATGCGTGGATATTCTAAACGCGAGAACCGGGAGGTCCCATCAGCACTCAAGTGCAAAGCCGCTTTGCGGATCACTCCGTGAGCGGCCAACGAACCTCTCCGAGGGCAATGTTGGCATGAACGCTTTTGGGAAGTCAGATGACTTCGTAGTACTATCGACACAGGTGAACAAAACTGCGACTGCAGCGGCGGAGTCCGTCGAGGGAAGGAGGTCACCGAAGGGAAGTTTTGCTGAACTGTCACCGATGCTCCGGACTCAGAGCCGGATCGAGCATCAATCGGAGTGGCACGGTAATCACGACTGGTAGCGGAATATCCGCGATCGTTTGACCTGACGGAGGAGCCGTATGAGGTAATGTTTCACGTACGGAACTGTGCGGGGGGCGGCTGGCAACAGCCGTCCCTTGCGTTTACCCGCCGCACGGTCGAGTCCGGATCTCCGCACCGTTGCGGATGAGTCCGGATAGGATCCGCGTCTTCGCCATTTCAAAGCTCGGCTGGATCAAACGGCAACAGAAGAAACTGCAGGAGCAGGAACGCGAATCTCCCCGCGAATGCCTGGAGTACATTGTCGTTCACGAAATGGGGCATCTGCTGGAACCGACGCACAATGATCGGTTCGTGGCTCTAATGAACCAGCTCATGCCGAACTGGCAACACTGTCGGCAGGTGCTGAATCGATTACCGGTGAGACATGAGACATGGGGATACTGACCGAATTCAAATCGACCAATCAGCCGCCACGCGGTAGCGTCCGGTTTCTGAGCCAAATCGGGTCGCTGATGATGAGCACTGAAAAAATGAACCAGGTTGTTTATGATGAACATCGGAAACAAAACAAAACCGGGGGCTAGCGCCCTGCGGCTGATTCGAATGGGGGGCTGAACCCACTAAATTAACGCACACTTGGAATCAATTGAGAGGCCAGGTTACTCTGCGTCGGAAATTCATGGCCCGAATGATTGATTCCACCCTGTAAATGTCAAACTCAGATCAAATTCAGGACTCTATTTGATGCCAGACAACTCGAATGTTTTTTGCGGCTGTATTCCGGCGCTGATGACCCCATGCTCGGCGGACGGCGTGCCAGACTTTACGGCTCTTGTCCGCAAGGCGAAGGAACTGATTCAAGTCGGCATGAGGGCCGTCGTCTATTGCGGCTCAATGGGAGACTGGCCACTGCTCACCGATGCGCAGCGGCAGGAAGGCGTTCGCCAGCTGTGTGCAGCCGGAGTTCCTGTCGTTGTCGGCACAGGCGCGCAGAATCCACAGATCGCGGCAGCTCATGCGGCGCACGCGAAGAAAGTCGGCGCGGCGGGACTGATGGTGATTCCACGAGTTCTCTCACGCGGCACATCGGCGGCGGCTCAGCGTCATCACTTCGCCGGAGTTCTGAAGGCTGCTGATGGATTGCCTGCCGTCATCTACAACAGCCCGTATTACGGCTTCGAAACGAAGGCCGATCTGTTCTTTGACTTGCAACGGGAGTTTTCCAATCTCGTCGGCTTCAAAGAATTCGGTGGAGCGGATTCACTCAGTTACGCGGCGGAACACATCACCAACCGTGATCCGGGTCTGACACTCATGGTCGGCGTGGACACACAGGTCTACCACGGCTTTGTTCATTGCGGCGCAGCTGGAGCCATCACTGGCGTCGGCAACGCACTCCCGCGTGAAATTCTGCGGCTCGTCGCACTTTGCGAGAAAGCCGCCACTGGCTGTCCCGACTCGCGGCGTCTGGCCCAGGAACTCAACGAAGCCCTGATGGTGCTGTCAACTTACGACGAAGGTCCGGACTTGGTCCTCTACTACAAGTATCTGATGGTGCTCGAAGGCAACCCGGAATACACGCACCATTTCAACTCCACCGACGCCCTCAGCCCCAGCCAGCAGGAATTCATTCGGACTCAGTGGCAACTATTCCGAAACTGGTGGAGCGGCTGGCCTGGCAAAGCATGAATTGCCGCATCGGAGTAGGCCGGATCCAGGAGCGGAGCGCCGCCGCCGCCGCTCCGGCAGCCGGCGCATCGCATGACGCGACAAAAAGCCGGAACTTCGCCTCGCCTGATCGGGCCCACACAGCCCCGGCGAGTTCAGGAATTGGATTGCGGAATTGCACGCATGTCCATGAAAGTTGAATTGTCGCATTCATCGTAAAATGAAGCAGTCGGGTAGAGCGGCCTGCAGCCGCGCAACGCCTGCTTCAGTGACGTTGGTATTTCTCAAATCCAATTCATCGAGATGACGCATTTCAACAAGGTGCTCGATCCCGGCATCAGTCACACCGGTTTCATAAAGCCCAAGATATTCAAGGTTGTCGAGCGATCTTAACTGTCGCAGGGAATCATCGGTTATGCCGGTAAAATACAGGTTCAATATCTTGAGGTTGTCCAGTTTCCGCAACGGATCCATTGCTGAAAGAAGCTGCGGATCGCCGAACCCGGGACGATCACACTGGATAGAGATACCGCCGACAGTGTCAAAGTAGACTCGCATCCCAGCGGCTTCGAATGGACCAGCAAGTCGTCGATGTTCTTGATGCTGCTGAACTGCCCAAAGCACTTGAATCGTCAGAAAGCTCAGGGAGCAGACCATGACGAGGAAAATGGCAATTGTGGACTTGTCTTGCCAGCGACTCTCTGGCGAATTCGCCTTGCCGAAGACACGCTTACGGAGCGCAAGCATCGGCAAGCCAGCAAGTGCGGCCCAACATGCTGTCACGAAGACGAATGCCGCTGACAACATGTGGTCATCTGCGCCCATATCACCACAGTAGTGAAGACCCAGAAGGGCGGTCCAGCCAGCGACGCCCCAATAGCTCCATAGATAAAGCCTGGGAAGGACCAGCACGACGACTGGAGCGAAGACCATCCCGCACGCCAAACCCAGCAGCACGTTTTCGCGCACCTCATGCGTTAACGATTCGAATACGAGCCAGAGCGCGATCAGCGTCGCCCCTATCGAAATCCAGGCCATCATTGGATTTAGGACCAGGTGTTTTGTGCGTCGGTGGATAGCCAGTGCCTCACTCAGCAAGAAGAGAAAACAAGCGGGGCAATTTTCCGGTTCTTGGACAGACCCGAAAGATGTCGAATCATTTCATTATTTTACTGCGGTCACTAAAGATATCGTGATGTTGCCCGACGAGGCCAGAATTCCCAGCTTCCAGCCCCGGAAACACGTCGAAAACGGGAACTGGAGTCGTCATGGACTCATGATGGGCGTTTTTCCTTGCCGATTTGGTGGTGCGAGCTTACACTTCGCCGCTTCGAGATCCGGCCAGAGGGCTGGATGATGTTACGCTGGACGCGGTTGCGTTTCGGCTTTTTGGTTCGGTCCGGATGCTGGTGTACTTGTCACTGGCTGGCCGTAACCCCTGAAGGTTCAAGCAGATGAAAAAAGATATTCACCCGAAATACCAGCCGGTCGTGTTCATGGACACGTCCACGGGAACACGATTCCTCATCAATTCCACGATGCGCTGCAAAGAAAAGACAACGTGGGATGATGGCAAGGAATATCCATTGCTGAAAGTCGAAATCAGTTCGGCCTCGCACCCGTTTTACACCGGCAAGATGAAGTTCATCGACTCCGCCGGTCGCGTTGAGAAGTTCACCAAGAAGTACAAGTGGGGCAAAAAAGACGAAGCTGCTGCTGCTGAGTAGCGACGATCTTCTGACAATTTGACAAGGGCGTGCGCGGGAATCTGCGCACGTCCTTTTCTTTTTGCACTCCTTTTTGTTTTGCACAAGGGCTATGCACTGAGCGGTTTACTATTGTCTCATCAGCCGCCACGCGCTAGCGTCCGGTTCCGTGAAAACCGGGAGCTAGCGCTCGGCGGCTGATACACTCACGACACTTGTTTTTCGCACGCTTCTCTGAACTTCACTGACAGGTACTTTCCATGTTTCCCGTGCTTGAACGCCAGCTCGCTCGCTACGAGGAGCTTGAAAAACAGTTGCAGGATGCGGATGTTCTCACCAACATCGCCCGCATGCTGGAGATCCAAAAGGAGATGGGGAAACTCAGCCGCATCGCGGCCGCTGTTCGCAAGTTTCATGCCCTGGAAGGCGACATCGAAGCCGCGAAGATGATGGTTGATGAAGAAACAGAACACACGGCGCGGGAGTATGCGAAGTCTGAACTGCATCAGCTCATGAGTCAGCGCGATGATTTGTCAGCCGAACTCGAAGACATGGCCACGGCTGGCGATTCCATCACTCGCGGAGCCTGCATCATGGAAGTTCGCGCTGGCACTGGCGGTGACGAAGCCGCGCTCTTTGCCAAGGACCTGTACGACATGTACTCGACCTACTGCGAGGAACGAGGCTGGAAGACCGAGACGCTGGAATTCAGTCCGACGGAACTTGGCGGACTTAAAGAAGTGGTCTTTTCCATCACCGGTGACGGTGCGTTCCATTCATTGCAGTTCGAAAGCGGCGGTCACCGCGTCCAACGCGTGCCAACGACGGAAACTCAGGGCCGCGTCCATACCAGCGCCGCGACGGTGGCCGTCTTGCCGGAAGCGGATGAAGTCGAAATCGACATCCGGCCTGAAGACCTGCAGGTGGATACGATGCGGGCCGGTGGTCCAGGGGGCCAGAAAGTCAACAAGACGGAAAGCGCCGTACGACTGACTCACCTGCCGACGGGAATCGTTGTGAAGTGCCAGGACGAGAAGAGCCAGCACAAGAATCGGGCGAAAGCAATGCGCGTCCTCCGCAGCCGGATTCTGGAGGCTCAACTGACGAAGAACCAGAATGAGCGTGCGGAACATCGACGCACGCTGGTTGGCTCCGGGGATCGCAGCGAACGTATTCGAACGTATAATTTCCCCCAGAATCGAATCACCGACCATCGCTGCAATCTGACGCTCTACAAACTGGATCGGATCATGATGGGCGACATGGGAGAACTGATCACAGAACTGCTGGCATTCGATCGGAATGAACGACTGCGCGACGCGAACGATTCTGTTTGAGCATCGTCGGCCGTCAGCCAGTCGCTTCACCTTGGCGCAGCCGGGACTCTTCGAGAATCAACGGCCACCTGATACGATGCGGGGCGGAGATTCAAATTAAACAATCGGGCCATCCAGCAGACGCATTAGCAATTTATGTCAACTTCCGGAAATCAACCTGCGAACGCCGACGTCTGGACCGTGAAACGAATTCTGGAATGGACAGCCGGATTTCTGAAGCAGAAGGGCGTTGAATCGCCACGTCTGGAAGCCGAACTGCTGCTGGCGCATGCCCGTCAGTGTCCTCGGATTCGGCTTTACACAGACTTCGATGCGGAACTGACTGAATCGGAGCGAACTCAGATGCGCGAATCCGTTCAGCGTCGGGCAAAGCGCGAGCCGCTGGCGTATATTATTGGAACTCGCGAGTTTTACGGGCGCAGTTTTGACGTGGGACATGGCGTACTGATTCCGCGTCCGGAAACGGAGACGCTGATCGATGTCTGTCTGGAACGAATCCCAAAATCCGAACCTCGACACATCGTGGAGGTCGGATTCGGTTCCGGATGCGTTTCGATCACGATTGCCCGACAACGTCCGGCGTGCAGAGTTGCAGCGACCGATGTTTCAGATCGAGCCCTGGAGATTGCAAATCGGAATGTACAAAAGCATGAAGTCGCCGGACGTGTCACCCTGCTGACTGGCGATGTTCTGCAGCCTCTGCTGGCCAGCGGTCCGCAATTCGACGGACTGGTCAGCAATCCTCCGTACATCCGAGACGACGAGCGACAATCTCTCCAGCCTGAAGTTGCTCAGCATGAACCTGCGGAGGCTTTGTTTGCAGGTTCGGATGGGCTGGATATCGTGCGGCGCATCGTGATCGATGCGCCAAATGTACTCAAACCGGGGGCCTTCATCGTCCTCGAAGTTGATCCGGCTCAGTGCAAAATGGTCGTATCGCTGCTGGAGTCTGCTGGATTCCATTCGGTCAACATTCATCGCGACCTCAGCGGTAACGATCGTATTGTTGAAGGAATTCTCTAAGCTCGGGGCATCAGAAGGGAAGCTGATCATGGACATGTTCTGCATCGAAGGCGGTGTTCCGCTCAACGGCACGGTGCGCGTCGGCGGCAGCAAGAATGCTTCACTGCCGATCCTGGCGGCCTCATTGGCGATTCAGGGAGAGGTGATCGTCAGGCAGGTTCCTCAGCTGCAGGACATCGTGACGATGCGACAACTGCTGCAATCCATGGGAGCCGTCGTTGTGACGCGCGAAGACGGCAGCATTTCTGTCGATCCCAGTCAGGTCAAATCGTCGGTGGCACCCTATGAACTGGTGCGTCAAATGCGGGCCAGCGTATGCGTGCTCGGTCCACTCCTGGCCAGATTTGGCGAAGCTCGAGTTTCATTGCCTGGAGGCTGCAACATTGGGCATCGACCGATCGATTTGCATTTGCGTGGCCTTGCGGCACTGGGTGCCGACATTCGGCTGGAAGCTGGATACGTCATCGCCGAAGCTTCGAAACTGCGCGGCGCAGAAGTGGATTTGTGCGGACCGAATGGCCCGACAGTGACCGGAACCTGCAATGTGATCGTGGCGGCCGCACTGGCAAGAGGCCGCTCCGTGCTTCGGTCTGCGGCACAGGAGCCTGAAGTCGAGGACTTTGCCCGCTTCCTGAATGCCGCTGGCGCGAACATTTCCGGTGCCGGCACATCCATCGTCGAGATCAACGGAGTCAGCGCGTTGCATAAGGTTTGCCACACCGTCATTCCCGACCGCATCGAAGCCGCCACTCTGGCGCTCGCGGCGGCGATTACCCGAGGCGATGTGACGATTCAGAACGCACCGACGACACACATGACGAATGTGCTGAATGCCTTGGGTCTGATTGGCGTGCCGCATGACATAACGCCGGAAGCGATTCACATTCGCGCGGGATCGATTCTCCGACCGATGGAACTGACCGCCGAACCATATCCCGGTCTCCCGACCGACTGTCAGGCCCAGTTTATGGCGCTGCTGGCCACCGTTTTGGGCGAAAGCCGCATTACGGACGTCGTCTTCCCGGAAAGATTCATGCACGCGGCCGAACTGGTGCGAATGGGTGCCAGGATTCGCGTACAGGACAATTCCGCGTTAGTTTCCGGTGTCGCTCGGTTGTCCGCCGCCCCGGTCATGGCGTCCGACCTCCGCGCCAGCGCGGCACTCGTACTGGCAGCGCTGGCGGCAGAGGGGCGAACAGAAATTCGCCGCGTCTATCATCTTGACCGCGGCTACCATGCCTTCGAACAGAAGCTGAATCAACTAGGCGCGAACGTTCAGCGTGTCAGGGATGAAGCGACAGCGACTGTGCCGCGTCCGCATCTAGAGTTTAGTCGTGATCGAGTGCCAAACACCTGACGCTGCTGAATTCCGCTAAGGCGAGCGGCAGGAAAGGATTTACCATCGGCGAGTCATTGGTTGGAGCGGACCCGTGCGACTGAACCACGCCAAAGGAAGCAGATCTGAGGACAGATCTGCCTACGTAGTCCGACCTGTCTCAGGTCGGATTCCCTCGGCGACGCGATATCCCTGGTAATCCTGTTTCTTCCGCTCGCCTTACTCACGGACGTCCACGTCGAACTGGTTGTTGGCCTTCTGCACTTCGTAAGTCAATCCTGTGCCGATCGTACGCGCGTCGTCGGCTGTTGGTCCGGGAGCAACAGCCCCCATGCTCGTGACGACGACTTCACATTTTCCAGGGACAGTGCTCGAAGCGGCGGCGATATTGAACTTACCGCCCCGGACCATGCTCCACGCCACCGGCGCGCCAGAGTCTATCGGCTTGAACGCGATCGTGCCAAACTTCAAGGGTTCGCCGTTGAGTTTCACTTCACCCTGAATGGCCTGGCGCGTCCCGGAAGTGAGCAGGCCATTCTGTCGCAACCATGTTCCGGCCGCCGAGATCCATTGTGAGAGCGCCGGATGCCCATTCGCCAGTCCAACCCCGTGCGGTCCGTGCTGATAGATGTGAAGTTCAGCGGGAACACCCGCCTTGCGACAAGCCAGATAGAAAACGACACTGTTTTCCGCAGGTACTCCCGTGTCTTCCGACGTGTGAAACAGGAATACTGGTGGTGTTTCCGCTGTCACATGAAGTTCATTCGAAAGTGATTTAAGTTGTTCCTCCGTGGGATCTTTGCCAAACAGATTGTTGCCGGAACCGCGGTGTGCGAAATCTGCGGACAAGCTGACAACTGGATAACCAAGGATACCGAAATCCGGGCGGCAGCTTTCTGTGTCAATTGTGTCAGCCGCATTCGGATCACCGGCATCGAAGTGTGTGACCGATGTGGACGTCAAATGGCCTCCTGCGGAAAAACCCATGATGCCGACTCGACGCGGGTCGATCTTGAATTCCTCCGCGTGGGCTCGGACAAATCGGAGAGCGCGCTGTGCGTCGAGCAGCGGCACCGGATGGCGATAGGGCGACAAGCGATATCGCAGGACGAAAGCCGTGACACCGATACTGTTGAAGTACTTCGCCGGTTGCACGCCTTCATGATCGGTGGCGTGAATTGAATATCCACCACCCGGACAGATCACGACCGCCGCTCCGTTGGCGTTTTCCTTTGCCGGATACACCCAGACGCCCGGTTTGTCCGCATCCGCATCTCCCTTTGCCTCAGGCGCTCCGTCAGGCCAGAGCAGACGAAACTCGGGCGGGTGAAATTCGTCTGCAGCGGCCGTGAATGAACAAAGCGTCACGCAGAGCCCAGGAATAGAGCAGAACAGAGAAAAACGAATCATGATTGAAATCCAGTGGGAGTAGGAGGAAGGTCGTCACTCAGTGACGCTCCGAATTGATGTAATCGAATTCTTATTGTGCCAGATCCACGCAGATGATTTCCTTGTCATTGCGAATGTAGGCGTGTTTGTTCGCGAAGGCGGGCATGCTCCAGACAACTTCACGACCAAAGGCATTGTTTGTTTGTTCGATCACTTTAGCGCGATCGATTTCGGTGTAGCCTTCGGGACTCATCTTCGCAAGCACCAATTCGCCGAGTTCGTTAAACAGGACGTAGCGGTCCTGATTACGCACGATAAAGGCTGTGTCAGAGCCGGCTGCGCGACGTCCGATCGGGGCCGGTGTTTCCCAAAGACGTTCGCCATCTGGCAATGAGACCGCGCGCATCACGCCTTTCTGATCCATGCCGTACAACGTGCTTCCATCAAGAATTGGCTGCACGTTGACTGGACAGATGATGTTTTGTTTGTCGCGCCAGACTTCGGTTGCTGTCGGGTTTTCAGGGTCCATCTTGATCAGCACACTGTGGTTGCTGTAGCCGGCGACATACAGGTAGTCGCCGGTCATTACAGGCGACATGATGATGGAACCACTTGACGCTTCGTAGGGGATTGACCAGTACTCCTTGCCGGTTTCCGGATCAATTGACGAGACGGCATTTGGGCGGAGCAGCACGAGTTGGCGAGCGCCACCGTGTTCAAATATTGTTGGCGGCGAATATCCCTGTTCGGGAGATGTCGCGCTCTTCCAGATTTCTTTGCCGGTCATCTTGTCAAATGCCACGATGTGGCTGCCCGCTCCGCCGGCGAGGCAAAGCAGTTTGTCGCCGTCAATCAGCGGATGCGCAGCGTAGCCCCAGAGCGCGGCTTTTGTCCCGTAGTCGACTTTCAAATCGTGCGACCAGATGATGTCGCCAGTTTTGACGTCATGGCACGCGAGGTTGCCTTCGGCACCGAGGAAGTAGACGCGATCGCCTTCAACGTTTGGTGTGCATCGCGGACCAGAAGGATACGAAATTGTGTACTTGACGGGATACTCATGTGTCCACAAGATTTTACCAGTGACTTCGTCTAGGCAATGAACGCGTTCCTGCCCGGAAAATTCCTTGCGGTCAAAGTTATCGACTTTGACGTTCTCGCTGCTCACATAGTCCATCAGATAGACTCGGCCATCTGCCACAGCTGGCCCGGCGTAGCCTCCCGCCACGGGCGTTCTCCACAGGACTTTTGGGCCGCCATCGGGGAACGTTTCGACAATGCCGCTTTCGCGCCAGATGTTGTCACGGTTTGGCCCCATCCATTGAGGCCAGTCATCGGCAATTGCCATGTTGCCCGACAAAATCACTGTCACCATCATCGCTCTGCGCAACATCACCATTCTCTATCTCCACAATCGCAAACAGTCCTGTTGAATTCTGGCTCAATGCCGGGAAGTCCCCACATTCTGCGCGAACGCGGCGCCGTTGTGGAGGGTCCCGGAGGCAGCTTTCACATATCCTCCGGCGAAATTGATGGGCGATTGCTGATCGCAACGCACATTCGAACATCCAGACACAATGACTTCCTCATGAACACGCAGGCTACCTCGGAATCGAACGCTTTGTCGGTGAGGCGGCTTTGGCTCGCAGATTTCTCGCTGCTGCTGGTCGCGGTCATCTGGGGAGTCAACATCCCCGTGATGAAATTGGCGCTCCTGAAGATCAATCCCTTCGCATTCAATGCAATCCGGCTGGTTGTGTCGTCACTGGTTCTGATTTTTTTTGCATGGCGGGAATTCAAGGCGGGAGTCCGTCCGACCGCCAATCTTTCGCGACGCGATGTTTTGATCTACGCGTCAGTCGTTTCCGTCGCGTATCAGTTTCTGTTTCTGCTGGCCGTTTCGCGAGCGACGTCGGCTGATGTGGCGTTGATCATGGCGACTGTTCCCATGTGGACCGCGATTGGTGCAAGACTGTTCCTCAAGGAAATTCTGCCGATCCTGGCCTGGGCGGGGCTGATCGTTGCGTTCGCTGGCACCATGATTGTGACACTGCAAAAGGAGCCCTCAGGACCAAAGGTGGAACCGATTACAACGCATATTACGGAAGCGTCAGTCGTCGATGGAACAGAAAACGATGGCCCAGACGAGACTGGAGAAATTGCGGCGGACAAGGCTGCTCGGCGCATGGCAGGCAATCTGCTGGCATTATCCGCAGCCCTGGCCTGGGCGGGAGGCACGGTTTTTAGTCGACCGCTGCTGGGGAAGATTTCGCCGATCCAGTTGTCGGCATGCTCAACGACGATAGCGTTGCCGTTTCACTTCTTCATTGCACTCCTGATGGGTTGGAAGGATGTTCCGGCCAGTGTCTCCGCTCTGAACGACGTTTCACTGCTGGCGTGCATTCTGTACTCGGGCACTCTCTCAACGGGACTGGCGCTGGCGATGTGGAGCCATGGGGTCAAACACGCTGGTGCAGCCCATGCCGCAATGATTCAGAACCTGACGCCAATCGTTGCAATGGCGGCGGCGTGGGTCTGGCTTGGTGAGACCATGAATGTGGCTCAGACACTTGGTGGCGGAATGATTCTCGGCGGGCTCGTGATTATGCGATGGAGCCGTCAGACGCGATCCGGTCGCAACGGTTAATTTGGATGGGGGAGTCAGGCAGAACAGATATCTGTTTCCGATCCCGGAGACTGGGGTTTTACTGAAGACTTTTCCGCAGCAGCGTCGAATTGGCGAGTAGACCGGTTGGTCGGTGAGTTCTGGCAGGCGATTAAAACAGGCATGCCGGTCTTTGGGAAAATCACCAGGATATCAATTCTGACGGCTGTGAGGTCGATGGTGCCACCTGGTGACGGAATCCTGGTGGTAATTACGATGCAACACTCTACGTGTTCGCGACAAAAAACTTGCATCTTCAACGTCTGCTTTTAGAATTGAACTCATCGGTCAAACTGCGCAGGATATTGTGAGTTCAGCGTTTTTGCGGAGCCTGGTGGCCTGACGGCAGTCAGGATGCCATCGCGACAATCGCCCGCTGCTGGCTCTACAAATTCTTCGGGATCGTGCCCTACTGGGAGAATCGAATCACATGGCAAAGAAATACCTCAGCCTTGAAGAAGCAGCCGGCCTGCTCAATATCGCACCTGAGCAATTGATGAAGGTTCGCGAACGCGGTGATATCCGCGGGTTTGCGGATCGAGGCAGCTGGAAGTTTCGCGAACAGGATGTCGAAGACTTTCAGCGAACGCGGCAGGCGGACTCTTCACCCGACTTCCCGATTATCACCGACCACTCATCTTCTTCAGTTCTTGAAGAACCCGATGCCGCTGACCTGTCGTCGTCCGACAGTGACGTGCGGTTGTTCTTCGATGAGTCCCTCTTTGATGACAAGGATGCACAGAATCTGGCGACTTCCGGCAGTGATGTGCGACTCGCCGGCGACAGTGGGCCAAACCTGGACGAAGAAGAGCTTGACGATGAACTGGATTTCAGCGGGTGGGGAAGCGACGCGAAGCTCTCGGATTCTGACAGTGATGTGAAACTTGTCGGTGCGGGAACCGAAGAGGATGTTGATCTTGGGGCCACCATGCAGATGAATCACGATTCCGACAGTGATGTCGTGATGGTGACGGATTCTGACAGTGAAGTCTCACTCGCGGCTGATTCCGAAATCACACTCTCAGATTCTGACAGTGATGTGCGGCTGTCGGGCACGGACGACAGTGATGTGCAGCTGAGTGATGATGATTCGTCCGCCGATGACGACGATCTGGCTGCAACCAGTTTGTTTGATGGCATCGATTCGGACAGTGACGTCAAACTCATGGGCGGCGATGAACTGTTGTTTCCGGATGATGACAGTGACAGCGACGTCAAACTCAGTGCCGACCTCGATCGCACGGACAGTGATATCCGCCTGGCAGAACCTTCTCCTGCGCCGACCGCAAAACCAGGCAAGATTCGGCTAACGGCGGACGACAGCGATCTGAAGCTGATCAAGAAGGGAACTGGCGATAAGAAAAATAAACCTGACAGCGGCATCTCTTTGGATGCCCGTGGCAGTGGCCTTGGTCTTGATGCGGACGAGAGTGGTATTTCTCTGGAAATGGACAGTGGTATCAGCCTCGAGGCCGACGACAGCGGAATCAGCCTTGAAAGTTATGACAGTGGTACCAACCTTCGTGGTCAGGGAGGAATCTCGCTGGAAGGTTTCGAAAGTGGCACGGGCCTGGCCGACGACAGCGGGATTACGCTGGATGCCGGAGACAGCGGAATTACGCTGGATCTGGACGAAGACAGCGGGATCACATTGGAACCCGATGATATGGGCCGGACGATGCCGATGCAGGCGATCCCCGGAGCTCAGGCTGCGATGTCGGACTCCAATGCCATGACGACGCAGTTCGAAATCCCAAAAGCCGCCAGCAACGACAGTGAGTTTGAATTGGCTGGCCTCGATGATGACGATGACGAAGTCGGCACAAATACCGGCGTCCTGACGTTTGAGGACGAAGAAGACCTCGACACTTCCCGAACCGTCGCTGTCCCTTCATTGGCGGCCGCCGCCATCCAGGAGGAAGTCGAGGAAGATACATTCGAGGACGCCGAATCTGACGTTGAGGACGACTACAACGAGGATGAATTTGAGGAAGAAGAGGATCTGGATGTCCACGACTCCGAAGATTTCGAAGATGAAGATTTCGAAGCCGGGCAAAGTCAGGTCGCGGGATTCCCGGTTCCGGCCCGAGCTGGCGCACGCCCGGATGTTGAATGGAGCATCTGGACCAAGGCAATGATCGGAGTTTCAGCACTGATTTCTGTCATGTGCGCTGTTGTCGGAATTGAACTCGTCCGTACGATGTGGCTTTGGACACAGCCGTCCGGTGAAGCCCCCGTCTCGGGAATCCTGCAGATGATCGGCGGAGCTTTCTAGGGCCAGGGCCGAACCAGGTTCAAACTACAAAAAAAGATGGCCGACTCAATTTGAGTCGGCCATCCTTCGTTGCAATCAACGACGTTCCGAATTGCTCCGGAACGCTGTATTAAGCAGAACGCTGTTACCGGAAAGCCCAAAGAACTTGGGATTAGTAACGGTCTCGTCCGCCGCCGCCGCCGCCGCCACTGCCGCCGCGACCACCGCCGCCACCACCGTAGCCGCCACCACCGCCACCGCCACGACCGCCACCGCCGCCACCACCGTAGCCGCCGCGTCCACCGCCGCCGCCACCGCCGCCGCCACCGCTTTCACGAGGACGAGCCTCGTTGACAACGATCTGGCGACCGTCAAGATCAGAACCGTTTAGAGCACGGATGGCTTCATCACCACCGGTTTCCATTTCCACAAAACCGAATCCCTTGGATCGGCCTGTTTCGCGGTCACTGACGACCTTGGCGGAAGTCACAACGCCATACTGCGCGAAAGCCTGTTCAAGACCTTCAGAAGTAGTGCCCCACGCGAGGCTACCCACAAAAATGTTCTTACTCATCACAAAACCCTTGAGCTTTACAGCTACCAAAACACCTGATCGCTGCCACAACGGCAGCAGTTGGAACACACGAGATAACGAACCCACAGGTCAAAACGAATTTGGGTTCTTTTCAAAAGGTGGATGCTGCAGGAGAACTCAAGAGCGGACGAGACTAACAAAGAGTGCGCGACTGTCTTCGAGATTACTGTTGCCCACACCAAACCTGTATTGACGGATCACTTCCGGCTGACCACAGGCGGCGTCACATTACCTTCCACCCGCAAGAATAGCAACACTAATCGCCCCCGGCAATCTCCAACGCAACGCACGTTGAACTTCCGGAAAACCCTGTCCTGCACCGTTGGAAGCCCTGATTCCGCCAATTCTGCCGGTCAACGACAACTCCCGGCTACCTTCCGGCACCTGCTCCTGATGGTCGGCGCGTTTTTGCCGCCTTCAAATCGTAATTGTCTTCGCCGACAACATCGGCCAAAGCCTGCAGAAATTCCGGCCCGATATTCACTTTGCAGTCGTTGCCAACAGTCAGAATGTAACGCAAACGGTCGACGGAACTGCCGCCTTCGGAGTCATCTGAATCCGTGTCCGCTTTCCCGTTGCCATTAGCGGAATCGCCACCGCGAGCATTTTCGGCGAAGGAATCAACAATCAAAATCACCTCCGTTGAACCAGGAAAACGGGACACGACATTCCTGACCCGATGAATTTCGTCACTTGAATGCAAACCTTTTTCAAACTTGATCGCTACCTGCGCCGTAAATTCTTTGTCCGCCTGATCGAGTGTGTAAATTCGATTAACGATCAGATTTGGTTCGCGACTCCGACGATCGACTTTGCCGGCGACAATGATCACGCTTTCCGGCTTGATCAATTCTTCGTACCGGGCGTAGTCCTCCGGCCAGGCAATGCAGCGAATGATCCCGGTCGAATCTTCCAGATCGAAATTGGCGTACTTGTTGTGACCATTGCGGCTGCTCTTTTTTGCCGTTGCCAGCTTAATCGATGAAATCATCCCGCCCACGATGACCTGCACTCCATCATCCATCTCGGCCAGCTCAGCATTGTGATTTGCCGCGTAGCGTTCAATCCGGCGGGCGTGCTGAGTCAGTGGATGCGACGTCAGATAGAATCCAATCGTCTCCTTCTCCCACGCCAGCTGTTGCGATGGCGTCCAGTCCGGCACATCCGGCAGACTGATGCCCATTGGTTCGCCGGCATCGTCCATGTCGTCGTCATCGCCCCCGAATAAACTCTTCTGCCCCCGCGCTTTGTCCTTCTGACGAGAGAGCGCCGACTGCACGGCCCGTTCGACAATCGCCGACTGTTGAGCCCGCGTACCCGGAAGGCAATCCAGTGCCCCCGCCTTGATCAGTGTTTCCAGCGTTCCCTTTGTCAGCACTTTCGGATCGACGCGCTCAGTGAGATTGAAGATGTCCTTGAACGGCCCGCCAGTTGAGCGTTCTGCGACGATCGTCTTGACAACATGCTCGCCGACGCCCTTCAAAGCCGCCAAACCGAACGTGATTTGTTCTCCAAATACGCTGAAATCGACGTCTGATTGGTTGATGTTCGGCCCCAGAACCTCGATCTTCATGCGTCTCGCATCATCAATGTGTTCGCTGATTCGCTCAGTACTCTCCATTTCACAACTGAGCAGCGCTGCCATAAATTCGACAGGATAATGAGCCTTCAAATACGCCGTTTCATAGGCGATCAGTCCGTACGCCGTTGAATGCGACTTGTTGAAGCCGTAACCCGCGAACGCCACGATCAGATTCCACAATTCCTGAGCAACCTGTTCGGAAATTCCGTTTGAGACCGCTCCAGCAATGTATTCCTCGTGGAAACTGCTGATGATCTCCTGACTCTTCTTACTGATCGCCTTGATACATTTGTAGGACTTCGACAGTTCGATGTTGCCGACTCGATTCAGAATCCGCATCACCTGTTCCTGGTACACCATCACGCCGTAGGTCTCAGCCAAAACTTCGTCGACGACCGGATGCACTTTGCGCGGCGGCTTGCGACCGTGCTTCACATCGACGTATTCCATCACCATCCCACCTTCCAGTGGACCGGGACGGTACAGAGCCGACGTCGCGATAATGTCTGCGAAGCAGTCCGGCTTCATCTTCGTCAAGAGGTCGCGCATGCCGCCGGATTCCAGCTGAAACACGCCTTTTGTTTCGCCACGCTGCAGCAGCGCGAATGTCTCCTGGTCATCCAGATGCGTCTTGACATACTCGAAGTCGAAATCCGGATGGTTGCGCGTCACATTCAAGACAGCCTTGTCGAGGATCGTCAGGTTGCGGAGCCCCAGGAAGTCCATCTTCAGCAGACCGACTTTTTCAACGGTCGGGCCGTCCCACTGTGTGATGATGTCTTCCTTGCCGGTAATTGTCTGCAGAGGCAGGACGGTATCGAGCGGCACATCGGCGATCACGACACCGGCCGCGTGAGTTCCCGCACTCCGCGCCAGTCCTTCGACCGCGATGGCATAGTCCAGCACCTCCCGCGCCACCGGATCCGTGTCATACGCCGCTTTCAAATCCGCACTTTCCGTGAGCGCGGTTTTCAGCTTGATGTTCAGCGTATCGGGGACCATTTTCGCGAGTTCGTTAACCCGCGCGATGGGAACATTGAGTGCGCGGGCGACGTCACGAATGGCATTCTTGGCTTTTAGCGTTCCAAACGTGCCAATCTGAGCAACGTTACGTTCGCCATATTTTTGCTTCGTGTAATCGATCACCATCTGTCGACGATCACGGCAGAAGTCGATGTCGATATCCGGCGGTTCGGTTCGACTCGGGTCGAGGAAGCGTTCGAACAGCAGGTCATATTTCAGCGGGCAGACGTCTCCCAGTCGCAGCAGATACGCCACGATCGCACCGCACGCCGAACCTCTTGCGCCACAGGGAATGCCATTCCGACGAGCGAACTCGACAAAGTCCCACACGATCAGAAAGTAACTCGCGTATCCCTTGGATTCGATGACGCTCAGTTCGTATTCCAGTCGCTTCCAATGGCGTTCAGTAAGTTCGTCTCCGTAGCGTTCATACATCCGCTCGTGGCAGAGATCTTTCAGATACTGAGTGTCCGTCTTCTGATCGGGCGGACGGAAGACGGGATAGAGTTTGCGATCACCCAGTTGGATATCGACTCGGTCGGCAATTTCCTGGGAACGTGCAACGGCATCGTCCAGTCCCGGAAAACACGCATACATCTGATCCGGAGTGCAGACGAACAAGCCGTCGTGCTCCATCTTCATGCGTTTTTCATCGTCGCGTGTGGTGCGTGTGTTCACGCACAGCATGACATCCTGCACTTTCGCGTCTTCCTTGTGCAGATAATGCGCGTCGTTGGTGGCGACCAGAGGCAGGCCCACGCGTTTGGCAAGATCGACGGTCAGATCCATGCAGTCTTTCTGAATCTGAAAGCCAGCGTTTTGGATCTCCATGTAATATCGATCGCCGAAGACCCGGGAGTACCATTCGACAAGCTTCTTTGCCTCATCATTGTCGTCCGCGAGCAACAATCGCGAGAGCTCGGACGACGCGCAGCCGGACAGACAGATAATGCCCTCGTTGCATTCTTCCAGCAGTTCGCGGTCAATACGCGGCTTGTAGTAAAAGCCTTCGAGATACGCCGAGGACGACATCCGAATCAGATTGTCGAACCCCTTGCGATTCATAGCCAGGAGAGTCAAATGTGACGACGCTTCTTTCTGGCGACTGGCGGTGCGATCCGAACGTCGTCCAGGCGCGACGTAGGCTTCGTAACCGAGGATCGGCTTAATGCCGCCTTTTTTGCAGCCGTTGTAGAATTCAATCGCGCCGTACAGGTTGCCGTGGTCGGTGATCGCTACCGAATTCATCCCGCTTGCCTTCACGTGCTGCACAAGTTCAGGAATTCGATTGACTCCGTCCAGCAGACTGTAGTGCGTGTGGCAATGCAAATGGGCGAAGGGTCGAGCGGCAGACGCAGCAATTTCGGCAGTTTTTTCGTTCATCGGAGTCGATCCGTCGGATTGGGATGATATTCAGGGCGGGAACGTTCCGCATTGTACGCAGTTTGGCTGTGACAAGAAACGATATGGAAATCTGGATTTGAAGCGGATACTCGCCGAACCCCCCCGATTTTCTCCGAATAAACGTGCTTCCGGCCTCAGTGGCCCAGCACAAGCGAACTTGCTCTGGCCATGGTTCCTGTTGCCAAAATCGGCCAATGTGCTGCTGTAAGTCAACATGCTGACAGATTCTCCAGAACTGGCACGTTCCACCGACCTGGTGGCTCTTGGTGTCAAAATGTCTGATCTGTGGCCTCTTGGGCCAGGAATTCGACATAGATAATGATGGTTACATATCGTTGCTTCAAACCGTTTCTGGTGCCGGTTGTGAAAACTCTCAATACACCTCATTCAACAAAGCTGATTCGCGATCGAATTCGTTTGGTCCGCGAGCGAAGCGGAACTGCGGCTGTGGAAATGGCTGTGACGTTGCCTTTGCTGGTGACGCTGGTCTTTGGCGCGATTGAAATGGCCAACGCCGTGTTCCTGCGACAGTCACTGAATATTGCCGCCTACGAAGCAGCAAAGGTCATTACAAGGCCCGGCAACAATGAAACACTGGCGCGCACACGCTGTCAGGAAGTTCTGACCGTGCGAAAGGTAGGAACTTACACACTCACATTTTCACCAACAATCACGACTTCGACCGCACGCGGAACACAGGTCACCGTGACCCTGTCTGCCCCCGCATCAAATCTGTCCTACGGACCTATGCAATTCATGTCCGGAAAAACAACGACATCAACTGTCGTGATGGTTCGGTTGTAACAAATTCCTCCTGTGCTGAAGAGTCGAGTGGACGAAAGTGTCGTTCCCATCCTTGAAATAATGGTGTCGCTATGAAGACAAAATTGCAGTCGAAATCTCGGCCCGAAAATCTGCGGAAAGGTGGCGCGCACGTTTTGATTGCCGCCATGCTGTTCACATTTATCGTCATAGCGGCGATGACCGTTGATATTGCCTACATGCAGTTGATCCGAACTGAGTTGCGAACCGCAACCGACTCAGCCGCAAAAGCCGGTGCCGAAGCTTTGGTCAGGACCCAGGATGTGAATGCGGCAAAAGCGGCCGCAGTTCAATACGCCAGTCTCAATAAAGTTGGCGGTCAGCCTTTTCTGATCTCTCAGAACGATGTGACTCTGGGGCGAGTAACAGCTCAGAACAATGGATCCTGGGCATTTACGGCAGATTCAACTCCGTTCAACTCCGTTCGAGTTAATGCGAAGATCGGCAATGGCGGAGCTACTGCGGCAATGCCGATGTTCTTCGCTGGTGCGCTTGGGCAAGCACCGTTCAAAACGGCCTCCCAGGCGACAGCGGGACAGCAGGAAGTGGAAGTCTGCCTGTGCCTCGACCGCTCCGGTTCGATGATGTTCGACATGTCTGGAACTGACTGGTCGTATCCGTCTCCGAATTCACTTCTGTACGCCAGCAACTTTTACCCAAGCACGATGTACCGAAATTACTGTTCTCCGCCGCAAACGACTGCGAGCCGCTGGGCTGTACTTCGAAGCGCGGTGAATATTTTCCTGAACGAGGCTGGCCAGTTTCAATATCCGCCACGAACAGCTCTGGTGACATGGAGCAGCGCAATGACTCTGCCGTACTATCCCAATACGAACTATACGCTGGTTGATACGGATTTTACCCTCCCATCATCGGCCAATTTCAACTGGTCCAGCAACCGAATTTCCATTGAGAACTCGATTGCAACCCGATCGGCGAGCGCGATTGCGGGTGGCACAACTCTGTCGGCGGGTCTTGATCGAGCGGTACAGGTCTTGACGGGCAGCAATGGTCGCCCCCTTTCCAAGAAGGTTATCATCCTTGTGACAGACGGCGACTGGAATGCGGGACGCGATCCCGTTTTGGCGGCGCAGGACGCCGCAACTGTGGGAATCACGATCCATTGTGTCAGCATGTTGACAAGCAGTCAGCTATCGCTAACTCAGGTGGCATCGATAACCGGAGGACAGTACTACCCGACGAACGATGCCACACAGCTTCAGCAGGCATTTCGCGATCTGGCACGATCACTTCCTATTGTATTGACCGACTGATCGACCGAGTCTTGATTGAAAGTCATTTCGATGTGTTCAAGGCGGACAATTCATGGTGGAAAACTGCGGCGCGGTCAGGGCAGACGCGGTGCTACGACCGTTGAGTTTGCAATTGTGGTGCCGCTGATTTTCCTCCTGTTTCTGGGCGGCCTTGAACTGACGGCGCTGAACTTTGCCCGTCAGACCGCCGGCAATGCCTCCTATGAAGCGGCTCGGAAACTGATCATTCCTGGCGGGACGGTTTCTCAGGCTCAGGCTGAAGGCTTGCGACAGATGAATCTTGTGGGACTGGGAACCGGAGCCAGCGTTACGATCGTGAACACAACAGAATCGGTCACCGCCACAGTTTCAGTCCCCGCCAGCAATGTGTCATGGGGACTTGTGCGGTTTTGTTCCGGCTATGTCATTCGACAGTCGTGCGCATTGACAAAAGAGTAGTTGACGCTCTATTAAGGCACCATAGTCCAACTGTTTCCGGGCTGACTCTGATTTAAGGCAGTTCGCGAATTCGCAGGCCGCGAAATTCGATCGGCGAACCTTCAGATTCCAGGCACAGGAATCCGCTGGCTGGTTTGCAGTTGTTTCCGCCAGAGACTTCTTCTCCATTCACCCACAGGCGAACTTCTCCGTTGATGGCACGAATATAATAGTGATTCCATTCGCCGACGCCGTGACTCAAATTTCTGCTCGGAAAACTCCGCTTGCTTCCTCCAGGCGCGACCGGAGGAAACGGCATCATGTCCGCGTTGCCCGTCGGGAAAACGTCCCCATTCGTCGTGAACCAGTCCGGTTCCTTACCCGTCTGTTTGCGATAGTCTTCGGCGTAGCCATGATCGAGCACCTGCACCTCAATACCCGCTGGCAGGCCATTGCGTTTCAGGGACGAAAGTGATTCTTCACTGGCCCACAGAAACACGCCTGAGTTTCCGGCCGACTTCAGATGCCGCCACTCCACGACCAATTCAAAATTGGTCAGTTCCTTCTGAGATCGCATGACACCGACCGGGCTGCCGGTGCAGTGAATTTCGCCATTGGAAAACGTCCAGGTGTTTTCATCGCAGTTAACGTTGACGAAGTCCTCTTTGCCGAGCGACTTCCAACCCGGCCCGGTGCCATCGATACGTGCCGCAGGGGCGGCGACGGGCGTTTCCGCAGGCGGCGCAGAAGGTGTTTCATCGGCGCGAGTGAGCGCCGTTGTCAAACAGACGCTGAGTGACACCAGCGTTGCCAGCCGGAAAGTAAAACGGACCATCAATTGACTCCTGTGAAACAGTGGTAGCGGGGAAGTGCGCCTTTGCGGTGGGCTGTGGGCTGTGGCATGTGGATGAATTGCTCGTGGAGCAGTTGGGACAACTGTTCTACATTGTGCGATTCGCGGAAGCTTTACGATACACTACAACTCCAGTCGCGGGAACCCACTCCTTCTAATCCGGCAAGCAGCAATTTTTTTCCGTACCAGGATTTGGCAGAAAGTCTATGTCGCAGCTTTTGAACGTGCATTTTTTGCCCTCACTGATGGACGCATCAACGCTGCAGGGCGGAACAGCGGTCATCGTTGATGTTCTTAGAGCGTCCTCCACGATCACAACAGCGTTGCACAATGGTGCCCTGCAGGTCATACCCTGTGGCACGCCAAACGCGGCGCGGCGGATTCGGGAAGAACTGGGATTCGATTCCGTGCTGCTGGGAGGAGAACGCGGGGGTGTGCTTATTGAAGGCTTCGATTGCGGCAATTCCCCTCTGGAATATCCGCCCGGACGTGTTGCCGGAAAAACAATCGCCTTCACGACAACCAACGGGACTCACGCGTTGCTCCTCGCGGACACGGCGAACACGATTCTGATCGGGGCTTTCGTCAACAGACGGGCTGTCGTCGAGCGGCTGGAGTCTGATCATTCTCCCATTCACCTCGTATGTGCTGGAACGAACGGTGCGATTACCGGCGAAGATGTTCTCTTTGCCGGTGCCGTTGTCGCCGCGCTCTTGAAGAACTGTGAACTTAGGACGCCAAACGCCGCCCGCTGGTTACTCAATGATTGCGCTCAAATCGCTCACGGATTCTGGCTGCGGTCAGTCGGACATCACTCGGACGTCAGTGACGAGCGGCATCACATCGCATCAGCGTTGCAAGAGACTCAGGGCGGACGTAATCTGCTGAAACTTGGCTACGATTCCGATATTCGTCTCTGCAGCATGGCGGACTCCATCAATATTGTGCCGGAACTGAACCGCGACACAAAGAGTCTCGTCGCGTCAGCGGAGTTGAATGCGAAGTCTTAGAATCAGGCCTCGCCCAATTCGCGGACTTATTTGCGGACAGGTTCTTCGTTGCGTTGAATCACGACTTCCGTTTTCGCGGCATCCGGTTCTTGTCATCCACCAGCACGATCTTCGGGGCATGCTTCGCGCGGTCTTCATCCGCCACCTGTGTGTAGCTGCAGATGATCACCAGATCGCCGATGTGAACCAGACGCGCGGCGGCACCGTTCAGGCAGACGACCCCGGAACCTCGTTCGCCACTGATGGCGTACGTTGTCAGGCGGTTGCCGTTATTGATGTCGTAAACATCAACCTGTTCCCATTCCACGATGTCAGCGGCTTCCATCAGCACCGGATCCAGTGTCACGCTGCCTTCATAGTGCAGACTGGCATCCGTGACAGTGGCACGATGGATTTTGGATTTGAGCAGCATGCGGATCATGGAATTTCAGGCTCGAAGTCTGGCAGACAATTGAGATTCACAGTTGGCGATGACCTGCTTCACAATCGCATCGACTTCTTCCGTAGTCAAAGTGCGATCAGGAGCCATGAACCGGCATGTGATCAAATACGACTTGTGGTCGGCGTCGATTTGCTTACCGCGATACTGTCCACCGAATGCTGTTCCCAGCAAAAGGTCGCCGGCGGACTTCGCCACGGATTCCGACAACTGAGCCCACGAAACTGACTCAGGCATCACAAAATTCAGGTCTCGAGAAACAGAAGGAAATCGCGGCAACGACCGATACGATCGAGAGGCTTCGAAGGTCTCTTCGATCAGCGGCAGACGCAACTCCGCCACACAAACGGCGTCCTGAAGATCACTGCGATCAAGAACATCGCGGCTCAGTTCGCCCAGCCAGCCCCAGTGTGTTCCATTCAGACTGATAGCGGCTCCGCGGCCGGCAGCATATTCCGGATTCGCATCGGGTTCGGTTGTCAGCACCGCATGGGGCGCGAGTTTCGCAGCCAGCGCCTCGACGGTTCCAATCAGTTGAACGAACGAACGTCCCGACACGATCCCGATCGTCAGCGGTTCAGCCTGCTGCTCGTTTCGCCCCTGACCAGCATGCAGATAAACCCGAGCAACCTCGAAGAGTTCCGCGTTCGCGTAACCATGTCGTTCATTTTGACGGCGACAGGCAAGCAGACTAGGGATCAGACTCTGCCTCAGTTGATTTTCATGACTGCGACTGGAATGACTCACGGCGACCGGTGGAATGGCTCCCTCCGGGCGAAACAACTGCCGCTGTTCCTCACTGACGAACGACATCGTCAGTGCCTCAGAGAAACCGCTGGCCGCAAGCTGCAGTCGCACGCTGTCGATGACTCGTTCACGAAGCGTGCGCGCCGTCGAAACGACGGGAAGATCCGCATTCATCGGGATATGATCGTAACCGTGGATACGGGCGACTTCTTCAATCAGGTCACATTCCCGCAGCAAGTCGGGACGCCAGCTGGGAGGTGTGAATGACGCCGAGTCGGCATCTCGATTGAGACACTTTAGGCCCAGCCGCTGCAGGATCCCGACACACTCATCCGCCGGAATATCAATTCCCAGGACTCGCGGCACCTGTGCGAATCGCAACGTGACGGCATCGCGCCCTGCTTCTACCGCCTGTCCGGCTACAATCGAACCGGAAAGCAGCGTGCCGCCAGCAACCTTCAGGATGAGTTCACAGCAACGCCGGGAAGCCCAGTCGAGCCATTGCCGATCGACTTTTCGTTCGAAACGATAGGACGACGGACTATGCAGCTTCAACGACCGGGCGGTCGCGCGTACGGATAATGATGCAAACGCGGCGGCTTCAATCAGCACGTTGACGGTGGTTTCCGAAATCTCGGTGTCGAATCCGCCCATGACGCCCGCGACGGCGACCGGACGATCGGCATCAGCGATGACGCACATCTGTTCTGTCAACGCATACTGTCGCTGATCGATCGCCGTGATGGTCTCACCCTTCTTCGCGCGGCGCACAATGATTTTCTGGCCGTGTAGTTTGTCGAGATCGAACGCATGGAGCGGTTGTCCGCATTCCATCATCACGAAGTTAGTGACATCAACTACGTTGTTGACCGAATTGATTCCGACGGCGGCGAGTCGATCTCTGAGCCACATCGGGCTGGGCCCAATCTTTACTCCGCGTATGACCCGACCGTGGTATTCGGGGCACAAGTCCGGGCATTCGATCGAGATCGAAGAGGCACTCTGCACTGAATCGCCCGATTCTGTCACAGCAGCAGGCGGCACCGTCAGAGGCTGCCCAAACAGCACGGAAACTTCACGGGCCACACCGATATGGCCAAGACAGTCCGGCCGGTTGCTGGTGACTTCAACATCAATGGCGACATCAGGTTTTGACAGTCCCGTACTGACGTCATGGAATTCCTCCAGATTCAGTCCTGACATTGTCAGCCGATGAGTCAGTTCATCGACGCTTTGCGGCAATGGCACGTACTCTGCCAGCCAATTCTTGCTTACGATCATGTCTCAACGCACAGTAACTGAAAGAGCCAAAAATTTGCTGCCCGCTGCGGCGACCGGTAGTAAGGCGAGCGGAAGAAACAGGATTACCATGGATCTCGCGTCACCCAGGGAATCCGACCTGAGACAGGTCGGACTACGTAGGCAGATCTGTCCTCAGATCTGCTTCCTTTGGCGTGGTTCAGTCGCACGGGTCCGCTCAACCCAATGACTCGCCGATGGTAAATCCTTTCCTGTCGCTCGCCTTAGAACACAACGTAGATCGATAGACTCGCCTGGGCGAATCCCGGACGCAACGAAGTGTAACGGAATTCCGATGAACTCAAAATGTCATCCACCGGCGTTTCCTGGTGACTGAAGCCACAAGCCCTGACACCGGTTTTGTTCAGACCTCGACTTCGTGAGTCTCGATCATCCGATCCAGTTTTGTGATCGAAAGGACTTCCCGAACATCTTTACTCGGGTTGAACAACTGGACTTTCAGTGGCAAATCGGGAATTCTGGTCAACGACACCAGCAGCCCCAGCATTCCGCTGGGTACAAGCCGAACCCCGGTCAGATCGAAGGCGACGATCGACGACTTATTGAATTTCAGCAGATCTGTAATCGATGCACGGTAGTGGGCGGCATTGAATTCTGAAGGAACATCCTTCCCCCCGAACCCTAAAACGGTGACCGACCCAACGCTGTAGACTTTGAGCAGACCGTCTTCCGTAAGTGCGTACTGCGTTTGCAGGTCTTCAGCAGCCAATTCGCTGTTTTCATCATTCGCCATGAGAATCACTCCGAGGAGTCCAGTCCATCTGTCACAGGTCCGAATTGTGTCTGCACTCGCAAACAGCACCAATCCGGGGCTGGGATTCCGACAATGCCAGATCAGCTTCGGCATTCTACTGATTCCCGTAAGGGACTCCATTCATCGTGCCAGAAAAAACGCCCCATGTGCGAAACACCGCCGATTTGCCGCCGGGTCGTGCTCCAGATCCAGGGAATTCAGGTTTGAGCGTTGTTGCGGCAGATTTGCGACTTCGAATTCGCCGTTTCCTTGGTATGTTCTGTCGAAACGATGCTGTCCTGTCAGACAATCCCGCTTTCCACGAATCGATCCGAATTGCCGACAAACCAACCGACCATTGAATCACCCCGTACATTAAAGCTGGCCTCAGATCGATTGCTGGCTCAACTGACCTCGGAACTTACCGGCCCCAGCGTGCTGGTGTTGTTGATGCATGGAACGACTCTCGCTTCCGCGCTGAGAGAATCGCGCCCGGACCTGAGGTTCACATTCTTTACAACAGAACATTTTTTCTTCCGCACGCTGCAGGCGTTTCATTCAGATTCGGAAGTGATTCCTCGAGTTGCAGAGGCCGCTGTGTCAGGAAGTCACAGCGTTGCAGGCTCCGTGACAGATCCTGTCCGTATCGTGTGCGCTGCGGACCCGCCAGCCGAGGAATACGACACGGTCATTTTTCCGACACTTTCCGGGGATTCATCCGAACTTGCTCAGGATCTGATACAGACTGCGCATCAGAGGCTGCGTCCCGGCGGGCGGCTGTTTGCTTCAACCAACAACCCGAAAGATCGCTGGGTTCAGAGTCAGCTGAAAGCGATCTTCAGCAAAGTCGATGTCCAGAAGTACAAACAAGGCACCGTGTGTATCGCCACCAAATCCAGCCCGCTCAAAAAGGAAAAGGGTTTTCGCGCGAGGTTTGCGTTTCGACAGGGAGAACGACTCGCGCACGTTGAAAGTCGGCCGGGTGTCTTCTGCCATCGACGCGTTGACGGCGGTGCGCGGGTTTTGATCCGATCCCTGAAACTGTTGGCGGCGAGCGACGGCCAGCCGGAATTTATTCCACAGCGAATCGTCGAAATGGGATGCGGTTCCGGTGCGGTCTGTGTTGCGGCTGCGATTGAATATCCCAACGCTGTTATCCTTGCAGTCGACAGCGATGCGCGTGCCGTCGAATGTACTCTGCGGTCTGCGGCGCTCAATGAAATCACTTCCATTCAGACGCTGCTGACATCTGACGGTGTCCTGCCGGATCCTGGCACGTGGGATCTGGTGCTTGGAAATCCGCCTTATTATTCCGACTACAGAATCTCAGAGCTGTTTCTTCAGGCTGCACGAACGGGACTTCGCGAAGGCGGACACATCCACCTGGTTACAAAACTGCTCGAATGGCATCAGGCGCGCATGGAACAACTGTTTGCCGATGTTCGGCAGCATGTGATCAGCGATTACACAGTCTTTACTGCAGTGGCAAAGAACAAGCCCGGGTCAAAGACCCGACGTTAGCTGAGGGTTCGACGATTCCAGACGCTGGCGGAGCATTTGAATTTCGTCCAGAGCCATGCTGCGATGATATTCGTCGTTCTTGTTCGGCTCCCGCAATTCCAGCATGATTGAACTGCGCACGTAACGCAGCCCCCGCAGCAGGACTTCACGCTCATTGTCTGAAACTTCGATCTGAATCATTCCAGTTGACACAGCAGGAACTCCGAATGACGTCCGCTGATAAATTTGGATACCTCCCGAATCCAAACTCAGCATCATCGCGGTCAGACGCTGAAATGCGCTGACGGCAGAAAAGCCGGCGCATCATGGCCAGCAGGTCGCGAAGTATACGACGCGAATTTCAGTCTCTCAAGCAGTCAAATGAAATCCAGTACAAAGGGAGTATTTCAGTTCGCGGACTGGTCTGAAAGCACAAATGCGGAAACCCTGCCCGTTCATGACGTTGCGTTTCGATAGGCAAACAGTGAACTGCGATCGTTTAAAATCTTTGGAATCCGCGACATTCGACCGGAACAACTCAAGATTTGATTCCGGCTCGGAGCGAACCATTACGAAACGCGTCCGCCATCGCTTTCGGCACCGCCGATTCTGAAAGTACGACCTCAGCCTGGTTTTCTTGTGTCAGAGCCCTCATTTCCTGCTCCAGAGCCACAGCGGCCGCACGACGTTCTTCTGCGTGAGCCCTCGCAATTCGCATGTCGGCTTCCGCCTGATCGGCCTGCAGTCGGGCACCAACATTGTCGCCAACATCAATGTCCGCAATGTCGATGGAGACAATTTCGTATGCCGTCTGCGAATCCAGGCCCTTCGCCAGCACTGCCCGCGCGATGAGCATCGGATTCGCCAGCACTTCCTTATGGCTTTCACACGAACCGATCGCTGACACAATTCCTTCGCCAACACGGGCGATGATAGTCTCTTCAGTGGCACCACCAATCAGCTGTTTGATATTCGTGCGCACGGTCACGCGGGCACGGGCTTTGAGCTGGATGCCGTCCCGAGCCACGCCGTCCAGCGTTGGACGTCCGGATCGACCTGGGTCCGGACAATCGATGACTTTCGTCTTCACGCTCGTCTGAACGGCTTCAAGTACATTTCGTCCGGCAAGGTCAATCGCGGCCGCCGTTTTCCAGTCCAAATCAATCTGAGCCCGATGCGCGGCGACGAGGGCGCGGATGACGAGCGGAACGTTGCCGCCAGCCAGATAGTGAGATTCCATGGCGTTCGTTGTGATGTCGTCCAGCCCGGCCTGAACCGACATGATCCGAGTATCCACGATCAGGTGCGGATTCACTTTCTTCAACTTCATTACCACCATCTGCAACGGACCAATCCCGGCCCCCGACATGAAAGCTCGAAACCACAGCGAGGCGACGGAGGCAAAGACCCCCAGGAATATCAGCAACAGGATTCCGAGGATGACGCCAACACCAGCCAACAGCAACTGTGTAAATGTGAGTTCCGCCAACATCGGCAGGACTGCAATGCGCAGGTCCAGCATCGTATTTCTCCCAGGTATTCAGGACTCGCCGACGTCCCCGCGGAACGCCAGTTGATCTCGACCCGAATTGTAAGTGCATTGAGACGCAATTCGCAAACGAGTCCACCAGGCTCGCAGAACGTTGTCTCATTCGCATTAGTGTTGCCGAGCAATTTCAAATTTTTTGACTACAATTCAAATCCAAACGATTCCTTTGCCCCGGCGGATCAAATTGAGTTTTGAAATCGCCACTTTCCAGATCAGGAGTGCATTTGTGAGTATTGAATCCCGCCTGACTCAACTCGGTATCACCCTGCCCCCGACGCCTGCGCCCGGCGGCGTCTATACACCCGTTGTGATCGTGGACAATCTGGCCTACGTTTCCGGGCAGGTGCCGTATGGACCAGATGGAAAATTGGTAGTGGGCAGAATTGGCTCGGATTTGACGGAAGAAGAGGGAGCTGCGGCTGCCAGGACGGTAGCATTAACAATGCTGGCCACTATCAAAGCGTCGCTGGGAAGTCTCAATCGAGTCAAACGCATTGTGAAGGTGCTGGGGTTCGTCAACTCGACCCCGGAGTTTCAGAAACATCCTGCGGTGATCAACGGCTTCAGCAACACAATGGTCGAAGTGTTCGGCGAAGCCGGGAAAGCCGCCCGCAGCGCTGTTGGCATGGGTTCGCTGCCATTCAACGTGCCGGTCGAAGTCGAAGCAATTCTGGAATTGCATTCCTAGTTCCCCTCGCCTCGCTGAAGCTCGACGCGTCCAGAGAGTCTGCGAGTTTTTGACTGGACCAAAGTCGATATTACTCTCTGAGAGGCTGTACGTTTTTCTGTTCGAATCGCAATACGAGTTGCATTGGGCACTCACCCGAAACCCCGGGGCTTCCTTCGCTTCGTTCAGTCCAGCCCCGGCCACCCTGCCCCAATTCGTTTCTTTGACGGAAAACCAGATCGACAGTCTGGAGGCGGACAAACCTGACATCAAGCAACTTCCACGACACGCGGGCCGAGCACATCGAACTTCGGCTGGATGCCAAGTCCGGGTTGCGTGCTGGCCTGCATGAAGCCGTTGACGCGTTGCGGCGCGCCGTGCGCGGTGCTGACGGTGACGTAGCTGTTGAAATCCGTGCTTGTAAAACGAAATTCTTCCGGTGTGCTGTGCGCGAGGTGCGCGATGGCGGCCGTTGTGATATCACCGCCCCAGCTGTCTTCCAGGGTCATCGCGATTCCCATAGACACGCAAAGGTCACGGGCCTGACGTGTTTTTGTGAGGCCGCCGAGTTTGCTGATCTTGAGGTTCACCACGTCCATCGCCAGATCTGATTTTGCGCGAAGCAACATGTCCAGATTGTCGATATTCTCGTCGAGCACAAACGGATGATCGGTGTTGCGTCGGACGGCGAGGCATTCTTCGTAAGTGACACACGGTTGTTCGATATACACGTCGAGATCCCGCACCGCGCGGACGACGCGCATGGCTTCGTGCTGAGTCCAGCCGGTGTTGGCGTCTGCCACCAGACGGTCGGTCGGTTTCAGAATCGCACGAGCCGCGCGAATGCGTTCAATATCAGTATCCGGATCACCGCCAACTTTCAGTTGAAACCGTGTGTATCCTTGTTCTCGATAACTGGCCACACTCTTTGCCATCTCGTCCGGTGGCAGTTGCGAGATCGCCCGGTACAGGCGCACGCTCTCACCAAACCGACCACCCATGAGTACGCAGACTGGCAATCCGCTGAATTGTCCCAGAATGTCCCAGCACGCGATGTCGATGCCTGACTTGACATACGGATGGCCCTTCAATGCCGCGTCCATGCGGTGATTAAGCACGCTCAATTCGCGGGGGTCCATGCCGAGCAAATGCGGTCCGAGTTCTTTGAGGCCGGCTCGAACGCCTTCGGCATAGGCTGGCAAATAGAATGGCCCGAGCGGACAAACTTCGCCGTAGCCGATCAGGCCTGTGTCTGTTTCAACACCGACGATTGTGCTGTCGAACACGGTGACAGATTTCCCGCCGGACCATTTGTAAGAGCCCTCATGGAGCGGTAATTCGACGCGGTGTGCGAACAGACGTTTGATTTTCATTGAGATGAGGATTCCGTGTGTTTTTTTCTTTCCAGGGCTGCAGGCACCCGTTTGTTGGTGCTCGCATTGGCTACTGTACACCCGCCGTTCCGACGGCGGGAGAATGCAATTCCCGTCGGCGGAGCGACGAGTTTACTGTACTTCAACGCGCCAGAAGTTAAAACAAGGACCACAAATTGCCTTTTCGAAGGTTTGCTGGTCCGATTTTCAGATTCCAAAAAAGGAATGCCCCATGCGAATTCAAATTTCCGCCGTCGGGATGCTTGCCTCGCTCGCGATCGGACTGTTCGCGGCTTCCACCGCCACCGCCGAGCAGTTGCTCGCCGGAGCCGCGACGAGCAATCTGACACCGCCGATTGGCTTGCCCATCATCGGTGGCTTTGTGCCGTTTCCTTCGACGCATGTGCATGATGAGCTTCACGCGCGCTGTCTGGTCCTGGACGACGGGACCACGAAGATCGCACTGGTCGTTTGTGATCTGCTGGGAGTTCATCGCGTCGTTAGTGAAGAGGCTCGTCGGATGATCACGGAACGCCTTGGTATCCCGCCTGAGTGTGTGATGGTCAGCGCGACTCACACGCATTCCGCCGCCAGCGCGCTGGGCGATAACCGTCTGCAACCGGATCAGACTCCGGATGAGTATCAGAAGTTTGTGGCGGAGCGGATTGCGGACGGCGTGACGCGAGCATTCAATAATCGGCAGCCGGCACAACTGGCGTTCGGAACTGTCGATGTGCCCGAACACCTGTTCAACCGTCGCTGGTTCATGCGGCCAGGCACGGTGCCGGAAAATCCATTTGGCGGCACGGATCTGGTGAAGATGAATCCTCCGGCGGGAAGTCCTAACCTGACGGAACCCGCCGGGCCGATTGATCCTGCCGTGTCGATCATCGCCGTTCGCGATCTGAACGGCTTGCCGATCTCGGTGTTCTCCGCGTACTCATTGCACTACGTCGGCGGAGTTGGCTCGGGCCACGTTTCCTCTGATTATTACGGCGTGTATTGTGAACACCTCAAAAAACTGATGGAAGCGGACATTCCGCCCGCTGAGACAAGTGTCGATCGCGCTCCGTTTGTTGCTATGATGGCCAATGGCACCAGCGGCGACATCAACAACATTAACTTTCGAACGCCCCGACCCGGAAAGCAGCCGTACGAACAAATGCGATATGTGGCACAAGATGTGGCGACGAAAGTTCATGCCGCATTGAAGACGCTGCCGTACCAGAATGAGATCACCCTCGCCGCAAGCTACCGCGAACCGAAAATCGCCTGGCGGCATCCGACTGCGGAACAACGCAAATGGGCCGAAGACACAATCGCCGCCGGTGCAAAGAATCCCTCGGACCTGTCATTCATTTACGCTCAGCGAACAATGACACTTGACGGCTATCCGGAAACCACGACCATCCCATTGCAGGTACTGCGTATCGGCGATGTGTGTATCGGGACAATGCCCTGCGAAGTCTTCTGCGAGATCGGTCTGGAGTTTAGAGACCGATGCCCCATCCAGCCCGCCTTGATGGTCGAGCTGGCACACGGCTACTTCGGCTACCTTCCCACACCGCGACACATGCAACTCGGTGGCTACGAAACCTGGATTGGTACGAATCGCCTGGAACCAGAGGCGTCAGTGAAGCTACTCGATGAGCTGATCGAGATGGCTGCGGAACTCAAGGAAGCATCGAGCGATCGATAAGTTGATTTGAGTATACTTCACGCGGTGCGAAATGATGCTTTCAATCCTCGTTCCAGGGCTCTAGCCCTGGAACGCAATGCACTGGAGGCTCCTGCCTCCAGCGAGAATCTCGGGAGGCAGGAGCCTCCGAAGCAGTGTGTTCCGAGGCAGGAGCCTCGGAACAAGGGCATCAATTCAGACCGCGTGAAGTATAAGCTGGAGCCAGGAGCGGAAGCGACGCCGCCCAGGCAACGTAACGAATACGCATGATAACGTAACAGCTACCGGAACTTCGCTTCGCCTGGTCCGGCCAGTCGTCATCATGGGGCAGGTTTTTCAGTGATTCAGCAAAAACTCACTGCTGTTCAACAGCGCCCAGAAGACATCCGCGAGGGCGTCTTTTGAGTCCGTCGCGGTGCCTGCTTCGGTGACGATTTTTCCGATGGCCGTGCGTTCGGCATCTGTCGGACGGCGGCTCAGTGCGGCCATGAACAGGGTGTCGAGTTTTTCGTCGCTGGTCATTAGCGGGAAATCCGCAACGGCGCGGAGGGTCTGGCTGTTCTCCAGAGTCGTCGCGTTGTCGATGAATTCACCGTTCATCATGGCGAGAGCCTGCAGAATGGTAGTTTCTTTCAGCAGCGGAGATTCCGCGTCGTCCCGGAAGAGTTCCAGAAAACGACCGCGGGGCGTGTCGCTGTCGATGACGAATGGATTGTCGGTCCGATACGGCTGATAGTAGCCCACGGCTTCAGCGAGGCTGTCGAAAAACTGTTCGGGCGTGAGGCCGCGTAGCGCAACGCGGGCGAAGTGAGTTGGATCCGCCTGGGATTCATGTGTCTGGCGACTCGTCGTCTGATAGACCCGCGTCGCGGCGATCGTGCGGACGAGGAATTTCAAATCAAAGTTGTGGGCGACAAATTGTTCGGCGAGCAGATCGAGAACTTCCGGATGTGACGGCGGATTGTTATCCGAGAAGTCATCGACCGGCTGCACGAAACCCTGTCCGAGGAACTGAGCCCACAGGCGATTCACCGCCGTCTTCGCAAACCACGGATTATCGCGGGCTGTGACCCAGTCGGCGAGAATCTTGCGCGGCGCGGCTTTGTCGGTCCATTCTGGTTCGGTGCCGGTGAGGAATTTTGCCGGGACGACTTTACCAGTGGAGGGCACGCGAATGCTGTGCGAGGTCAGATTTTCTTTCGTGTTCATCATCATGGCCGGGTTGTCCGGATCGACTTCTCCATCGCGATGAAATCCGGAATAGAACGCGGCCATGTTCCAGAACTGCTCGCGCTTCCATTTGTCGAAGGGATGATCGTGGCACTGAGCACAGTCCAGCCGCACGCCGAGAAAGGCCCGCGACGTGCCGGTGGCCAGACTTTCAGGCTGCAGTTGCCGCACGATAAAAAACGCGCTGGGAGAATTTGCCGATTGCAGCAATCCCGGCTGACTGTTCCCAAAATCGATCGGGGTCGTGATGAGTTCTCGCACGATTTGGTCGTACGGCGTGTCTTCGGAAAAATGCTGCCACAGCCAGGCTTCGAAGCCAGGCACCAGTGCCCGCGTGCCGATTTCATTGAATGCCTGAGGAATCAGCGCATTGCGCCAGATAATCGTGAAGTGCCGCACGAACGCAGGGCCGTCGAGAAGTTCTTCGACAAGTTCGCTGCGTTTGTCCGGCGAAGTGCTGGTTAAAAACGTACGCGTTTCTGAAGTGGCGGGAATTCGGCCGGCGAGATCGAGGTACAGTCGCCGCACGTATTCTTCGTCCGTGGCAAGCGGAGCTGGTTCGACATGGTTGGCGGACCAGAATTCTGCAAACAGACGATCGATTTCCGCAGCAGTCTCGGAGACGGATTTCGGCGCAATCGCAGACGCCTCGGCGTCCTGCGCGAAGAGTGGCGTTCCAACCACGGTTACCAGGAGGAAAATCAATGCGGCGGGGATGAGATGACTTTTCACGGACAGACTCCTGATGAATCAGGACAAAACAATTTGCAAATGGCACAATTCATTACGTATTCAACTGGCAGGATACTCATTTGAGTTCCGTTTCGCATCAGGAAGAAGTACACACGCCATACAATTTGTCTGGGGAATCCGGCATTTCAGTTGGTCTTTTTGAACCCGGTTGGCCAGATTTGTTAATTTGTGGACGTAATTTAGATTTGTGTGCTTTACCGCGAAGCGGTTCGAGAAATTAGCCGGTGGGCGGATTCGCGACTTGTTGGGATTATAGAGCGAGGGTTGGTGTGACGTAAGTTGTTTGTAGGAAGAGTTCTTCGGCTCTTCCGGCTTTGATCCATGCTCGGAAGCGGATGATGGTTTCGGCGTTTTCGCGAAGCCAGTAGGTGGCGTTGCTTTTGACACGCAGGTTGATCACACGACGCACGGCGCTTTCGATCGCACCGCTGCCGATCGGCAAATGGCTGTTT
>JBBQSE010000023.1:0-37469 GCA_038214195.1 Planctomycetales bacterium
CGAATTTGCAGTGGCGGAAGTGACAACGCCCACGGCCCCGCTGTCAAACGTGACGGTGTTGTTTGATACGATTGGATCAAAGCCAGATCCGCTGATGACCACGTCTGGTGCCACAGCCGACATGTTTGCCGTCGATTGTGTCACGCTAACACCGCTCAGCATCACGCGGTTTTCCAGAAGTTCCAGCGAAACGCTATTTGTTCCGTGGTAGTGACTATGTACACGATGCCGACGAGATTCTCGATTCGGTTTAATCAGGCAGGCAAACAATTCCGCAAACCAAAACCAACGTTTCAAAGGTATCTTGAATCTCTCGACAGTTGAAGCGGTCAGGGGGCGCTGGTTCGATTTGAAATACGAGCAGGGGACTAAGCCACACCGTCGTTTTGTCAGCGTCTTTCTGCCTCACGATTTGTGCTGCAACGAGCAGCGAACGCAGAGGCTCCCGCCGTGATCGGAGACAGGTCAGAAAACTTGCCAGGAATTTAGGAAGGAATTTGTTGTTCCAACACGGCGTGGTATTGCCGTCCTGCTTTGCTTCGTGTGCTCAAGAAGTCGGATTGTTCTTGAAATCCTGATGTATCAATTGTTTCTTAGTCCCGATCTCTATCCGATGATGCCAGTAGCCACTGCGCATTCGTCGCGTATTGCGTGCGGTGCAGCAATTGCTCGCAATCGTAAGCGGATTCGGATTTGCAATTCAGCGAAACATAGAAATCAGCGATGCGTCGACAGTTCGCCCGTCAAATGGATTCAATTCGTATCCACAGCGGGTCTTTCGGCCAAAGCTCGGCGGGAGTGAAAGGGACCGGTTGAAACGTTCACTTCGTCGGATTGCGACCGGTCCACAGTGCAATCAGCATGCAGGCGATGATGGCTGCGTAAGTCTGAATCTCGATGCCGTTCTGCTTGTGGCTTAGCGGGTGACGGGATTCCAGCATGTGCTTGAAAAATCTGAAAAAGATTTCAATCGCCCAGTGATAAGCAAATATCAAGGCAATCACATCCGCTGGCACGTTCAGCAGGTTCGCGGCAATGCGCAGAATTCCGTCGCTGTCCACTCTACTGGAACCGCCGGCATACTTGTCGCGTGCTGTGCCCGCCAAGTGTAGTTGCCCAGAAATGGCCAAGATCGATCCATCCGCATCGACACGTAAAAACGGTATCCGGCTGGAGCGTTTCAAAGCCGATCCGTGACGCGGTCTGTACGGTGCCTGTACCGGTCATGAAGACCGGTGAACCGTAAGCGGAGTACGCAAACCGTTCGGTGACGAATCCGGTGATGTCGGAGATGGCGATGGTGTTCCAGTTGCCGGTGGCATCCCGTCCCCACTGCTGCTCAAACGTGCCGCTGGTGATGGCGGTTTGCGTGCCGTTAACGCATGTGGCAGAGTTGGTTTTGCCTGTAGGTTGGACATTCCTGTCCGACACGCTCGGAATTTCGACGGACAGGAATGTCCATCCTACCGGTCGCCACGTTCGATTGGACGCTCGATCATAGCCGTACTGGATTTGGGCGAGCGTCGTGGTGCTCTGTTGCCACAGACAGTTATCGACTCGCCCAAAGCGATGACCCGATCGGTGCGAAGCGAATCAGTGATACCGAACGAACGGTCAAATGGCCGCGTGGGCCGCGTCCGAAGTGGATGTCAAAAAAGAGTATCGACGCACGCCTGAATTCATTGAGATGCGATTGAGTGACGTGTCGGTGAATACTCCCGGCTCCCGCTCTGAAGGATTCACCGTCGCGACGACTTTGCTTGATGTGGAAGAGCATCCTGGCGCATGGCTTGGTTCCATGTAAGAAGGACGCTGGATAGTGGAGCCGGATATTGGGTCGATTAAATGTACGCTGGGCTTAGAGCATTTGCGTGGGCAGAGTCCTGAGAGTCTTCATCGCGAGCTATGGACCGGAGTACTGACCTACAATCTTGTGCGACTGAAGATGTTGCAAAGTGGATACGCTGCTGGTCTTGAGATTCGCAGCATGAGCTTCACAGGAACTCATCTGTTGCTGGCGACGAACTGGTTGCTGTGCGCGTGCATCGGGGTGAGCGAAGCGATGGCAGTCTCCGCGCAACAGCAGGGCACGTGCGCCGTCATAGGTCAGCGTCCGGATCGCGTTGAACCTCGGGAAAACAGAGTCAAGGCGGGAATTCGACGAACTGGCTGTGAAAGTCTGGTTCGATGGACTCCAGGACCTGCCAACCGAGGCTGTAAAAATTGCCGCAAGGCGGTTCGTGATTGAAGACGGTGAATGGTTGACACTCGCAAAGATTCGACGCCTTGCGATGGAACACATTCACGGCAAGTTGCCAGAACATGGAGACGCTTTTGAACTTGTAATGAAGGCGGTTCGTTGTGCGGGGAGCTATGACGCCGCAAGAGCAGTGGCCACGATGCCGCCGATTGTTCGGCTGGCAGTTCTTCAGTGTGGTGGCTTCTCAGTGTTCTGCGATTCGCCACCCAATGAACGCAACACGCTGCGGGCTCAATTCCGCATGGCGTTTGAGGACATCGCCCGTCGTGAAGAAATGTTCCTCGCGTTACCGGAACGCATTCGACCACGACTTGCGACTGTGTTCCATTCGGCAACGCTGGCATTCGTGTCGCTGCTATCGGCGGGACGCTCCGGAAGTGGGCCGCGCACTTTGGCTGATTCACTTTCCGCAGTCTCTGGAAATCGAGCAACAACAATGAAGGGATCAAACCAATGAAGACGGCAACACTTTCCCGGATGATGATATCCACGATTCGGCAGACGAATGGAAGAACAACCAGGCATCGGCTGACAGGGTTTCAAAACCACGTCCGCCGAATTCATCGCCGGCAGTTCACAGTCGAGACATCGGCAACCGTGGCGACGATCGGCAAGGCGCTCGAGAGACGCCAGAACCCGCGACGACGACCGAAGCCGTTCCGCTCACAAGACGGAACGGGACTTTGACCAGCCGCGCGGCTGCGGTGTCTGTCCGCTCTTGCGTGAACTCTCAGGCCGTGCGAGTTTGGGGCTTTATCGAATCGAAGGGCGAACGCGGGGCGACTGACAAAGAGATTCAGGCCGGTCTGCAGATGGACGGAAACAGCCAACGCCCGCGCCGCGTTTGGTTGATGCGCAACGGTTTTGTGAAACCAAAGGGAGCGCCCTGCGAACACGTTGTTCGGGAACGCTCGATTGTTTGGGTTGTCGCCAGGCCGCTGAACATCGCGCCGCCTGGATCCAGCGCCGCCGGTTTGGGCGACACTGCAGGCGAACGGGCCGAAGTATCAGAACCAACTACGAAAGGACACCAGGAGCAATGAGCGACACAACAACGCTTTCCAATGTGATGATGAAGAAAAAGGACGTGGCAGAGTTTTTTTAATCCTCTGTCCGTCAGGTGGAACTGATGGTCAAGATCGGGAAGCTGCCAAAGCCGGTGTACATCGGCGATGCGTCGCCACCCTGGCAACGGAAAACCTTGCTGGAATGGCTGGATCGTCTGCAGGCTGCGAAGTCTGCAGTCAGCCAGGACGATTAACAGGGTTCCGTCACGAAGAAAATCGCAAGGCGATTCGCCTCGGTGGGATGAACAAGACGAACTCAGAAAAAATTGCTCGTCACGTTGAAGAATTAGTAGCGTGGCGGAAGTCTGGTTTGTGCCTGGACACTCAGACAGCTGGCTGGTTGTCAAAGATCGGCCAGGAACTTCACGACAAGTTGAGCAACGCCGGACTGATCGACACGCGGGCTTCATGTGCGTTGTCGGAGTTCATGGCGGACTACATGAAGGACGCCAAGACATTTGGCGGCAGGCCCGCCGCCGCAAACACTCGGAAGAAATGGAAACAGGGTCAAAAGGTTCTCGATGAGTTCTTCGGGAAAAAGAACCTGCGCGATATCACTCACGATGATGCCGTGAAGTTCCGCCGCTGGCTGGATTCCAAAACGCTTGACGAGAACGGCAAACGAACGCACATCGGCGTTGCAAAGATGTTTTTCAACGCTGCCAAACGGCGGAAGTTGGTTGATGAAAATCCGTTCGAGTTTCAAAAGGCTTCGCTGGTTCTCGTCCGTTCGCGGGATTTCTTTCTGACCAGGGCGAACGCGCTGAAGATCATTGAAACCTGTCCTGACAATCAATGGCGGTTGATTGTGGCTCTTTGGCGTTTCGCTGGGCTGCGGAAGATGGAGATCTTTCAACTACGCTGGGAACACGTTCTGTGGGATCAGGGCCGCATGTTTGTGACGATCCCAAAGACAAAGCACCATGAAGGCCGGGAAAGCCGGTTCGTTCCAATCGGCGATATCCTGCCCTGGCTGGAACAGGCGTTCGATGATGCTCCGGAGGGCTCTGAGCGACTGATTACGCGGTTCACGGAATCGAACGTGAATCTTGCGAAACCGTTCGAGAAGATCATTACCGCCGCCGGTTTGACGATTTGGCCAAAGCTGATTCAGAATCTTCGGGCGTCATGCGAAACCGATTGGCTGGACGCCGGAAACCCCGCTCACGTTGTGGCGAAATGGATCGGGCATTCCGTGAAAGTTCAGAACAACAATTACGCGCAGGTTGATGACCACCATTTTGACCAGTTCAACGCCCGCGCCCGCGCTTCGCAGGTTCAGCCGCTGAATTCTGATCCGTCCGCCGTTGGTGGGGCACATGGTGGGGCACAAGGTGTGCAAAACGACGCGCAAGGGCTAACGCCAAAAAAAACAGGACCCCGCAAAACTCAGTGTTTTGCGGGGTCCTGCGCTGTTCTTAGGGAGCCTGCGCTCCCTACCAGTACCGGAGGCGGGGGTCGAACCCGCACATGGAATTACCCATACCGGATTTTGAATCCGGCGCGTCTGCCATTCCGCCACTCCGGCGATTACCTGAATTGTTTGTGGTCGAAACCTCAACCCGGCGGAGACTAATCAATGCCCATTCTGTTCGCAAGGTGGTGGCTTGCTGCGAAGACACAGAATTCGGACGTGGGAACGAAGAATCTGCAAAAAATGTGGCTCGTGGCGACGGGAGTCTCGAAACCTGTGCAAATGACGGGGGGAGGTCGGCGGGAAGGCATGGAAAACCACCGTGCCACTCATTCGACGATCACGGTGGTATTCGCTACGGTGTTGCTCGATTGAGCGAATCATCGATTTGTGGCCGCCGTATGAACTGAAAGCATTGAAACCATGAAACTTGGACTCATCAACAGCGCGTGGGCTCAGGCTGGGCGGGACACGGCGTGGGGGATTCAGAAGACACGCGAGATTGGATTTGACGCGATCGATATCTTTACAGATCCGCTGGATATCGACGTGCGCGAACGGAAGTTGATTCGTCGCGAATGCGCCAAGGCGAATTTGCCGATCATTTCTGTTTGCTGCGTGGCAACGGGACTGATTGATTTCAATCCGTCGGTGCAGCGATTTCATCTCGAACGCTGCGAAAAGTTTCTTGATCTGTGCTACGAACTTGAGGCCGAAAATTTGCTGTTGGTGCTTGGTGAATACATTTGGAATCGGGAGGTCATTCCGCCGGAAATGCAATGGAAAACCGGAATCGACAATTGCCGCCGGCTGGCTGATTATGCCGACAACCTGGGTCTGAAGATTGCTCTGGAACTTGAGCCGTTTCAACTGTCGCTGGTCAACAACGTGGACAATATGGTTCGGTTCCTTGACGATGCAGGGCATCCTGCCTTGTGTGCGAATATTGATGTTTCACATCTTGAACTGGCCCACGTGAAACCCGAGGAGGTCAGTCGCCTGAAGGGCAAAGCAATTCACGTTCATATTTCTGACTGTGACGGAACGAAGCACGGCGATTTGCCACCGGGGCGGGGTGTGGTGAATTTTGACGGATATCTGAAAGAAATTGCAAAGCTCCAGATGGGTGGTACGATGTCGATCGAACTTGAGTATTCTCCGGAACCTGACCGCGTGGAAGACTGGGTTCATGAAGCCTTTACGGCGACTGCGGCGTTGATGCGAAAAGCGGGACTGAGGGATTAATGTGGTTCGGGCCAGACGTCTCATGACTTCTGCCACATTCATACTCAGCAGTTTCACGACTGACTGGCTAACGGATTCGTGACGATATGAACTATTCCTTTCGACTCCTGAGTGCGATCGCCAGTCTAATTGCGGCGATGTCCCCTGCTGTCGCTGATGAGCAGATCGCGGCCGATGCGGCAAAGGTCGAATTCTTCGAGAATCAAATTCGACCAGTACTTGTTAAGCACTGCTATGCATGTCATGCCGCTGGAGCAAAGGAGATCAAAGGCGGACTGCTGGTGGATTCGCGAAGCGGGCTAATTGTTGGCGGGGATTCCGGTACCGCGATCGTTCCGGGCGCGCCGGATGAAAGTCTGTTGATCCAGGCACTGCGGCATGAATCCGTCGAAATGCCGCCGGATCAGAAACTGACCGACGAAGTCATCTCCGATTTCTCGCAGTGGATTCGCGACGGGGCCGCTGATCCTCGAATCGCCGAGGTAACTCATGCAAAACGTGAGATTGATCTGGAACAGGGGCGACGATTCTGGTGTTTCCAGCCCGTTGTGGACGTGCCGATTCCTGAAGTCAATTCGGACTGGGCAACGACCGAAATTGATCGATTCATCGTGGCTCGGCAATTGAATTCGACCGACCGTGGACCAGTGATCATTCGCGCCGCAGATGCTGCACCGGAAACTCTGATTCGACGACTGACGTTTGTGCTCACAGGGTTGGCACCGACCCTCGAACAACAGCAAGACTTCCATCTGGCGTGGGCGGAGGATCCTGATTCGGCGATGGAATCGACCGTTGACCGACTTCTGGCGTCGCCGCGATTTGGGGAACACTGGGGACGTCACTGGCTGGACGTAGCGAGATTCTCTGAATCCACCGGTGGAGGGCGCAGTCTAATGTTGCCGGATGCATGGCGATTCCGGGACTATGTGATTCAGGCATTCAACAGCGACAAACCATTTGATCAATTAACGCGAGAGCATATTGCCGGAGATCTGCTGCCGTTCTCATCTGACGAGCAGCATGATGATCAATTGACTGGCGTCGGCTACCTGATGTTGGGGGCAATCAACTATGAAGAGCAGGATAAAGAACAGCTGCGAATGGATGTTGTGGACGAACAGATTGATTCAATGGGCCGTTCGTTTCTGGGCATGACGCTGGGATGTTGTCGCTGCCATGACCATAAATTTGATCCGATTCCAACAACGGACTATTACGCGTTGGCCGGGATTTTTCGCAGCACAAAATCCTTGTTGCCGGGCAACGTCAGCGAGTTCGTTACAGCGCCGCTGCGGGTGGGCTACGACAAGGATGCTGTGGATGCCTGGACCGCTCGAGACAAGGAACTGGAACAGCAGATCGGGGCACTCAAGAAGATCATTCAGCCGCGAAATTCGGTCGCTTCTGGTGTCTCGAAATCGCCAAATCGACATATGCTTGCGGGCGTGATCGTTGATGATTCAGAAGCCACATTGGAAGGTGAGTGGACGGCATCTAAATTTCAGCAGCCTTTTGTGGGTGGAGGTTACCAGCACAGTGGCCATGGTCAGCAACGCAGCGGTCTTGCGGCCCACTACGAAACGAAGCTGCCGAACGACGGCGAGTATGTCGTGCGAATGTTGATCAATCACGGCGAGAGCCGGTCGGGCAGTGTTCCCGTGCTGATTGTTCACGCAGACGGCGAATCGATCGTAACGGTCAGTCAGAAGACAGCACCGCCCGGTGACGGAGTTTTTGCGGAACTGGGAAGGTTTCGTTTTGAATCCGCCGCACTGGCGAAAGTCACCGTTAAGGCCGCTGAGGCCGCGCCGGGATATGTGATTGTGGATGCGATTCAGTTTGTGGACCCGGTGGCGCTGGACGATGCTGCGGCGAAAGTCGCGCCGATCCCGAAAGCCAGCGATCCCGATGCCGAAAAATCTGAAGCACCGGACGACAAGGCGGCGAATCTTGAAAAACAGTTGAAGGCACTTGAAGCAGATCGGGTGGAGCACAAGAAACAGAAACCAGAAATTCCCGTCGCGATGTGTGTGCGTGAGGATGAGCAACCCGCGGACTGGCATGTTCATGTTCGGGGAGAAATTCGGAATCTTGGTAGCGTTGTGCCTCGGGGATTTATCTCGGTTGCCACGAATGCCAGTCAGAGCGCCGCTATCCGGGATGTGGCATCCAGTGGACGGCTTGAACTGGCGAACTGGATTGCATCGCCCGCCAATCCGCTCACGGCGCGCGTCTACGTCAATCGGGTGTGGCAAAATGTGATGGGCGAGGGGTTGGTGCGGACGCCCGACAACTTTGGGGAAACCGGCCTGCGTCCAACGCACCCGGAATTGCTGAACTATCTGGCGAATTTGTTCGTTCGAAACGATGGCTGGTCGACGAAGAGGCTTGTTCGTCGCCTGTGTCTTACTGCGGCGTTTCGGATGGCCTCGGAAGTACAAGGCGAAACTGGCAAAGTCGATCCGGAAAACCTTCTGTTGGCCCGCGCCTTTCGTAGAAGGCTGGAGGCCGAGTCGGTGCGTGACGCGCTGTTGGAGATCAGTGGCCGACTGGATGTGTCGATTCAGTCCGGGCGCACGATTGGAAAACTTTCGACGTACGACAATGAATATCATCACGACGAACACCCCGCATTGTGCCGCAGTGTTTACGTACCGTCGTTTCGCAACACCATGCTGGATCTTTTTGAGGTGTTCGACGTCGCCAATCCGAACATTGTGACCGGCAAGCGAACGCGCAGCACGCGCCCTGCCCAGTCACTGTATATGCTCAACAGCCCGTTTGTGATGGATCAGGCTCAGCAGGCTGCGGCGGTGTTCCTGAAGTCTTCAGCGTTTCATATTGATGACATCTCTCTGAGTGTGGATAACGCCTGGAGGATTTGCCTCGGACGCATTCCTTCGGACGCTGAGGCCGCAGCCGCAATCCGCGTCGTCAATCAGCAGGCCGGATCTGAAGATGCCTGGAGTCCGCTTTTTCACAGTTTGTTCGCGTCGGTGGATTTTCGATTCCTTGACTAAGCCATCGAGCGGTACGTTCCGAAGATCGCGGTGATACGAATGATATGGAAAAACGCGATTTTAACGAATTCTCGGCGACAGAACACAGAAGTCACACGACCGTACGGGGCAGCAGTCTGCAGTCTGCCGAAAAGCGATCCGGTCTCAACGCCGATTGACTGTTGCCAAATTGCGACATACATCCTGAGTGTGGTGACAGCCTGGTCCAGTATGGTTCGCGATCCATTCGTTTCCTTCCGAAAATCCCGGAATTGTCGGAAACGTCTTTGGCTCCGTGAGTTTAAGGAAAATCTGCGTGACACTTTCAGCGGCAACCGGCAACGAATCCAGCGCTTCCAATCTGGATGACTTGTTTAATCGTGTCAACATGCTTCTCGGCGAACCCAGCTCTTCGCCACGCAGCGCGAAGGGCAACTCTGACGCTTTCGTCCCTCGACAGCCACGCAACATGCGTGAGACCGGCATCAACGCCGCAATGATCGAAAAGATCATCATGCGGTTTTTGTTTCAGGTTGGAGCGGAAACCAGTCGCCGTATCGCCGCCCAGCTGCGACTGCCGTTCAAGGTGCTTGAACCGATGTTCAAGCAGCTGCGATCTGACAAACATATTGATCTCGCAGGCACAACATCAGCCGGTGATTCAGAATTTTGCATCACCGACTCCGGACGGGACCGTGCCCGACGCTATGCAGACGAATGTACATATTTCGGTGCCGCGCCGGTTTCTTTGGAAGACTACGTCGCGTCAGTGTCAGCTCAGACAATTGCAGGACAGATTGTGACGAAGGAGGATTTGAATCGGGCGTTTAAGGGATTGATCATCAATGAAGCAATGCTCAATCGTCTCGGCCCCGCCATCAATTCCGGACGCGGCATGTTTCTGTTTGGCGAACCGGGGAATGGAAAGACCAGTATCGCCGAACGAGTCACGGATGCATTCGGGACAGCCGTGTGGATTCCCCGCGCGATCGCGATCGAAGGTGAGATCATGCGAATCTACGATCCGGGCGTGCATACAGCGGTCGAAGAGGAGAGTCAGAATGGCGGACTACTGGATTCGATGGACATTGACCGCCGATGGGTACAGATCAAACGTCCGACCGTAATTGCAGGCGGCGAATTGACGATGGACGAACTTGAGATTTCTCTCAACCCGACGTCACGGATATGTGAATCTCCGCTGCAGGTAAAAAGCAATTGCGGAACGCTCGTCATTGATGACTTTGGTCGTCAAAAAATGCCGGTGGATATGCTGCTGAATCGCTGGATTGTGCCGCTCGAAAAACGATACGACTTTCTGAATATGCCCAATGGAAAGAAGATTCAGATTCCGTTCGATCAGCTGATCGTGTTCTCGACAAACCTTGAGCCGAAAGATCTTGTCGATGGGGCGTTTCTGCGACGAATTCCGTACAAAATTGAAGTGCCGGACCCGTCAGAACAGGAATTTGTGCGATTGTTTGGGATTATGTGCAAGAGTCTGGGGTTTGAACATCGCCCGGAAATTATTCAGTACCTGGTCGAGACCCACTACAAGTCGATCAATCGACCTTTCCGGTTATGTCAGCCTCGCGACCTGCTGCTGCAGGTGCGGAACTACTGCCAGTTCCATTCGCAACCGCTGGAGTTGACCTGCGAAGCGTTTGACGCGGCCGTGCTGAATTACTTCTGCATCATGGAGTAAGTCTTAGTTGACCGTGCCGACAAGAGCACAGATTTCTCCAGCTTGAGTGGCATCCGTCTGCAGTCCCAAACAGTCAGCCGCGTGTTTGAGCACAAGACGATCATACTCATCGGTGCAGACGCTGCGCGACATATTGTGCTTGGCTCCTGGCGCGATCCAGAGTTGACATTGATTGCCAATGATCTCCTGCAGGCGGGTTGCAATCTCCGGAGTCACGTAGGAATCCCGCTCACCGGAAATTAGGAGCACGGAGCTACTCTTGAGTCTGTCACGTTCCCGTTCCAGATGTGCGTATCTGCAGCCGCGACTTTTCTCGCTCAACTGCATCGCTTCCCGGAGAGTGAGTTCGATATGCCATTGAGGAAGCATTCGAAAGAGCCATGACGGTATCACGTGACTGACAAAACGATCGACGAAATGTTTCGTCATCGACATCGTGCCAAAAGCGCTGTCAGCGATGACTCCACGAATTTTGGGGAAGCGGCAGGCAGCCAGGAGCGCAGCGGAGCCGCCGCGACTGACGCCGCAGGCAAGCAACGGCAGAGAATTTAGCTCCGGCCGCGCTGCGACAAATGCGAGCATACTGGCCACATCGGTCATTTCATATTCCGTCACCCAGTGAATGGGGGAATAACCCGGCATTGAATCGCTTTCGCCCTGGTTGCGAAAGTCAAAAGCCAGCACAGCATATCCGGAATGAATCAGGGCATCGCAATAGCGTCTCGCCATCCAGTGATTGCCACGCAGTTCGGGGAGAAACAGCAGCAGGCCTCGGAGATCCGGCAGGTGTCCGTTGATCAGACTGCCCTGCAGAGTCACGCCGTCCGAAGTCACAATGGAAATGCATTCCGCGTCAACCAGAGGCTTTTCGGTGGCGACATTGAAGGGAGGTACGTTTTCGAAGATCTTCTGAATTCTGGGCGTCACCCAACGGCGAAAGCATTGATCGAATGCAACCAATGCGGCAACCAGGAAGAGTGCGATCCATGCCCAAGTCACATCAGAACTCCGTGCTTCTGAAAACTAGTTCGGGAGTTGACATCACGAGACGGTCAGATTGGCGCTGGAACGTTTCAGGCTTTGAACTCAGAAACGATCAATGCCACGTTCTGGCCACCAAAACCAAAACTGTTCGAAAGTGCCGCTTTGATTTTCTTCTCACGCGGCTGATTCGGGATGTAGTCCAGATCGCATTCCGGATCCGGCGTTTCGTAGTTGATCGTAGGCGGCAACACGCCGTCGCGAATTGCCAGCAGGCATGTGATCGCCTCGACCGCGCCAGCGGCGGCAATCAGATGCCCCATCATACTTTTGATACTGGAGATTGGCGTATTGCGAGCGTGCTCACCAAGCCCGCCTTTGATGGCCAGTGTTTCAACGTGATCGTTGACCTTAGTGCTGGTCCCATGAGCGTTCACGTAGCCGATTTCTTCAGGATTAACCTCCGCATCCCGAATCGCCATTTTGATACAGCTGATGGCACCACGGCCTTCGGGATGAATATCTGTTATGCGGTAGGCGTCCGCCGTTGATCCGTACCCGCGAATTTCCCCGTAGATCTTCGCTCCCCGAGCCCGAGCATGTTCCAACTCTTCCAGAATGAGCATTCCGGCTCCCTCACCGAGTACAAAACCATCCCGATTCAGATCGAATGGTCGCGACGCGGTTGTTGGTGAATCATTGCGTTCTGACAGGGCCGTCAGCAGATTGAAACCAGTGACCCCAAATGGATGGATCATGCTGTGGGCACCGCCGGACAGCATCAATTCGGCGTCGCCGCGGCGGATAATTTCGGTCGCTTCTCCAATCGCCTGGCTGGAAGCGGCACACGCCGTCAGGCAATTCAAATTTGGCCCCTGCGCGTTGAACAGGCTGGACAGATGGGCGGCTGGCATGTTTGGCTCCAGCTCCAGCTCAAATCGTGGATTCATCCTTTCGATAAAATCATGGGTGAATCGCTGCAGGTCAGGTTCACCATTCTTGTTGGAATCGGCCACAAGGTTCATAAACTGCAGAAAGTCCTGTTGGCCTTCGCCGGCCCCGAGGTAAACACCGAATCGGGCCGGATCGAATTCCTTGTCGTCATAGATTCCTGAATCGTGAACGGCTTGATTCGCCGCCCCAATCGCAAACCGAATATTGCGTCCTGCGTCCGCAAACCGTGCCGGGTTGTCTACCTGCGATCCAAAATCATAACCTTGCACCTCAGCGGCAAATCGCGTGGGGAAATGCGATGCGTCAAAATGTGAGATTGGACCGACACCGTTGCGACATTCCGTCTGGCTCCGCCACATTGACTCGACATCGTTGCCAAGCGGGGTGATACAGCCGACTCCAGTCACTACAACTCGACGCTTCATCATGTCAGTACGTCCTGCCACCAAATTGGTAACGCAATGTTCTTGAGGGCACCACCAGCGAGTTATTCGCCAACGCCAGCTTTGCCCACTGTAAGTATATCAAGCAAATTCATGCGAAATACAAAATTCTTCTGATCAATCCGGCTCAGTTGCGGGTCGTCCGAATTCAAATGGACGAAGACTATTTCCGCGTCCGCGACAAGTCGATCACCGACCGTCGCGGTGACAGTCACGCTGCCTCCTTCTGCCCGAGCGTCCTGAAGATCTGCGGTGTAAATGATCTGGTCGCCAGGGCACGCCCAGCTGTGGAAGGTAACCTTGGGAACTTTTGCGAGAATGACGTTGTATTCAAACTTGTAATGTTCGCCAAGCAGAATCCCGCCGGTCTGCGCCATGCCCTCGATCATCAAAGATCCCGGCATCACCGGAAATCCGGGGAAGTGGTCGTGAAGGTGTTCTTCCGCCAGCGAAACGTTCTTAACGGACTTCGCACGCTTGCCAGATTCAAATTCAATGAATCGATCGATCCAGTACCACCGCATGAGTCACCATCAACAATCCAAGTCGAACGCGAAGTGATATGAAGAAGAGAAGTTTTGCGACCTGTCCCAGGCCGCGTCGCAAACTGGATTCAGCGTCCACCCCAGAGAACTACAGCCTAAGTTCCCACCAGCCGGCTGAATTTGATATCATCCGAAATTCGGGGAATCCAGCAGTGCCCATCCGATGGAGGACAACTGCCGGATTCAACGATGGACGGAAGTTGAGATTGAGTGATCTCTACGCCACACGAGCCGTGATGAATTTGCAAATCATTTCAACCGTGAACAGGTTGGGCAAGTTTGCGACTTTTGGATCACCAGCAAAGCTGTCGATGTCAGCATGAGGCATCTTGCTTCGAAGCAGCTCTATTCCAGCTTCGGTCACCACCCCATCAGCTACGACCGGCACTTCGACCTCGCCTTTTTTTACTTTTGAGTCGGCCAGGTTCTCCGGGAAAAGCTCACCCCGAGGAATAGTGATTCCAAAGTTCTTTTCAAGTCGGAACACAATGTCCAGAAAGTCGATCGATTCGGCCCCCAGATCCCCGATCAGGGTTGCATCCGGCTTGACATCGTCGTCATCGACTCCCAAAGCATCCACAAGAGTTGCTTGCACTTTGGTGAAAATTTCATCAGCAGACGGCATTGAAACAGTTCTCCTTGTCTCACAAATCCTATTGGATGGCAGAGACATCGATCGCCAGAAAACCCAGTGACATATTTCAGGCTGGCGACCGACCCTGAAACATCACAAACGGCACCGTCCGTAACCCCGTTTTCGGACGTCGCTTTTTTCAAATTTCCTGCTCTGTAAACGTTTTTCCAGAAAACCAGCGTTCACTTACAGGGTCTTTATTGTTGCGACAACGGCTGCGACCTGCCAGACCGCCAAAGGTCGAAATTCAACCACACTCAAAAAGAAACGAGTTTTCTTCTGCGAGGTTGGATTGAAACAATAAATCAGACCACAACGTGTTTTCACAATCGGGAATACATCCGCGATCTTCTAAATCCCACCCAGTGTCAACCCGCCGTCGACCTTCAAGATCTGTCCGGTGACGTACGACGACTCGTCGGCTGCAAAAAACAGGACAGCGTTTGAAATATCGTCTGGTCTTCCCAGCCTTCGCACAGGGATCTTCTTCTTAATCTCATCACCTGCGGCGTTGACAACGGCGACGGTCATATCAGTTTCGATGAATCCCGGGGCAACCGCGTTAGCCGTTACTCCTCGCCGCGCCAATTCGGTTGCGACGCAGCGCGTGAATCCCTCCACTCCTCCTTTGCTGGCCGCGTAATTTGCCTGGCCTGGATTGGAAACGTCGGCTGCGACGCTCGACATGTTGACGATCCGGCCGTACCGTTGCGACATCATCTGCCGGGTTGCTGCCTGACAGAAGTTGAAAACGCTGGTCAAATTTGTATCAATGACGTCCTGCCACTGCTGGGCATCCATGGTCGCCAGCAAACCATCCCGGATGATGCCAGCATTGTTGACCAGGATCTCGAGTTTACCCCATTTGGCGACAACGTCAGCAACGACCTGATCAGCGGCTGGCTTCGAACGCACATCCGCCTGGATAGCCCATGCTTCATGTCCCTCCGCAGCCAGAGAATTGACCACTTCATCTGCTGCTGCTGCGTTCGAATTGTAGACGAAGGCAACCTTGGCTCCATTCCGAGCCAACGATTCCACGATCGCCCGTCCTATGCCACGACTGCCGCCGGTCACGAGCGCGATTCTACCCTGAACTGTCATGAATTAATCCTCTAAACGGAATGAAACGGATTGCTGCCAGGCATCGGCAAACACCGCTCTGGGAAGGTTACTGGACCACCTTGATCTGTTCGTAAAGGTCCTTCATCGCGGCAACCATGCGTGCGTCGTTATCGACCATCTGAACATTGTGCGCCGCCAGGTTCTGTTTAGAAAGAGTGAGTTTTGCACTCACTGCAGACTTTCCATCGACTGTGCCTGATGCCTGAAAGTCCGCAGAATCATCACTTGCGGACTTCATTGTCGCGGTGACTTCCAGTGTCTGTCCTGGCTTCAGAAAATTATTGAATTTTACCGCTCGCGCCTGTTTCAGCAGAATCGCACTGTATCGAAAATCGTCCGTCACGCGAGACAACCATGCACACGATTGCACCAGGCACTCCACCATCATCACACCAGGAAGCACTGAGAAGCCTGGAAAATGATCTTGCAGATATTCTTCCGCCAGTGAGACATGTTTGATGGTGGTGATACTTTGACCCGGCACAAGTGATGTGATTCGATCAACGAGGCAAAATTTCATAACACGTTCACCCACAGAAAAAAACAGTTCGACGGCTCGTCGAAGCTCCCAGTAAAAGCACGCAGTGTAAGTCGTCAACCGTGAACATTAAAAGTCAGGCAATTCTTGTTGAAGAATTTGGGAATCAGGCAACTTATACCCGGCGTCGGGAATGCCAATTGCCAAGACGGCAAATTCAGCAATGTTTAACTAAATCCTCGCGGAATTCATTGAATCCCCATCTATCCCAAAGTACGCTCCAGAAATGCCCACCTACGTCTACATCGGCAAATGGTGCGATCCATTGTGGCGCTGATTGAAACTAGGAATCGGGCACAACTTGCACAGAATACGTAGATTTGGATATTTTGGGGGCATTTGAGCAGTTGCTGCTAGCCTTTCATGTGAGTTTAAGTAATCTGAAACATTATTGACGATTGCGAATTTTATGCAAACGTCTGCAAAGCAGCTTTAAGTACTTAAATTGCACTCTCTTGAATTGAATGCCTGACGGGGTGTCAGGATTTTGTATGGGTGGATTGGTCAATTTCTAGATTCCTTTGGGAGGAGTAAGACAGAATGCGTTTCTTATTGTCTTTGGCAGCAGTAGTTGCCTTGACTGCGTCAGCAGACGCTGGTCATTGTCGTCACAGAGCCAGCCATTGCTGCTCGGCCCCATGTGCTGCTGTTTGCAGCCCATGTGGTGCAAGTTCATGTGGTGGTGGTTGTGATGCTGGAGCTGCAACTGGTGCGGCATGCGGCACATGGGAAACCGTGCAGCGAACGGTAATGGTCCCTTCAATGGTGACGGAAACTCGCACGGTCACGGTTAATGTTCCAGTTCAGGAACAGCGAGAAGGCATGCGCACTGTTTGCAAGACTGTCTCAGAACCAAAGGAAGAGACCTACACGGTCATGGTTCCGTCCACAGAGCAGCGAACTGCAACACGCACTGTTTGCAAAACTGTCTCAGAACCAAAGGAACAGTCGTACACTGTCATGGTTCCGTCCACAGAACAGCGAACTGCAACACGCACTGTTTGCAAAACTGTCTCAGAACCAAGGGAACAGTCTTACACTGTCATGGTTCCGTCTACAGAACAGCGAACAGCGACGCGCACTGTTTGTCGTACTGTAGCTGAGCCTCAGGAGCAGTCCTATACCGTGATGGTTCCGTCTACAGAACAGAAGACCGGTACACGAACGGTTTGCCACACTGTGCCTGTAACAAAGACTCGCACGGTTTGTGAAGATCAGGGCCACTGGGAAGACCAGGCTGTTGAAGGTGGCAATGGTTGCGGCAATGGCAATGGTTGCGGCAATGGTTCTTGTGGTGGCGGAAATTCTTGTGGTGGATGCTGTGGTGCTGTAGCTTCATGCTGCGGCGGTTGCGGTGTTGCTGGTGCCTGTGGCGCGGTGGCAGCTAACTGTGGTCCTCAGACTCGTCGAGTTTGGGTATCAAACCAGGTTCAGCGTCAGGTTGAGTACACCGCTTATGAGTCTCAGCAGTCTCAGGAAGAGTACACGTACAATGTAACTGTCTGCCATCCAGAAACACGTACTCGCACGATCAACGTGAGCCGTCAGGTTTCTGAGCAGGTTCCTTACACGTACAATGTAACTGTCTGCCATCCAGAAACACGTACTCGCACAATCAACGTGTGCCATCAGGTTTCCGAGCAGGTTCCTTACACGTACAATGTAACTGTGTGCCATCCAGAAACACGTACTCGCACGATCAACGTGTGCCGTCAGGTTTCTGAAGAAGTTCCTTACACGTACAACGTAACGGTTTGCCATCCAGAAACCAAAACTCGTACGGTTAACGTTTCACGTCAGGTTTCTGAGCAGGTTCCTTACACCTACACTGTTTGTGTGAACAAGCAGGAAACCCGCGAAGTGCAGGTTCAAGTTTGCAAAATGGTTGAACAGGTTGTGTCACAACAGGTTTACCATGCAGCAGCACCAGCTTGTGGCGGATCAGCTTGTGGCGGATCAGCTTGCGGCGGTTGCAACTAGTTCTTGCTGAGAAAATCAGCGGCATGCTGATTTGAATTGAAAACGAGAACACCCCGGGAAGCGATTTCCGGGGTGTTTTTTTGTTTAGGATGAACGAACTTCCCGAATCACTTTTTCTTTCAGACTTGAGAGTCCGACTGAGACTCCCACAATGGCGATTCCTCATCCGTCACATAGTGCCGCAGGATCTCAAATGGACGAAAACGATTCTTGTAGTTCATGGAACCGCAGTCGCGGATGTAATATCCCATGTACAACCATGATCGATTGTGCGTGCATCCATCCTCGATTTCTTTCTGAATCGAAAATGTCCCCAGGGCCTCGTCGCGGTAATCTGGGTCATGAAAGAAATAGATGCTTGACATCACAGATGTCGTGACATCAACCAGTCCGAGGCCGACGAGTTTGCCGTGATCGCGATATTGAAATTCGCGGGCAAACGAGAAACTTCCCTCTAAAAACGATTCGTGATACTGTTCCTGCGTGATTTCACGTGTCGGCCATTGTCGGCGATCGTGCATATCGTTGTGGAAGCGGTTATACAGCGTGATATGCTCGCCGCTCACTGATGGCTTCTGCACGGACAATGTCAGACTCGAATTGCGGGTCACACAGCGTCGCTGATTCTTGTTAGGTTTGAACTCCGGAATGCTGACGCGCAGACTGCGACATTCCTGACATGCCGCGCACACAGGACGGAACAGGGTGCGGCCAAATCGCCGCCAGCCACGTGACAGCAACTGCTCATATCTGTCTTCGGAAAGTCCGTACGCGATCCGGTAGACCATCTTCGCTGTCCGACCGGGCAAATACGAGCATGGATTCTCGGTGCCTTCGATTTCCAGTTCCGCGAACGGCGCATCGTGTGTCATCTGTTTGAAATCCGTTAGACCCTTCCTGTTTTTCTGACACGATCCGGTGGCATTGTTGGAACACAGCCTCCAGCTTTCTACCATGCCTACCACAATTGCCGTCAATTCTTTTGGAATCAAGCGACCCAGGGACTGGCAAAACTGTCCAGTGACAAGTTTTATGCATGACACTTTGAAACCAGTTCTGGACACACTCCTGCGGCATCGAGATCTCAGCGAGCGGGAATGCTGTGAGGCGATCGGTGCCATTATGGACGGAGCGTGTGATCCAGTCGATATCGCCGCATTTCTCACCGCGATGGCGGCGAAGGGGCCGGTTGCTGCGGAACTTGTCGGTGCGGCTGGAGCAATGCGGCAGCGGGCCACCACGATCCACTCTCAGCGCAGGCCGCTGCTGGATACCTGCGGAACTGGCGGCGATCGGCTGCACACATTCAACATCAGTACCGCTACTGCACTGGTCGCCGCATCGTGCGGTATCGCAGTTGCCAAGCACGGAAACCGCAGTGTTTCCAGTTCCAGTGGATCGGCGGACGTGTTGGAAGCACTTGGCGTCAACATTTCACTGACAGCCCAGGCAGCCAGCGAATGTCTGGACAAAGTAGGGCTCGCATTTTGCTTTGCACCGCTGATTCATGGAGCGATGAAATATGCCGCTCCGGTCCGTCGGCAACTGGGATTCCCTACGATCTTTAATCTGTTGGGGCCACTGACCAACCCGGCTGCGGCCGAATTTCAATTGGTCGGAGCGAACTCGATTGGTCGCGCGGAGCTGCTGGCTCATGCTCTGTCACAGTTGCAGATCAGGCGAGCCTTTGTAGTGTGCGGAAACAATGAGCTTGATGAGGTCGCGTTGTGGGGCAAAACCACGGTATTCGATGTTTGCGAGAACAAGGTTAACCGCTGTGAATGGACGGCTGCTGACTTTGGCCTGATGCCGTGCGATGTTGCAGCACTGCGTGTCACGTCGGCAGCTGAAAGTGCCGAGGTTATTCGTGGCGTGCTCAATGGTAAGCGGGGCGCTGCAGCCGAAATGGTGATTGCCAACACCGCTGCCGCCTTGCTGGTCTTCGGAAGCGTCGAAACTCTGCCCGAAGGTGTGCGCGTCGCATCCGACGCCATCAGGGAAGGAAAATCGCAGGCGTTGCTCGAAGCTTTGATTGCCCAGACTCATCTTTCTTCAAATCAGACTTAGACAAGACGGATCCAAATGGAAAAGCAATTGCTGATTGTTCCAGATTCGCTGGTGAATGAGACGTTTGATGGCTACATCGTACTTTCAAATCGTACCCTTGCAGCCGGAAATCTCGTCTGCAACCCCTGGCCTCAAGTCAGCGATTTGCGTCAGCTGGTTTCAGAACACGCATGCACCACAGTCGCAGTCATATTCGAATCGAATGCGCATGCCGCGCAGCGATTGGTGGCTGCGCGGCGCGGATCGACACGTGGTGCCGCCAGGCAGATCGTCTTCGCAGACGCCTCGATTCCAGTCGATCTCCGGAAAAGATTTCCGGCTGCTTTGCTGCCGATGCTGCAGCGAGTCCTGCGATGCGATCTGATTGAATTATCGACGGCCGCCATTCAGTACAGAGTGCCGACGGAATCGATGCCCGCAGCCCTTCTTCACGGTGATGTGAAATCGTCCGTCGTTGAAGTCTCACCTTCCATCGATCGATTCCCGGCCGCTGGACCCGCCGCCTTTGGAGCCGATTGCGGCCTGTCGTCAGATCTCCTGTCGGAGGCCGTGGATCATGCGCTCGCTGACGTCAAACTTGCGGCATCGGATCGAAAATGCGTGACAGCCGGAGTGCTCCTGTTGTGGGACTTTCTGGATGAAAGCCATGTGATCTCCCAAACGATGGAAGGTCGTGGCACACCCAGAACAGCCGACTACTGGCATGGCATCATGCACCGCCGCGAACCGGACGCCGGGAACGCCTCCTACTGGTTCCGACGAGTGGGTGTACATCCGGCGTTTGCGTCGCTGTCGAGTCATCTGGATCGCTGGATGAAAGAGACCGGTGCATCCGATGCCGAACGCAAACTTGCCAGCGAGCAGGTGAACGCCGATGGTCGTTTCGATCCGTTCGCCATGATCGAACTCTCCACAAAAGCCCTTTGCAAACCGGGGCAGTTGGAGGACACAACGCTGCGACGAGTGCAGTATTTGGAAATCCTGAATCTGCTGTCCGCAAGTTTTGATGTATGACGCAAATCTAAGCCGGTTTTAAGCAACTGGAACGCCGTCTTGTCAATAAGGTATGCACGTGTCCAAAGAAGTCCGAATCCCCGTCCCGGCAGCGGGCAGTGCTGAATCACTCGATCTGGTTGCGTGGTTTCAGACTCGAGTTGATGCATTGTCGGCAGCGCTAGACCTTGTGGTCGCGGAGTTTGATAAGAAGGCGCAGATCGACAACATTCAAATCGACGAGATTGATGTGCATGATAATGCGGTGACCGTGACGTATCAGCTTGCGTTTTCGGCGAGCTACACGTGCAGCGGAATTGATTACGCGGGGACTCACCAGAGAACGGTAACAGGCGTTCGCGACGGAAACTGGTGGGTCTTCCGGCCTGCGTTCATTCTCCCAAAACGATCGACGGCCGACGAGTTGTGAAGGAATAAATTATTCTGCGGAGATCACGCAGCGGAAACCAATCGCGTCACTGGCGGTGTGGTCGGGGATCGGCATGCGGGCTCCGGATGTGAGTGACAGGTAATGATCGCGCCACGATCCGCCACGGAGGATTCGCAGGGACGCACCGGATTTTGTGGACCTGGACTCGGCTTCACCGGTCGGTTCGTACGTGTCGGAAACGAATTCCCACAGGTAACCGTGCATATCGAACAGGCCCCAGGAATTCGGTTTCAGCACGCCGACGGCTGGATCGTTCCCGGCGGCATTGCCGGTGTGCCAGGCGTATCCATCGAGAAGCGAAGCGATGGGTTCCTGATCACTGTCGGCCTTTGCGGCGTCGCCAAAACTGTACGCCGTGTCGGTACCCGCGCGGCAGCAGTATTCCCATTCGGCTTCGGTCGGCAGACGGACGGCTTCGTTTTCCGGGATTAACTTTGCGGCATGGAGCATGGCCGTCAGTTTGTCGCAAAACCCTTCGGCTTCGAGAAACGTCATCGATTCGACCGAGTTGCGAGGCCCTTTCCAGCGGCTGGGATTCGAACCGGTGACTGCGGTATACAATTCCTGAGTCATCTCAAACTTGCAGATGCGGAACGACTGCTTCATTTCGACCGTGCGTTCCGGCAACGCGAATGGACCGGTAAAATGGCGACCCATCTGGAATTGCTTTGGGAATCCGTCGGTTCCGGGTGAGATCGCCACGCAGCTTTCCACAAAATCCTTCAGCACAGCTTCCTGCGTCTTTGGTTTCGCTGGCTGCTGAAATCCCTGTAACCGGCGATCGCCGAAGAAAAGGGCGACTCCGGCGACACAGGCCATCGCGACAGCAATCCTAGCCGTGCGAACATTAACGAAGAGGCACGTCATTTCGGAAATCCCTGCAGTTGGACGAAAAAACCGGCGATTTGTCACGTTCCCGGCATAAAAATGCGAATTTGCCCAATCACTGTGATTCGTTATCTTTCGCAGCACAAGGTGCCACGAGCGGGAAGTTCAAATTTCTGCAAGAACAGGGCAACCCGTTGGTCAACCGGACATGTTATGCGACATCGTAACCCTCACGACGACACATTTGACCTCCGCTGGCTGCGCGGGGCAGTCGATCTGGCGATTTGCTTCATTATTGCGGTGATTTTGCTGCGGACTTTCATTTTGGAAGGCTACCTGATTTCCACCGGTTCGATGGCACCGGGGCTGCTGGGGTTTCATCGGCGGATTGCCTGCCCGTCGTGCGGCTGCGATTTTGCCTTCGGCGTGGCGTTTGATGATTCGGTGGATTCCAATGCTCCGACGATTTCGGAGCCGGAAGGATCGCGTCGATACGCCACGTGTCCGAATTGTGGTCAGATCAACATCGACGTGTCCGGGGTGCCGAACAGTCACGGCGATCAGTTGCTGGTTCAAAAACACGTCTACGATTTTCGTCTGCCGCGTCGATGGGAAGTCATCGTCTTTCGGAATCCGTCGTCACCAAACGAAGCGTATGTGAAGCGCGTTGTCGGTCTGCCGGGCGACCGGATTCAGATTCGCAATGGCGATGTCTTTATTAGTGGAAAGTTGGCAAGAAAGGATTACGGTCAGCAGCTGGCGATGCGAATTCCGGTTTGCAACCTGCATAATCTGGCCACTGATGATGACTGGCAGATGCCGTGGGAACTTGATGAAGGCTGGTCAGCCGACAACGGCGCACTTGTCTACGCCACCAAGCCTCGCGACGCGGCAACAGCGGAAGACAATGCTGCGGAGAACGATGCCCCGGAAACTCAATGGATTCACTTTCGCAATTGGCGCTGGTTTGGAGGGCATCAACTGGCCGAGACGCCGCTTGTCGATGCCGAAGCACTGGCGGACTGGGCCGCGCTGCATGAACGCTACAACGAAATGCCGGTTACCTGGAGCAGTCGCCTGGATTTCGATGAGACTCGGCAGGTGCTTCGCTGCGAAGGTGTGATGCCGGATGGTTTGCAGCAGGACTTGCTCCGGCAGGCAACGTGCGAGTCATTTCGAACCGCGGTTTACCGCCTTGCCGCGCTGTCGCATTTGTCGCCTGTGACCGATCGCTACGGCTACAACGCGATGGTTGCTTCGCCGGAATACGTTGTGAGCGATCTGATGCTGCGAACTCGTTTGACATGGACCAGCGCCCCGGACGCGATCAAGGCGATGATTCCAGTTGGAAATCAGATTTTTGGCGTCAAGATTCAGCCAGGGACAACTCAGGTGGAGCTCATTGACATCGACGAGCAGACTGTGCTGAGGACGGGACGGTTTCAGCCGACCACGCCGTCGCAGTCTCCGAGCGGATCGGATTCCGGTGAACTGGTGCTGGAAGTGTCGAATATTGACCAGCAGGTCATCGTCGCCATCAATGGTGAGCCTTGTTTTGATCCGCTGGAAATCGACGATCTGGAACGCGATTCCGATTCGCTGCAGGCAAATGTTCCACCGGTCCCTGGAGAGAAGCCTGATGCCGAAACGGCTGCGAAAATTGCGATCCAGGCTGAACAGCAGCGGCGATGGGCAGTGGGCGTGCACGGAGGCAGTGTGCGAATCGAAGATCTGGAGATTTTTCGCGACGTCTTCTACACCCCCGGACGCCGTCGAAATGCGATCGAAACCGAGTACGCCGTACCAGACGGATGCTACTTTGTGCAGGGAGACAACAGTCCAGTTTCGTCGGACAGTCGCAACTGGGCGAATCCCTGTGTACCGCATAAATTGCTTGTGGGCCGACCGTTTCTGGTCCATTTACCCTCGCGTCCCGCCGTCCTGGAGTTTGGCGGCGCTCGACGGATGATTCGAGTACCGGACTGGTCGAGAATACGTTATATTCGGTAAAAAGCGGCGTTTTAGTTGGACAGCACCACTTTTTCCGAAGTAGTAGCCCGAAGCGTAAGCGAGGGAACGAGTTAGGAACAATCCCTCGCTCACGCTTCGGGCTATAAAAACGCTGGGTTTTCGCCAAGAGTGGCGCTGTCCAATTAGGCAACCCTGCCCATACGCGCCACAGCCAGGCGTCAGGAACAGATCTCTATGAGTACAAGTCGGACCAAAAAAGACCCTGAGGCGAAAGCGGAGAGCAAAAAGACTCCCCGGCGTCAGGAGGGGATGCGTGAGACGATCGAGGCGGTAGCGATTGCCTTTATCCTCGCCTTTGTCTTTAAGACATTCGAGGCGGAAGCATTCGTGATACCGACGGGATCGATGGCGCCAACCCTTTACGGTCGACACAAAGAAGTCACATGTACTGGCTGCGGATTGCCGTACACGGTCGGGGCAAGTCAGGAGGTCTATCAGGATAACGCAGGGCTCATCAGCGCCAGAGGCCGCGTGCTTGGCTCAAACTGCCCGAACTGCCGGTATGAAAACGATGTGCTCAATGCCCCGGTTTTTAATGGCGACCGGATTGTCGTCAACAAACAAGTTAGCGAGTTCAAACGATTTGACATCGTCGTCTTCAAGAATCCGGAAGAACCGTATGTCAACTACATCAAGCGACTGATTGGGTTGCCGTCGGAAACGATTCAGTTCCGTCAGGGCGACGTATACGCCAAAGCTGCAGGGGAAACGGAAGCAACAATTCGCCGCAAAGCTGATCCGGCGACTCAGCAGGATATCCAGTTGCTGGTGTACGATGACATGTATCCGCCCAGGTCCCTTCTGGAGCATGGTGCCGAAGAACGCTGGGTGCCCTCGACATACTCGCCATCAGAGAAAACTATGGGCGGCTGGCCCCTCCGTGAAGGGACCTGGCAGACCGATACCGAAGCCAGAAAATACCGCCTTGAAAATCCCGGCGGTGAATTGCAGTGGCTGAGATATCGTCATTTGGTTCCCACGTCGTCACACTGGCGTTCGCTCGAAATGGAACGCCCATCTTCGATGCCGCCTCTGGAACCGATGCTCGTGACAGACTTCTGTGGATTTAACTCCGTCACATTTCGTTCCGGGAACAATGATCCGCTGGACGATGGCGACCTGTACTGGGTCAACGATCTGACATTGGACGCCACGATCGAAATTCAGAACTCGTCGCTTGAAGCGGTCCTCGTACTGGAACTGGCCGAAGGCATTCGAGCCGTGCAGGCACGGTTTCAACCGGCGTCTGGCACGGTGGAAATTGTTCGCCGCGACCGCGATGCCAGCGGAGCGTATTCGGAAGGTGTTGTCGTGGCGAAAGCGGATTCCGGGGAGTCGGGTGACGGCACGTATCAGTTTTCATTTGCCAATGTGGACGACCGCGTCCTGCTGTGGATCAATGGTTCCCTGGTGCCGTTTGACCAGGAAGTCACTTTCGTCACCGAAGGTTTCAATATGCCTGGCGAGCAGGATCTGGCTCCGATTGGCATTGCCGCTCGGGGCACCGACGTTGTCGCGTCTGGCTTACAGATCCGGCGCGATATTTATTATCGTTCAGACGTACTGGAATATTCGCCTGAAATGGGGCGCAGCGACGATCCGATGTACCGTGTGTCCCGCGCCTGTGAAGTCAACGAGGGTGAATTCCGCCGTCTTGCGTCAAATCTGCGGTCGCCCGAAAGCTATGGCGAACAGTATGCCCGCCTGGTAACCGAACAGCGCGATCGATACGGCGATATGTTCGACCTGAAGCTTGACGACGACGAATATCTGATGTGTGGCGACAACTCGCCGGCCAGCAAGGACAGCCGTTTGTTCGACTTCTGGAGCCGCCCGATGCGTGGAGTTGACAGTCATCGATATGCCGTACGGGAAAAAGATCTGATCGGGAAGGCCCTGTTCATCTTCTGGCCGCATGGAATCCCATTCCTGAATGGCGGAGAGGGATACTCGGTGCTCAATCATTCTGTCTCGAAGAGAGAATATGACGGGCGAGCCACTGACATGCAGTCCGATGCCGCTTATCCGCTGTATCGGGCACCATTTTATCCCAATATTTTCAGAATGAAGCGGATCCGTTAGAGTCCAGTCACAAGACCGCAGCCGAAATCGTCAGCCTTCGGGCGTCGCATAAAAACAACTGACGTACGTTCGCCCTACCTTAACCTCCGCGAGAAGGACTCTCCGATGGCTCTGCTTTCATGTGAAGGACTGGTAAAGGATTACCCTGGTAAACGGGCGGTCGATGGCGTTAGCTTTTGTGTCAACGAAGGCGAAATCGTGGGGCTGCTGGGCCCCAATGGAGCCGGCAAAAGTACCAGTTTTCGAATGGCCTGTGGCTTGATCGCCCCGACCGAAGGACGAGTTTTGCTCCGTGGTGTCGATGTCACGAAATGGCCGATGTATCGCCGGGCTCAGAATGGGCTCGGGTACTTACCACAGGATACCAGCATTTTTTCCAAACTGTCGGTGTCCGATAATATCCTCGCGATCCTGGAGTACCGGGGACAAAGTCGCAAGGCCTCGATGGAACGCATTGAACAACTGCTGACAGAATTTGGATTGTGGGAGAAGCGAGCCCAGCGATCAGGGTCGTTGTCCGGAGGCGAACGCCGCCGCCTGGAAATCGCACGGGCTCTCGCCAGCGATCCGCAAATCATTTTGCTTGACGAACCATTCACGGGGATCGACCCGGTGACGATTCACAGTATTCAGGACATCATCAAAGGTCTGAAAGACCGAGGCATTTCTATTCTTCTGACGGACCATCGTGAACGCGAAACATTAACGATCACGGATCGCAGTTACATCATCCACAATGGACAGGTACTTGTGTCCGGAAGTGCCGAAACGGTACTGAGCGATCCGCTGGCAATTGAGCTGTATTTCGGCAAACGCTTTGACGCCAGTTCCATCATTGATGGTCGTGAATCCTTTCGTAAAAGTGCGTAGGAGGCCGTTGAAAAAGGTGTCTGGAACTTTGGAGGCACCTGAAACATCAATGGAATCGTTGGTGCCGGAGAGTTCCAGACACCTTTTTCAACACGCTGTTAGCTGACGGAGCCAGTGTATGAGTTCAGGATTTGGTGATGATTCGCTCGTCGGGCCCATGACGGCACGGGGGCGCGACTGGCCTTGCCTGCGTCAGTTTATCGTGTTTCTGGAGAACCGCGTGGGAGCACTGCACGAGTTGCTGCGTCAGATTGAACGCGACGACCTGCGGATTATGGCGCTCAGCATTCTGGATTCAGCCGACTGCGCTGTGGTACGTGTGATCGTCAACAATTATGAACGCGCCCATGAGTTGCTGACCTTTGGCAATGTGACGATGTTCGAAACAGACGTCATCGGCGTCCTGCTCCCCAACGTCGCTCAGCCACACACGGCAGTTCTGGGCAGCCTGATGTCCGCTGAACTGAACGTCCAGTACGTTTATCCGCTGATGTATCGAAAAAATGGTCGGGGAGCGGTAGCGGTGTTCGTGGGCGAAACCGACTCAGCGCTGCGGGTGCTGAAGGAAGGCAAGTACGAACTGGTGACCGAAGACGATCTGCTGAACTACGACGAGTACTTTTAATATCGCAGTCGCTCTGTACCATCCCGACACGGACTATCTGCGGTCCATGGTGCCGAGAATTGCGAATGAATTTCAGGAACGAAACTGGCCGATTCGCGTCTCGATGACATGGCTCTACATCAACTGTGATCTTCAGCACGTCAACAAAGGAACTGCCATTGACCGCCTGCTGGCCGAGACCGGCATTGCTCCTGAACGAACTGCGGGAATTGGCGACACGATGGGAGACCGGTTCATCGCTGAGCGTGTTTCATGGTTTGGCTGCCCGGCGAACGCAGAAACGGAAATCAGAAAATTAGCAGCCTATGTTTCGCCGCATCAGGAAGTTAAAGGTGTACTGGATATCTTGGAGCGGCTGTCTCAGTGACACTTTTCTTTGAGTTCACTCGTGCCAGATTCCTGTCACAAACCGATAGGTGCCGTGAGGCGGAATGATCGATGAAACGCGGCCTGATCAACGACATGCCCGGGCACGTTGAGCATCTCAGAACGGTGATGAAGACACTTCACGACCAGAATCCAGAACTGTTGTCACAATTGCTTCCAGCCCGAGCCACCGCTGCACAAGTGCGAGGCGGTCATTCAGAAATTCTACAATCAGCAGCACGGATTCTAATGTGGAATCGATCTGCACGCCAACTCAATGCACGTCTGTGTCGTCGATCATTCTGGCGACAAACACGTCCACAGGAACTTCGACACAAAGAAGACGGCAGATTTTCTTGCCGCACTCCAGCCGTTCCAAAGCCAGGACCTCATCATCGGCTGCGAATCCACCTTCAACTGGTACTGGCTCGCTGACCTGTGTACCGTTCAGAACGTGGCGTTTCTGCTCGGCCACGCACTGTATCTCAAGGCGATCCACGGTGGAAAGACGAAAACCGATCGCATTGATTCCGAAAAGCTCGGCATTACCGATCGCTTCGAAGGTGGCAGCCTGCAGCAGATGGTGAGTCTCGACGTCGATCTCATCGACTTCTACGACAAGCAGATTCAAAAGCTGGATCGGTACCTCGAATCTCGTTTCTCTCCTTTCGGAGCGGAACCGAGCAACAACAAGAGTCGCACTTTTTGAATGGACCAGTGCCGTCACGGATAATTTCTACTGCCGTCCTGGAAAACGGCAACGCCATTTTCCAGGAGACCGAACTGCAAGCGTCGGATTCTTTGAACTATGAACGTATCCATGAAGGCACTCGTCGCATGTGCCGTGTTTGTCGTGGTAACCGTGCCCGCGATGGCTCAGCCGGCCGATGAAACGTTTCCGACTCCGCCGAATGGTTTTGACTCCAAACGTGAAGGGATTCAACACGGCATGCTGGAACTCGTCGAATATGAATCGACGACCATCGGGATCAAACGCAAGGCGCTGGTCTACACTCCGCCGGGATACTCGGTGGAGCAAAAGTATCCGGTCTTGTACCTGCTCCACGGCATTGGCGGCGACGAGAACGAGTGGGCACGCAACGGTTCGCCCGATGTGATTCTCGATAATCTGTATGCCGACAAGCTAGCCGTGCCGATGATTGTCGTTTTGCCGAACGGCCGGGCCGCGAAGGACGTGACGGCAAGCGATCCGATCCCGAAGCAGTCGCCGGCATTCGCCGCGTTCGAGCAGGATCTGCTCGCCGATCTGATCCCCTTCATCGAGCAAACGTATGCGGTGAAATCCGACCGGGGATCGCGCGCGTTGGCCGGACTGTCAATGGGCGGCGGTCAGGCACTCAACTTCGGGCTGAACAATCTCGACACATTCGCCTGGGTGGGGGGATTTTCGTCCGCTCCGAATACCAGGCGTCCCGCTGAACTCATCAAAGACTCTGCGGAAGCGATCCGGAAGCTGCGGCTGCTGTACATCACCTGTGGTGACAAAGACGGGCTGTTCAGGATTAGCCAGGGCGTTCACTCGTGGCTCGACGAGCAGAAGGTGCCGCACATTTACCGCGTCATTCCAGGCGGCGGGCACGACTTCAAGGTGTGGAAGAGCGACCTGTACCACTTTGCTCAACTGCTGTTCCGCGAGCCAGCGGCTGACTGATTCTCGCGGATCGCTTCCTGTCGATCGATCGTCACGTTACCGTCGCCTGCGGCCTGCCGCTAAATCAAGAAGTCATTCCCGAATCGATCCACGGTGTCCACTGGACACACTTGAATAAGGAAGCCGCCAAACTCGGCAGTGTCTGGGGAACTGCGGCAAATCATGGCGCGGCCTGAGCTGATTTTCTAGTCAGCCGGAACTCGCTGGCCTTATTTCCTGCATCCCTAACATGAATCACTGATTGAACTTGCGATTTTCGTCAGGCTTGCCGGGCCTGGCGAATGAGCGCCTATTACGTGTTACGGAATTCAATCGGACGTCGATGGTTTGAACTTTGCAAAGCTGGCGGGCATTGCGACGATGCTGGAGCGAGTCAAACTCAAAGACATCAACATTCCGGACTTGGCCGAGTCCTGCGGAGCTGACATGTTCTGGAACATGCCGGTCGAGAAGATGGATGACGATCGAAATACTGCTGCGATCTTTCGCGACGTATACGATCCTGGTCTATCACCGCTCGCCCTTTCTCCGCGAGGTGTGTCCGACTCGACTGACAACCCGTCAACGAAACATTCTTAACAGTCGCAACTTTTCGCCCCCCAGCGCAGATCCTCAGCCGAAGACCTCCGCGCCCCCCGACGACTGAAACCTCGGACCCTTCCAAAACCGCTGCGGAGTTTTCCCCTTGTTACTCCGCAAGGGGTCTTGAAGCGTGATCCAGGTGAAAATGGATTTCCACATTCGCTTCCCATTGTCGTTTCAATCAGGTCCCGCCGCGTGAAGAATAGAAAGTCTACATGTTTGTCTTCGTGTCTCCACCGGCACCACCAGCGACTTTTTGAAGAGCGGCGTTGAGTTCCCGGTCGTGGATGTGGTCGCGACTGTAAATCCGGAAAATGATGAAACTGGTTGGCAGGCTGCGAAACAACTCATCATCGTCCAGTTCATGGGACACACCGCTGGCCGGATCATACCAGTAATTCTGCTTGCCGGCCGGTTTGCGGGCACTCGGTCGGTGGTAATGCTTCGCGACGTCGATTCGCAATGGAATATCCGCGATCGCTTTCGGCAAATAGTCGCGGACTCGGCGTTCTACAAGATCGGGCTCAGAGAAGATTGTTGTACTCTCGGCCTGGCCGCTGTGGAAGTGCATCGTGCGTTCGCAGGCCATTCTCCACATTTCTTCGCGGTTGATAATCGCCTGCCAGTGTGTTCCCAGATTCCGCAGCTCCGGATCGTCACTGTCGGCCCAGCGCACGACATCAACCAGAAACGACGTCTCTGTCAGTCGCTGATACGCCTTGAGATGCTGCAGCGGATTGCCGGGAAACATCCGCTGCATCGTTTCCGCAAAATAGTCTTCGAGAGCGATATCGATGCCGCGTACAGTGCGATGAAAGTAGATCGTGCGGAAAAGATTGGCTCGGGTTTCGATGAAATTAATCAGCGTCGGTAATCCGCGCGAATGCATCGTCAGCCCATTTTCAGTAAAGAAGCTGTAATGAATCAGCCGCGAGATATCGAATGCCCGCGTGTTGTAGCCCGACATGTAGGCGTCGCGAAGCACGAAGTCCATGTTATCGACGGTATAGATGCCGCTGAACAGGGATCGCAGTTTTCGCAGCCAGTCCGGATGACCTTCCTCATCCTCGGGCCTACCTGAGGGACGACGGATGAGCCACGCAATCTGCCGCGGATCGATCTCCTCCAGTGGCTGCAGCCTGCCACTGGGATTGCGGCGAATACGGCGAATGAGATCGCCCAGTTCGTGCTCGATAATGTGCGCGCCGATGTCTTCATGGGTCAGGTCGAACTGAGCCAGATAATGGTCGTCAAAAAAATGTCCAAACGGGCCATGCCCCACATCGTGGAGCAGCCCGGCAATGCGAACCATGCTCTCCACGCAGGCTTTTGACGGCACGTTGCGGCAGGAATCCACCAGTGAGTCATACCATGCATTCACAGTCACAGTCCCCAGGTGCATGACTCCCAGGACGTGCTGAAACCGCATGTGTTCGGCAGAGGGAAAGACCCACCACGCCGTTTGCAGCTGATGAATCTGCCGCATTCGCTGGACCCAGGGATGATCGATCAAATCCTGTTCAGCGGCTTCACCGGAGGGCAGCCCCACGCGGGAAATGAACGGGATGTATCCATGAATCGGGTCGTGCGACAAACTCTCCGTGTTAAAATCGCGAACCATGCGTTGTCCTTGTAATCATTTCTGTAGCCGAATTCGTGCTTTTGTAGCCGGATTCGTAAGAATTCGGATTGAAAAGGCGCTCTAAGCTCTCACGAGTGCCTCTGCCTGGTTTCTGCCCTGCTCCAACGCCGCTCAGCGATCGATTTTCTGAAAGTCAGGGAATTTTGCGGGATGATAGCGGGTGTAAAATCATCCTGCGAATCGATTCTCCCCGTGTTTTTCAGATTCAGGGCGGACAGGCGTTGCCAGCGGAACTCGGGAAACAAACTTCTTCTGCTGTCGTTGTGACCCAGGTTGACCGCTACAATGCTGAGGTCTACAGTTGCGATCGGGGGAGTCTCCCGTTTCGTTGCAGAGTAAATCCATTCGGGTGGACGATGGCAGCTGCTGTCTGGCAGAGTCAATCGGTTCTTCGCCGAAATCCTTGAGAAGCAAGAGTCACATGTCAGGACAACAGGATTCGCCGTCGGAAAATGAATCGGGAAATTCCGGCAAGCCAGTTCGTTCACCGCGTAAAAACCAAAGTCAGCCCAACAACGGGCTGTGGTATCTGTTGGTTGTCGCGGCCATCGTGGCGATCGTGGTCTCCGTGGCCGCACGCGGACGTAGTGGCGAACGGATGTCCTTTAGTGAGGTGATGAGACAACTGGGGCCGGATTCGAAGACACTCAATAACAGCCAGATGTTTGAAGTTTCGATTTCGCAAACCGCGCTCACATGGCAGTATCCTTCCCGTGAAGACGCTCTTGCCGGGAAGGGCGGAGAATTCAAACGTTTCTACGTGCCACTGATCGGCATCAGCGATCCCAGCCGTGCCAAGCTTGAAGAACGCCTCAATGAGATGGGCATTCAGTTCACCGGCACGGAACCGCCGTCGGAGTGGTCGGCGATGCTGCCCATGCTGCTCATCACGCTTCTGTTTGTTGGCGCATTCGTGTTTGTGCTGCGACGCATTGGCGGCACAGGTTCCGCAATGTCTTTCGGACGCAGCCGGGGACGCTTGTATGCTCAGGAAGACGTCAACGTGACCTTCAACGACGTGGCCGGCATTGACGAGGCCGTTGAGGAATTGAAGGAGGTCGTTGAATTCCTGCGGACACCGCAGAAGTATCAGGCTCTGGGAGGCCGCATCCCGCGCGGAGTGTTACTCGTCGGCCCTCCCGGAACCGGCAAGACGATGCTGGCCAAGGCTGTCGCCGGTGAAGCGGGCGTGCCATTCTTTGGATTGTCGGGTTCTGACTTTGTCGAGATGTACGTCGGCGTCGGTGCCGCCCGCGTCCGCGACATGTTTCAACAGGCGCTGCAGCGTGCGCCAGCCATTATTTTCATTGATGAACTTGATGCGCTGGGAAAAGTTCGCGGCAGTGGCGCACCCGGTGGCCACGATGAACGCGAACAGACTCTGAATGCGTTGCTTGTCGAAATGGACGGATTTAGCACCGATCACAGCGTGATCGTCATGGGCGCGACCAATCGACCGGAAACACTCGATCCGGCTTTGATGCGCCCCGGACGCTTCGACCGGCATGTTCTTGTCGATCGCCCGGACATCAAGGGCCGTGAAGCCATTCTGAATGTGCATTCCAAGCGTATCAAGATGTCCGATGAAGTGGACATGAAGCGCCTGGCAAAATTGACACCAGGCTTCGTCGGAGCCGATCTGGCAAATCTCGTCAACGAAGCGGCGCTGCTGTCCGCGCGTCGAGATGACAAGCGCGTCACAATGAAATCGTTCGAAGACGGCATCGAACGCGTGATGGCGGGGCTGGAGAAAACGTCGCGCATCATTATCGACGACGTCAAACGTCGCGTCGCGTGTCACGAATCCGGGCACGCGCTGGTTGCCACCAGTCTGCCGCATACCGATCCGGTTCACAAGATCTCCATCATTCCGCGTGGCATGGGGGCGCTGGGCTATATGCTGCAGTTGCCCGAAGATGACCGCGAACTGCTGACTCAGTCAGAGTTGCAAAGTCGCATCGCAGTGTTGCTGGGCGGGATCTCGGCTGAACAGATTATTTACAACGAAACGTCCACCGGGGCTCAGAATGACCTGCAGCGGGCGACCGATCTGGCACGCCGCATGGTTACGGAATTCGGCATGAGTCCCCGGATGGGGCGGATGTACTACAGCGAGAATCAGCGGTCACCGTTTCTGGCGGGAAGCGGTGCCCTCGTTTCGGAATCGATTCATTCTGAAGCGACGCTCCGAGAGATAGACATCGAAGTTAAGCGACTTGTCGATGAAGCGTACCGCACGGCAATGGACACACTAACCTCGCAACGCGTGACACTTGAGAAAATCAGCGCCGACCTGTTCGAAATGGAGACGATGTCGGCCGAGCATTTGCTCAAGATTATCGATGCCAATCGTAAGGGCCCGAAACTGATGGCCGGTGCCGGCACGCTCACCGTCGAAACGCCATCGACAGAACACATGGAATCCGACGAAGTCACCAACATTCCCGCACCTCCAGTGGAAGCTGCGGAAGGGTAAGCACTGAGCGGTTCATTATTGTCTGATCAGCCGGAACGCGCTAGCGTCCGGTTCTGTGAAAACCGGAAGCTAGCGTTCAATAGCACTCAGTTTGTGAGCGGCAAGGCGCTAGCCGCCGGTGAAATGAAAGAAAAACACGGCCATTCACCCGCAGCTAGCGGGGTGTTGATTTAATCGTAACCCGATGCGTCAGCGAGGGAATTCTGTAGAAGAACGCAGACAATCCGATCCCTCACTAACGTATCGGGTTGTCAAATCCCACTAAATCAACACCTCGCTAGCGCCTTGCGGCTCACCAGCATCGAACAATCACAAGCCGTCTTAATTCAAGGCGACTCACTGCATTTGCATCCTGGACTTTTGACCGACAGGAAACGCCGACTGATGCTTAAGAACTGGAGACAATCCATTTCGCTCCTCGCGGGCCTCTTACTGTGCGTGACGGCCACCGAACGACTTGCCGCTGCGGCAAACGCCGACCTGCCGAACATCGTGCTCATCTTCACTGACGATCAGGGATACGGCGACGTCGGCTGCTTTGGCGCCACAGACGTGAAGACGCCTAACATGGATCGGCTGGCCACGGAAGGGCGTCGGTTCACCGATTTTTATGTCGCCCAGGCCGTCTGCACCGCCTCGCGAGCCGCTTTAATGTCGGGCTGTTATTCCAACCGTGTCAGTATGTCCGGCGCGCTGAATCACACCAGCACAGTGGGCATTCATCCGGACGAATTACTGCTGCCCGAATTGCTGAAACAAAAAGGCTACGCGACCGCGATCCTTGGAAAATGGCATCTGGGAACAGTGCCCGAATTCCTTCCGCTGCGAAACGGCTTTGATGAATTCCTTGGGATCCCGTATTCCAACGACAACTCGAAGTATCATCCCGTGTTGCATGACTCGATGCCGCCCCTGCCGCTGTACGATGGCGATCTGGTGATTGAACAGGATCCTGATCAGGCGTTGTTTACAAGACGATTCACCGAGCGGGCGGTCGCTTTTATCAAGGCCCACCAGTCTCAGCCGTTCTTTCTGTATGTCCCCCACGTCATGCCACACGTCCCGATCTTTGCCTCAGATCGATTCAAAGGTAACTCGAATCGCGGTCTGTACGGCGATGTGATTGAAGAACTGGACTGGTCTGTGGGAAGAATCCTCGACGCTCTTTCGGAGCAGGATCTGGACCACAAGACGCTGGTAATCTTCATGTCCGACAACGGGCCGTTCCTGTCCTACGGCGATCACGCCGGTTCAGCCGGCGCGCTGCGGGAAGGCAAGCTGACATCGTTTGAAGGCGGCGTAAGGACTCCCTGCCTGATGCGCTGGCCCGGCCGGATTCCAGCCGCCACTCAATGCGCCGAGCCCGCCACAACGATCGACCTGCTGCCGACGATTGCCGGCATTGTGGGCGGGAAGCTGTCGAAAAATAAGATCGACGGCAAAGACATTCGTTCGCTGATGTTTGCCGATCCTGCCGCGAAATCTCCCCACGAAGCGCTCTGCTTCTACGCAGGTGGAGAATTGCAGGCCGTTCGCAGTGGAGACTGGAAGCTGCACTTTGCTCACGACTACCTTACCGTCGCCGGACCTCCGGGACGAAATGGCAAGCCATCGAATTTTGAAAACCTGAAACCCGCCTCGATCACTCAGTCCGGAATCCAGGGCATCGCCAGCCGCCACGGCTACAAAGTGGCTCACACGGATCTGGCGCTGTTCGATTTGAAGACCGACGTCGGCGAAAAAACCAACGTGGCCGCTCAACACCCCGACATCGTGACTCGACTGAGCAAACTCGCAGAAGGCGTCCGCAGCGAACTGGGTGACGCATTGACAGCAACGGTCGGTACCGAAATTCGTCCTGCCGGCGATGTGGGACGCTAAGTGTCGAGCGGTCAATATGCGTCGTTCCTGAATCAGCCGCAGAGCGCTAGCTCCCGGTTTTCACAGAACCGGACGCTAGCGCGTTCCGGCTGATCAGACATAAATAAATCGCTCGATGCTTACCTCTATTGATGGAGTGGCCGGGGCTGAACTGACCGGAGCGAAGGAAGCCCCGGGGTTTCAGTCCGTCGCTCTTCAATCTCGGCTACTCCTCAACAGTCGTCACTGGTTGCGGCGGCCACCAGTCCTCGATCTCCAGCAGCGACAGCAAGTTGTCCCGCAGAGTTTGACTGACGGGATCAGTGCCGCGGACCTTCTTTTGAGTCGGATCGATCACAATCGCTTCACCGATCCGGAATTCCGCTTTCCAGACAGGCTGGGCAGTCACACGATCAGTGAGATCTTCTTCCAGGCGTTCAATTGTCTCCATGATGCGTTCGGGGGTCAGCTGTCCTTTCGGGCCGTCGTCCATATAGCCATCCGGGTACATCGAGAGAGTCTGAGCGTAGTAGCAGTCTGTGAGCTGTCTCCAGCACGACGCGCGTTCTTCCGGCGTCAGCGTGCCCTTGAGCATCTCGGGCAGAATTGCTGATCGCAGATCCTTCACGCGCACAATGACGTCGCCCAGCCGAGCCGCCCCGAGCCATTGTTTTTCGATCGGATGAAGCAGCGCGTTGATCAGGTTCGCAATCCGCCCGCGTACGGTCCCGGATTGTGTCGCCCCCAAAACCTCGATTTCCCGCGCCGCCAGCAGCGCCATCGCCAGGCGTGCGATTCGATCAATCGTCGATAGATGCTCCTGTGTCTTCCAAAACGTACGTTCTTCCAGCTTCGTCAGAATCGGATTAGCCACCGTGGCCAGATCCGTCAAAAGTCGATACCGAATTCCGATTGGGTGGATCACGACTTTCTTGCCTGGGCCAATCTCAGCACGTTTTTTCGCCGCCACTCGCGCAATAAAGGACACGCCGTCCATCAGCGCGTTCAGCCGATCATTCGTGCGTGAGATG